>NZ_JBAYTI010000003.1:0-83863 GCF_041675725.1 Castellaniella sp. | reverse complement strand
GCTCAGGCCGTCCATTCCTAGGATAGAATCGATTGGGGACATCGGCATTGACTCCATTAAACGTGTTCTTCGCAAAAACAAGTCTAATGAATGTCGCTGTCCCCCGTTCGTGATGGAGAGCCCTTTTTTCTTGCCCCAAATCTCCACGCCACGCGGGGTTCTGGCCATCTGTGCTGCGGGTACCCATCTGTCGAAACGCCCGATTTTTAGCGTTTTCAGCCTCAGAGCCGTCTCTTTTCTCTGTTCGGCCTGCGGGTAGGCGCAGATGGCGCTCTCGAAAAATCAACCACTTACGCGCACCGGTCCATCGTCAACCAAGGTCAGCGGTCAGGCATCGAACGCTTATAGAGCATCATCAGTAGCCGCTTGACCGTATCGCAATCGAGATACATAATAATAGAAACGGAGGATCTGACCATGGCCCGTTCCACGATGCTTCACGTCCGAGTGGACGACGAAATCAAGAAACAAGCCGGCGAGGCGCTCGCAGCCATGGGGCTATCCATGTCCGACGCTGTTCGCATCCTGCTCAAGCGCGTGGTCAACGACCAAGCATTTCCGCTGGAGTTGAAGGTGCCCAACGCCCAGACCCGCGCAGCGATGGAAGAAGCTCGCGCCATGGCCAAGGCGCGCAGCATCCGTTTTGAATCTGCCGACGCTCTGATCGATGCCCTCGAAAAAGCCCGCCAGCAGTAAGCGGGTAGCGCCGCCCAGGGTGTGCGATTACACCAAGGCCTTCCTCAAAGACTGGGAGCGCCTCTCGCGCTCAGGCCGATACGACCTGAAGCGTCTGAAGGAGGCGATGCTGCTGCTCATCGGCAACGATGCGCCGCTGGGCCCCGAATGGCTGGATCACCCACTCAAGGGCGATTGGGCCGATCACCGCGAATGTCATATCGGCGGCGACTTCCTGCTCATCTACCGTCCGGATGGAAACGCCATCATCTTTGTGCGGGCAGGCACGCACTCCGGATTGTTCGAGGAGTGATCCGTGGCGATTGAATCACTGCCCACTTTCACCAAGCCAGCCCGCCAGCGCTGGGAATCGATCCCTGCCGACATCCGCCAGCGCCTGCTGTCCAATGTCTGGTGCGGCCAGTGTCGCCACGAAACAACCATCACCAATTTCACCGGCGCCATCAACAGAGGTGATTTGCTGCTGGTGGGCAAGTGCGCCGAATGCCAAGGTGACGTGGCTCGGGTCATCGAGGGCTCGTAACCCGATTACGCATCAAACCCCGCCACCACCTCTCGCTGCCGCTGCTCACAACCCTATCATCGAGCAACTGCTGCCAGTAGAAGGCCCGCGAGAGCGCGACCAGCAAGGGTTGGTCGATCTGCGTGGCGATTTTCCCCGGCGCATCCAGTTGGCCGTCGGGACGAATCGCCACCTTGCTGCCGCCGCGTTTGCGGATCTTGAGCGGGATGAAGGTGGACAGCTTCACCTGTCTGCCTGCCATCCTGGCGCTCGCGGGCGACGGCTGCACCCAAGGTCTGCACTTTCGGCTTCATACCGTTTCCTCCTGCTGTTCCCATTCCTGCAATTCCGCGCCGATGGTGCCGGGTGCAAGCTCTGCGGCCAGATCCTGCCGGCCCTGATCGCGCCAGATGATTTCGAGCCCGCCGTTGGCAATCATCACGCGCTCGATCAGCAGTTGTGCCAGTCGGCACTGCTCGGCAGGGAACAAATCCCGCCACAGCCCTGCCAAATTGCGCATTGGCAGCACGACTTGCGGCTCGGTGAGATCAGGCCGGATGTGCTGCATCCGATCCCACGCGGCTTGCACCAGCTGCGGGGCCGACAGCGCCGCCACGATCTGCTGCGTGACCAGTTCTTCGATCAGTGCGTGCACCGCATCCCACTACCTGCTACCCGCCCTTCGATCAGGACTGGTGGAAATGACCCTGCCTGACACACCCCGCAGCAGCAAGCAACGCTACCGCCTGACTGCACTCGGGCCGCGTTGGCTGGAGACAAACCCCGGCACAGACGCGCGCTGAAACTGGCTCTGCCGCTTATACACCCGCCAGCCCGCAGCAACCAGCGCGAGTGCTATCTAATCCAGACCGCCGTTTTTTCAGGCGGCAACCGTCCGCCACCAGAACAGCTAAGCTAAAACCTTTCAAAGCTGTGTAAAAGGGGTGCTTCCCGAAAGAAGTACCCCTTTTTTTGCGTGTGCGTTGGTGCGGGCGGGCAATGGAGTCGGAGCGCCACATCCTGTCATCTGCGGTTACCATGTCCGTTAGGTATGGCGAGAGGGGGGGATGCCCAAGAGGCATAAAACCCGACTCTGCACCCCAGCAGGCAACAATCAGGCAATGACGCGGTATGGCACAAAATTTCTCAGAACTCGCAAACTTCATCTGGTCGGTCGCAGACCTCCTGCGCGGTGACTACAAGCAGGCCGACTACGGCAAGGTCATCCTTCCCTTCACGCTACTGCGGCGCCTGGATTGCGTCCTGGCTGATACCAAGAAGGACGTACTGGCCGAGTACGAGAAGAAGAAAAACTCGGGCATCAACCTGGACCTCATCCTGCCGCGCAAGAGCAAGCAGTCCTTCTACAACGTGAGCCCCTTCACGGTGCCTGGCCTGCTGGATGATCCCTCTAACATCCGCCACAACCTCATTGCTTACATCGGCGACTTCTCCGCTGACGCCCGGGATGTGTTCGAGCGTCTCAAGTTTACCGACCGCGTGACCGAGCTAGATGAAAACGACCTGCTGTACCTGGTCGCGCAGAAGTTCGCGGAAATCGACCTGCACCCCTCGGTTGTGCCCAATGAGACGATGGGCCTGGTCTTCGAGGAGCTGATTCGGAAGTTCTCGGAAGCGTCGAACGAAACCGCCGGGGAGCACTTCACGCCCCGCGAGGTCATCAAGCTCATCGTGCACTGCCTGTTTGCAGGCGACGATGAGGCGCTGTCCAAGCCCGGCATCATTCGGTCGCTCTACGACCCCACTGCCGGCACTGGTGGGATGCTGTCCGTCGCGGATAACGAAATTGCCGGCATCAATAGCTCAGCGAAGCTGGTGCTGTTCGGCCAAGAGTTGAATCCCGAGTCCTACGCCATCTGTAAGGCGGACATGCTCGTCAAGGGGCAAGACCCCAAGAATATTGTGATGGGCAACACGCTGTCGGCAGACGGGTTCATCGGCCAGAAGTTCGATTACATGCTCTCCAACCCGCCGTTCGGCGTGGACTGGAAGAAGGTGCAATCTGCCGTGAAGGCCGAGTCCGAAAAGGGCTTTGCCGGCAGGTTCGGCCCAGGCCTGCCCCGCATCTCTGACGGCTCCTTGCTGTTCCTGATGCACCTGGTGTCCAAGATGCGCCAGCCCTCTGAAGGCGGGAGCCGCGTTGGCATCGTCCTGAACGGCAGTCCCCTGTTTACTGGTGACGCAGGCTCTGGCGAATCCGAAATCCGGCGATACCTCCTGGAGAACGACCTCGTCGAGGCTATTATCGCGCTGCCGAACGACCTGTTTTACAACACGGGCATTGCCACCTACATCTGGCTGCTGGACAACACGAAGAAGCTTGAGCGCAAGGGGCGCGTGCAGCTCATTGATGCCACGCGTATGTACGAGAAGCGCCGCAAGAGCCTTGGCAGCAAACGGGTCGAGATTACGGACGAGCAGATTACGGAAATCGTGAAGGTCTATTCGGAGTTCAAGCCCGACGCCAGCTTCACGCTGGAATATCAGGAGCCAGTCAAAAACGGCGACGAGAAGACGGAGCAGGAGCCCCTGCGCTGCGTTTCGAAGGTGTTCGAGAACACCTTTTTTGGTTACCGCAAGGTGACAGTGGACCGCCCGCTGGCGCCCGGGAAGACCGCAAAGAAACTCAAGAAGGGCGAGAAGCCCTACGACCCTGAGCTTCGGGATACCGAGAATATCCCCTTGGGCGAGGACATCAAGGCCTATATGCAGCGCGAGGTCTTGCCCCATGTGGGGGATGCATGGGTGAATGAAACCATCCGGGACGAGAAAGATGGCTTGCCCGGTAAAGTCGGCTACGAAATCAACTTCAACCGCTATTTCTATGTCTATAAGCCGCCGCGAGCGCCTGAGGTCATTGCTGCTGAAATCAAGAAGATGGAGGAGCGGTTTATTGAACTCTTGAAGGGAGTGGTGGCGTGATGGGCGGATTTAGGACATCGGCTAGTCCGTATATCGGAAGAGTCCCATCGCATTGGAAGGATGTCCGTCTTAAGGATGTGCTTCGAGCGCCCATTACAGATGGTCCTCACGAAACTCCGATATTTGTGGATGAGGGGTATCCTTTCTTATCAGTGGATGCTATTCAAGACGGCAGACTAATACTTGAGGGCTGTCGATTTATCGATGAATCTGCGTTTAACGAATATCGACGAAAAGCCGCTCCTGAGCAAGGTGACATTCTCATGGGCAAAGCTGCGTCGACCGGTAAGATTGCACGGGTATCCAATAATGTCGAATTCGCAATTTGGTCGCCTCTTGCCCTAATTAGATTGGACCTGTTTAGGGCTGATAGTGGATTTGTAGAGTATGTTCTCAAAACGCCCGGACTTCAGCAGCAGATTGACGACCTTTGCAATTCAAATACGCAAAAAAATATAGGTATGGGAGATATTTCTCGACTTTCTTTTGCAATGCCCCCTTTAACTGAACAGCAGCACATTGCCAACTTCCTCGACGAGCAGACGGCGCGGATTGATGCTTTGATTGCAGGAAAAGAAAAATTGAGCGAACAACTCGAAGAGTTGCGCCTTGCCCGGATATATGCGGCTTTATCCCAAAGTTCTGTTGCTGGGAGTGCTCTTAAAAGTACGAGAGACGAGTGGTTTAGTAGTGTTCCCGCGCATTGGTCATTCTGTCCTCTAAATTATCGCTATGAGGTTCAGCTCGGAAAAATGCTAGATGAAAAGAGGATAAGTGGTGAGCATCTCTTGCCCTATCTTCGAAATACGGATGTTCAATGGGATAGAGTGAATATGGAAGGGCTCCCTATGATGGATTTTGCCCCATATGAACTAGAGCGTTACACCCTTCGCGTGGGAGACTTGCTGGTCTGTGAGGGCGGGGAGGTTGGGAGAGCGGCAATTTGGACATCACCCGCGGAAGTGATTGGGTATCAAAAGGCATTACACAGGGTGAGGCCGCGAGATGCTAGAACCGATGTGCCACGCTTCCTGTTCTATGCGCTGTATGACAGCGCGAAGCGTGGACGCTTCGATTCCAGAGAAAAGGCAACCATAGCTCACTTAACCGCAGAAGCATTCCGTCGTTACCGTTTTCCTTTCCCTCCATATGTGGAACAGGTGTCTATTGTTCGTCATCTAGACGAGGTGATGAGAAAAATCGATGCTCTCCAACAACACGCTGATGAGCATTGCTCTAAATTGAAGGAGTACCGCTCATCCCTAATTTCAGCCGCCGTGACTGGCCAGATTGATATCAATAGTTTTCGCCTGGAGGCAGCATGACTGACCAATCGTTGTCGAAGAAAACTGCGGTGCTTTCAGACTGCAGACGCTATCGCTACAGCCTTTCGCGCTGGTGGGGCGAGCCGGGTCTTGGTTATGCAATGTTTATCGGCCTGAATCCGAGTACGGCAGACGAGGTGGAAGACGACCCCACTATCCGCCGATGTGTGTCTTTTGCGCGGAGCTGGGGGTACGGCGGCTTGGTGATGGGCAATTTATTCGCGTATCGAGCGACGAATCCAGCAGAGATGATGGCGGCGAATGACCCGGTGGGAGCAGAGAACGATAAGCACCTACTGGCATTGGCTCGTGACGCTCGAATCATTGTGGCTGCCTGGGGCAATAAAGGTATCTATCAGGGCCGCGGTATGGCAGTTAGGGCGTTGATTCCCTCGCTGCATGCCTTGACTGTTACGAAAGCGGGCCAGCCTGGGCATCCGCTGTACCTACACAAAACGCTTGTCCCGGTTCCCTTGGGCTAGTAGAGGTCAAAAGTGCTGATGTCGCAAGCAAAGACCATCCAGATATTCCTCCCTGCAGGTGACCCGCAGGGAATCCGTGTGGCCGAAATCACCACGCGCATCGTCCAGGCTATCGAAGTCCCCAGAAAACTCCTTCCAGATTTCATCGCGATGCCGGAGAGCGGCCAGGTAGCGGTCTATTTCCTGTTCGGACAGGGTGAAGACGGAATCTCCCCAAAGCTCTATATCGGCCAGACCGGAGACTTGCGCAAGCGCTTGGCCCTGCACAACAAGGAAAAAGACTTCTGGCAGCGGGCTGTTGTCCTCATCTCCCGCACCAATAGCCTTACACAGACGCATGCACTTTTTCTGGAGTGGCTGTGTATCCAGCAGGCCAAGGCAATCGGCCGCTATCAGACAGAGAACGGCAATGATGGCAGCAAGCCTCACACGCCCGCGCCGCTGGAGGCGGATTGTCACGAAATCTTCGATACCGGTCGCACCCTCCTGGCAACACTGGGGTATCCGGTCTTTAAGTCATTGTCGTCCGGTGAGGGACGGTCAACCAAAGATACCGAGCTGTTCTACTGCAACCGCGCTGGTACCAAGGCCGTGGGTGAATACACAGAGGAAGGATTCGTTGTGCTCAAGGGCTCTGTCGGCAGAGGAACTGTGCGCAAAGCCTATCTCCATCAGGCCTACGCCAAGCATCGTGAAACCCTGATGCAAGAAGGCAAGGTCGCACTGGAAGACGGTGTGCTGGTTTTCAAAGAGGACGTTTTATTTGGAACGCCCAGTGGCGCCGCAGCCGCTATTGTCGGCGCCGCAGCCAATGGCTGGCGCGAGTGGAAAAATGACAAAGGCATAACCCTGGATGAGCTGAAGCGAGGCACGAACCTCGCCACCACTGACGGATAGGAGAGGTTGGGTATGGTCAAGCTATCAAACGTCCACACTGAACGCATCTTCGAAAATGAACTTTGCGACCACCTGGCCGCAAATGGCTGGACGGTTTTCACGCATCCGAAGGAGGCCGCATCCTATAGCCGCGAGCTTGCCCTGTTCCCAGACGACCTCCTGGCCTTTGTCCAGGAGACGCAGCCTGCGGAGTGGGCCAAGTTCAAGAAGTGGCACAATGGCCAGTCCGAAGCCATGTTGGTGAAGCGCGTGGCCGAGCAGCTCGATAAGCACGGCACGCTGCACCTGCTGCGCCACGGCTTCAAGGACCGGGATGCCAAGTTCTTCCTCTGCCAGTTCCGGCCTGCCAATAAGAAAAACCCGCAGCTGTGGGCTTGGTACGAAAAGAACCGTTTGACGATCATCCGCCAGTTGCACTACAGCCTGCACAATGAGAACAGCATCGACCTGGTGCTGTTCGTCAATGGCCTGCCTGTGTCCACTGCTGAGCTCAAGACCGACCTCACGCAGAACATCAAGGACGCCATCATCCAGTACAAGAAAGACCGCTTGCCCAAGGACGCCAAGTCCAAAGAGCGAGAGGCCCTCTTGCAGTTCAAGACCCGGGCGCTCGTCCACTTCGCGGTATCGACCGACGAAGTGTTCATGACGACAAAGCTGGACGGCGAGAAAACCTATTTTCTGCCGTTCAATCTGGGCCGACCCGACGGCATGGGCGGTGCTACTGTGGGCAACCCGCCGGCGCCCGAGGGGAAGGGCTATCCGACCTGGTACCTTTGGGAGCAGGTCTGGGACAAGGACGTCTGGCTCGATATCCTGGGCAACTTCCTGCACCTTGAGGTCAAGCAGGATGAGGACCCCAAAACCGGCAAGAAGCGGGTCAAGGAAACGCTTATCTTCCCCCGCTTTCATCAGCTCGATGTCGTCCGAAATCTCGTTGATACGGTGGCGCAGGAAGGCGCCGGCCAGGTCTATCTGGTTCAGCACTCTGCTGGCTCGGGGAAATCGAATTCGATTGCCTGGTCGGCACACCGTATGGCCAATCTGCATGGTGCTGACGACAATAAAATCTTCGACTCGGTCATCATCATCACCGACCGCCGCGTGCTGGATAAACAGCTGCAGGAAACTATCAGCCAGTTCGAACACAAGTCCGGCGTCGTCCAGAAAATCGACAAGAACAGCCAGCAGCTGGCAGAAGCCCTGATGAAGGGCACGCCCGTGGTGGTCACTACCATCCAGAAATTCCCGTTCATCCTGGACAAGGTGAAGGGGATGAAGGGCAAGCGCTTTGCCATCATCGTCGACGAGGCGCACTCGAGCCAGTCGGGTACGGCCGCTCGGAATATGAAAATCGCGCTGACCTCTGGCGAAAAGCCATTGTCAGCACCTGTGGTTCAGGTGGCGTTGGATGGCGAAACAGTCGAGGTGCCAGCGGATGTTGAAATCGACCCGGAAGACGTAACGTCCGAGGATGTCGTCAATGAGGTGATGTCCTCCCGGATGCGTCCGAAGAATGTGTCATATTTCGCCTTCACGGCGACCCCGAAGGGCAAGACGATGGAACTCTTCGGCCGGACCAATGCGGCGACAGGCTTGCCGGAACCTTTCCATGTGTATTCGATGCGCCAGGCCATCGAAGAGGGCTTCATCCTCGACGTGCTGAAGAATTACACGTCCTACAAGATGTTCTACAAGCTCGGCGCACTGTCAGACGAAAAGCTCGTTCCCCAGGGCAAAGCCAAGGCAGTGCTTGCTCGATACGCCATCTTGCATCCGTATAACATCGCCCAGAAGGTCGTCGTCATCGTCGAACACTTCCGTGAGCACGTGGCCTCAAAAATTGGTGGTCGAGCGAAAGCTATGGTGGTCACCGGCAGCCGCAAGGCCGCAGTGCGCTATAAGCTGGCCATAGACCGGTACATCAAAGAGCGTGGTTACCAGACGGAGCTGCGCACCCTTGTGGCGTTCTCGGGCAAGGTAGAGGACCCTGATTCCGGTCCGGATGATTTCACAGAAGCCAGCATGAATCCAGGGATTGGGGGTACCGAGCCATCTGAGGCCTTCAAGGGGGATGATTACCGCATTTTGCTGGTGGCCAACAAGTACCAGACCGGCTTTGACCAGCCCCTGCTGCACACCATGTATGTCGACAAACGCCTGTCCGGCGTGTTGGCTGTCCAGACGCTCTCTCGGTTGAACCGCATCCTGCCTGGCAAGGAGGACACGTTCGTCCTCGATTTCGTGAACAAGCCCGACGAAATCCTGGAGTCCTTCAAACCGTATTACCGTGCCGCTGAACTTGAGGACGTCACGGACCCCAACGTTGTCCATGAGCTTCAAATCAAGCTGGACCAGGCCGGCGTCTACTTCCCCGCAGAAGTGGATGGGTTCGCTCAGGTGTTCTTTGACCCCAAGCGCAAGCAGGCATCCCTGCACCAGTTTCTCAAGCCCGTCGCTGACCGCTTCCACTCGTTGGAGGAAGAGGCCGCAGAACAATTCCGCCGCGACCTGGGGACGTTCTTGCGGCTGTACGACTTCCTCTCCCAAATCGTCCCCTACAACGATTCGGACTTGGAGAAGCGCTACGCCTTTGGCAAGAACCTGATGCCCCGCATCGCGGAGCACTCGTCCGAAGGAGCGATAGACCTGGACTCGGATGTTCGCTTGACGCACTATCGTTTACAGGGGCTTGGACAAATGCGGCTGGATTTGTCCAGCGGAGAAATCGTGAAGTTGCAGCCGATTTCAGAAGCGGGTTCTGGGAAAGGTGCTGAGGACGAAAAAAAGCCCTTGGCTGAAGTCGTCGAGAAGATGAACGACCTGTTCTCCGGTGACCTGACCGAGGCCGACCTGGTCGGCTACGTCACCACGCTGCATGGCAAGTTGCTGGAAGACGAAACGCTGGCTGAACAGGCCGCGAACAATACGGAAGAGCAATTCCGGATGGGAGACTTCAAGGACCGGCTGACCGACATCATCTTGGACAGCCAGGATGCGCACAATTCGATTGCTGGCCAACTGCTGAAGGATGAACGGGTTTTTGCTGCCATGCAGGGAATGCTGGCAAAGATGGTGTATCGGGCGTTTTCTCAAAAGCGCCTCGAGTAATTGTTAATTACCGGCTGTCTGATGCTGTCGGAAATTAAGGAATTAAAAAAGGCCAGAAATTAATGGAGGAGGGGATGTGCTAGAAAAGATAATTCGTATCCGAATGAGTTGGCAGGAGTCCATGAAGGCGTTGTTCCGAAAGCAAGCCAAGGCAATTCCGTATTCGCAATCACTCAGGCAGATCGTTCAGCTCATAGCTGGTACTTCGCCCACCCGCATCCGATTTGCGTAGCACGCCCCGCGTCAGCAGATCGTTGATGTCGCGCAGCGCTGTGTCCGATGAACACTTGGCGATGGCCGCCCACTTGCTGCTGGTTAGCTTGCCTTCGAAGCCGTCGAGCAGCTTGTTCAGCAACTTCACCTGCCGCTCGTGTAGCGGTGTGGTCGCCCAGCGCTGCCAGAATCGCGCTTTGGTCAGCACTGCGTCGAGTGTGTACTGTGCCTGATCGACGGCGCGATGGAGAGTATCGAGGAACCAGGCGAGCCACTCGGTGACGTCCAGCGACCGTTTCTGGGTCCGCTCCAGGATGTCGTAATAGGCCTTGCGTTCGCGCTGGATCTGCGCCGACAAACTGTAGAACCGCTGTGGACTGCCTTCGGCGCGAGCTAGCAGCAAATCACCGATGGCGCGGGCGATACGACCGTTGCCGTCGTGGAACGGGTGCAACGTGACGAACCATAGCTGGCCGAGACCGGCCTTGAGCAGCGGGGGTTCGTTCGATGCCCCATTCAGCCAGTCGAGGAAGCGGCTGGTTTCGGCCTCGAGGCGATCGGCAGGCGGCGCTTCGAAATGCACCCGCTGGCGGCCGATGGGGCCGGACACCGCCTGCATCGGGCCGGTGGCATCGTCGCGCCAGTCGCCGACCTTGATCCTGGAAAGGCCGGAATAGCCGGTGGGAAACAGTGCGGCATGCCAACCGAACAGCCGCTCTCGCGTTACCGGTGCCTGGCAGTTGGCCGTGCCATCCAACACCATCTCGACCACGCCCTCAACGTGCCGATCGACTGGAGCGAGCGCGTCGATGTCGACGCCCAGCCTGCGCGCGATGGACGAGCGCACAGATTCGACGCTGAGTTGCACGCCCTCGATCTCACTGGTCTTGACCACGTCCTCGGTGAGCGCCGCTAGGCTCGCCTGGCCGCGTAACGCCAGACCGACATCGGCCAGACGCCCCATCAACAGACCTTGGGCACGACTAACCTCGGCCATGGCTCCAGCCAGTGCTGCCAGGTCGAAGCGCCAAGCCGGCCAGTCGCTGGCCTGCCAGATGTATTTATAATCGCCGCTATTCATGCGGAGATTATGGAGTACAATCTCCGCATGTGCAAGTCAACCCCCGCTTTTCGCACCAGTACGCAAGACTTCGCAACTAGCCGGAACGCCGGTAATCATTCCAAATTTCAAGAATGAATGAAACTCGACGTCGCAACCGAATCCTGCGTTCAGGCGAGCTTTGATATTTTGTTTCACTTTAGATTGAACCGTTTGACGCCTAATCCTGTCCCTCTACAAGGAGCCAGGGTGGAACCGTCGAACGCGATGGTAGCAGAAGTAGGGCTTGCATCCTGGCACGGTCGGTGCACCGCCAAGGTAGTTGCCGGGCACCATCCAACGATCGGCCAGACAGGAGAACCAGAAAGATCATGCGTAAAATCTTTGCCCTATGGGCCTGTACTCTCTGCACCCTCTGCCTACAGGCGACTGCGCTGGCGGCGAATTCGACTCCTCCCGGACTTTATTTGTCGACTGACTATCCGTCGCAGACGATCCAGGCAGGCCAAACGTCCAACATCCCCTTGAGCCTGCACAATCAGGATACCGCGCCCACGGCCCTGGCACTGTCGGTCGACGGTGTTCCCAAGGGCTGGACGGCAACCTTGATGGGCAACGGCCGACCGGTTGCCGCGGCCATGCCCGCCAGCAACAGCACGTTATCGCTGCAGTTACGCATCAACGTACCCAAGGACAGCGCGCGCGACCCTCGGACGTTGACGGTTCGCGCGGGCAATGACGCCTGGCACCTAAGCTTGCCACTGAATATCCGCCTGGCCGATCGTCTGCCAGCCCAATTGTCTGTCACACCCGATCTACCGCAATTGACTGGCTCGGCCCACACGGCGTTTGATTATCAGCTCACAATCAAGAACGAAAGCGGTGAGCAGGTCCTGGCTAGCCTGGCGGCCGTAGCGCCGAAATACTTCGACACCTCCTTTACTGAAGGCTACGGCAGCCAACAAATCAGTGCAGTGCCGATCAAGCCTGGTGAATCCAAGACCGTCAAATTGCACGTACGCCCGCCTGTGACCGTCAAGACCGGGGAGCACGAAATCCAAGTCAAAGTGGCGGGCGACGGGGTCCAGGCCACGACGGAACTCAAGCTAGACATTACCGGCCAGCCTACGCTCAATCTATCGGGCCGCGACGGCCTGATGAGTGCCACGGCGCAAATCGACACCCTGAGCACCGTGCCCCTGAAGCTACAAAATAGCGGTACGGCCACAGCCCAGAACATCGCGCTGTCGGGCACGACACCCACAGGCTGGAAGATTGATTTCAAGCCGGATCACATTGCGTCACTGGAACCCGGTAAGGCAATGGAGGTAGAAACGCATATCACGCCTTCGGCCCAATCGCTGGCGGGCGACTATATGGTCAAATTGCACGCCATCTCGGAAGGCCAGTCGGCGAACGGTGATCTGCGGGTCTCAGTCACAACCTCCAGCCTCTGGGGTATCAGCGGTGCCATCCTGATCGCCATCGCCTTGCTCATCCTGATCGGGGCCGTCGCACGTTACGGTCGTCGATGATGACAGACATCGCCATCCAAGCCCAGAATCTGGGCAAAGACTACGGACCACACCGCGTCGTCCATGGTCTGAACTTCGAGGTGCAGCGTGGTGAAGTCTTCGGGCTGTTGGGGCCCAATGGGGCCGGCAAGACGACCACTATCCTAATGCTGCTCGGGTTGACTGAGGCCACGCGCGGCCAGGTTCGGGTACTGGGAGAAGACCCGTGGCGTAACCCGCTGGCCGTCAAAAGCCATGTCGGCTACATGCCAGATTCGGTCGGCTTCTATGACCGCCTGAGTGCGCGTGACAATCTGCGCTACACCGCGCGATTGCTCGGTATCCTAGAGGCCGAGCGCGATACTCGGATCCAAGCAGCGCTGACCCGGGTCGCCCTCGACAAACAGATCGACCAACGCGTCGGGACGTACTCTCACGGTATGCGCCGTCGTCTGGGCTTGGCCGAAATCCTGCTGAAGCAGGCCGCCATCGCCATCCTGGACGAACCCACATCGGGCCTGGATCCGCAGTCCACGGAATCCTTCCTGCAGTTGATCGAATCGCTGCGCCACGATGGTGTGACGGTGCTGCTGTCCTCGCACTTGCTAGATCAGATGCAGCGCATCTGCGATCGCGTCGCCTTGTTCCGCGCCGGCCACATTGTATTGATGGGCAGCGTCTCGACGCTGGCACAGCAGGTGTTGGGTGACCACAGCCATTCCATCCAGATCGAAGCCCAGGGGCCGGACCTATGCGCTGCCCTGGCCCAAGTACCCGGCGTGGCCAGGGTCCACAAGCCAACCGATGGGCACTACATACTTACGGCGCAAACTGATGTCCGGGCCCAGGCCGCCCAGGCCGCCGTTCTGGCCGGCGCGCAGCTGCGCAGCTTGAAGGTGGATGAGCCCAGCCTGGAGCGCATCTACCGGCAGACGTTCACGGAGGATCAGACCCAATGAGTACGCGCCGCATCGGTTCTCCTTGGAGAGGGCTGGGAGCCGTCTTTACCAAAGAGCTGGCTGACCATATCAGCAGTGCACGTATGCGCCTGCTGGAATGGCTGATCGTCCTGACAGCGGCCGCTGCCCTGTACGGCGCCATCCAGGGGCTGCGTCAAACCACGGCGTCGGACCCTTTCGTATTTCTGCGCCTATTCACCGACGCGCAGGCGCCCCTGCCCTCTTTTGCTGCCCTACTGGGGTTCCTGATCCCGCTGGTCGCCATCGGGTTGGGGTTCGACACCATCAACGGCGAATACAACCGGCGCACCATGAGCCGGATTCTCTCACAACCTATTTATCGGGACGCCCTGCTGATGGGTAAGTTTCTGGCCGGCCTGGCGGCGCTGGCAGTCTGCCTGATCTGCCTATGGCTATTGGTCATGGGCGCCGGCCTGATCCTGCTGGGCGTCCCACCTAGCGGTGAAGAGATCCTACGCTCACTGGCTTTTCTGGTGTCCACCCTGGCCTACTCGGGTGTCTGGCTTGCCGTTGCGCTGCTGTGCTCGGTGATCTTCCGCTCCACCTCGACCGCGGCGCTGGTCGCGCTGGGTCTATGGCTGTTTTGCGCCATGCTCTGGCCCATGCTGGCGCCAGGCATCGCGCAACTGATCGCACCGCCGGACATGCTCGCTGTCCTGAGGGGCGGCATCGACACACACACCTTGGCTTGGCAACAGGGCCTGCTACACATATCGCCGTCGACCCTATTCAACGACACGGCCATCACGCTGCTCAGTCCAGCCACACGGAGTCTGGGTCCGGTCTTCCTGTCCCAGATTCAGGGTGCGCTGTTGGGCAGCCCGTTGCCGCTGTCTGAAAGTCTGGCGTTGGTCTGGCCTCAATTCACTGGCCTGATCGCCGCCGTGGTATTGCTTTTCACAGCGGGGTACGTCGTCTTCCAACGCCAGGAAGTCCGTACCTGATTCACCCCGACGCACCTTGCCAGGCCCTGTCAGCAGGCCCAGCCTGGCTCCCGAACAACTGAGGTCGCATAGCCCGACTAGGTACGCCCCAGCCGCCTTCGGGCGGGTTTTCCCTGCTCAAGCAGACACAGCCTGCGCTGGCTCGACCTGCACATCCCGCCCGGAATGCTCAGCCTGCCACAGCTCATAAGCCACTTGACCGCGCAGCCATGTCTCTGCGCTGGGGCCGCGCCCGTTAGGCTTGCGCAGCCATGCCTCCAGGCGCCTGGCCATGTCCACTGAAATCGCTGCTCGCCCATGCAGCACCCGCGATAGAGCCACACGGCTCACACCCACTGTTGGGTATCTACATATCCAGCCCGTCACCCTGCAGGCCGCGCCGGTTCCAGCGTTGCGAAGTAGTCATCCAGCGTTTCGGCGCGGCGGATGCGTTCGACCTGTCCGTCTGCGTGCAGCAGCAGCTCTTGTGGGCGCAGCTGGCCGTTGTAATTGAACCCCATGGCGTGGCCGTGGGCGCCGGTGTCCTGGATGACCAATAAATCACCCTCGTCAACGGGGGGCAGGCGGCGCTGGATGGCGAACTTGTCGTTGTTCTCGCATAGGGCGCCGACCACATCCACGGGTGGGTCGTCGGCGCGGCGTGGTTTGCCGGGCACTTCGATGTGGTGATATGCGCCGTACATGCCGGGGCGCATCAGCGCGGACATGCTGGCATCCACGCCGATGAAGCGGCGGTAACTGTGTTTGATGTTGATGACGCGCGTCACCAGCACACCGTGTGGCCCCGTGATGTAGCGGCCGCTTTCCATGTACAGGGCTGGCGCATGGCTGCGCGCCAGACGATGCGCCGTCAGCAGGTGCCGGGCGTGTTCGCCCAGCGCCTCGAGTTTGAAGGCGCGATCGCCGGGGTGGTAGGGGATGCCGATCCCGCCCCCCATGTTGATGAATTCGAAGCGTATCTGCAGCGCGTCTTCCAGGCGCTGTACGATGTCGAGCAGCATGGCGATGGTCTGCGCCATATAGCGATCATCCAGTTCGTTGGACACCAGCATGGTGTGCAGGCCGAAGCGGCAGGCGCCGCGCGCCATCGCCTGGCGAAAAGTGGATTCCAGTTGATGATGGGGCACGCCGAACTTGGCCTCTGCCGGAAGGCCGATGATGCTATTGCCCTGACGCGATGGACCGGGGTTGTAGCGAACGCACAGCAGCTCGGGCATGTGGGGCAGCTTGCCGATCGCGCCTATATCGTCCAGATTCAGGATGCAGCCGCCTTGCGCCAGCGCCGCTTCGAAATCGGTGCGCGAAGCGTTGTTGGAGGTGAACATCAGTGCGTCGCCGTGGGCCCCGATGCCGCGTGCCAGCATCAGCTCGGCCTGCGAGCTGCAATCGAACCCAAAACCCAGGTCGCGCAGGATCGCCAGGATGTGGGGATTGGGCAATGCCTTGATGGCGTAGTACTCGCGAAAGCCCGGAATGTCGGCAAAGGCGCGCAGCAGGCGTTTGCCCGTATGGCGAATGCCGGCTTCGTCATACAGATGGAAGGGGGTCCCGAACTGGGCGGCGATGGCGGGCAGAGCCGGATACAGGCGGTGTCGGAGGGCGGCGTGGATGGGCATGGGCGGGCAGCAGCGTAGGGGGATGGATCAGGCCAGGACCTGGGCAATGCGCTCCAGCGCTTCGGCGGTGTTCTCTGCGCTGTTGAAGGCGCTCAGACGGATGTGCCGTTGGCCGCAGCGGCCAAAGCCGCTGCCCGGTGTGCAGACGATGCCGGCCTGATCCAGCAGCAGGTCAAAGAACGCCCAGGCATCCTGCCCGGTGTCGATCCAGACATAGGGCGAGTGCTCGCCCCCGGTGCAGGGCAGGCCCAGTTGTTGGAAGCCGGTGCGCAAGGTTCGTGCATTGGCCAGGTATTGGTCGCACAAGGCGCGGGCCTGCCGTCGTCCTTCCGGGGTGTAGAGGGCCTGGGCGGCGCGCTGCGCGAAATACGACACCCCGTTGGAGCGGGTCTGGTGCCGGCGGCGCCACAGGGCGTGCGCAGACGCTGGTGTGCCATCCAGGTGCCGGACGATGCAGTCCTTGGGAACCACGGTGTAGGCACAGCGTACGCCCGTGAAACCCGCTGTTTTCGAGTAACTGCGAAATTCGATGGCCACTTCCCGGGCGCCGGGGATCTCGTAGATGGAATGGGGCAGGGAGCTGTCCCGGATGAAGGCCTCATAGGCGGCGTCGAAGAGAATCAGCGCCTGGTGCGCGCGGGCGTGGTCGACCCAGGCCTGGAGCTGCTCGCGGCGCAGGGCGACGCCCGTAGGATTGTTGGGGGAACACAGGTAGATCAGGTCGACCGGGGTGTCGGGGATTTCCGGCACGAAGCCGTTGGCGGCCGTACAGGGCAGATAGCTCAGGCCCGAGTAGCGGCCCCCGGTGGCCGGGCCAGTGCGGCCAGCCATGACATTCGTATCCACGTAGACTGGATACACCGGATCCGGGATGGCGACGCGTAGGTCTGTCGCAAAGAGCGCCTGGATGTTGCCTATATCGACTTTGGTCCCCTCGCTGATGAAAATTTCATCGGCACAGATGGGCGCGCCGCGCACCCGGAAGTCGTGCTGTGCGATGGCTTCGCGTAGAAATCCGTACCCTTGCTCAGGCCCGTAGCCGCGAAAGCCGTCCCGGCAGGACAGTTCGTCAACGGCTGCGTGGAGGGCGCGAATGCAGGCCGCAGGCAGGGGCCCGGTGACGTCGCCCAAGCCAAGATGGATCAGTGCGGTGTCGGGCCGACGCGCTTGGAACGCCTGAATGCGCTGGGCGATCTCAGAGAACAGGTAGTCGGTGTTCAGTTTCTGGTAGTGGGGATTGGCTCGAATCATGGTGGCAGCGGGTTCAGCGGGGCAGGTCGGAGTGACCCATCAGAAAAGTGTCGATGGCGTGTGCTGCCTGGCGGCCTTCACGGATCGCCCAGACCACCAGCGATTGCCCGCGGCGCATGTCGCCCGCGGCAAATACGCATGGCACATTGGTGGCGTAGCCGCCGCTCGCCTCGGTGCTGGCTGCGGCATTGCCGCGGGGATCGGCCTGCACGTCGAAGTGCGCCAACACGTCGGGCATCGGACCGGTAAATCCCATGGCCAGGAGCACGAGATCCGCTGGCCAGATCTGTTCGCTGCCGGCCACGTGCACGAGCCGTCCGGCTTCGTGTCGCACCTGTACGGTTTTCAGGCCGGTGACGTGGCCCCGCTCGCCCAGGAAAGCCTGGGTGGCGATCGCGAATTCACGCTGGCAGCCTTCTTCGTGGCTGGACGAGGTGCGCAGCTTATAAGGCCAATAGGGCCAGGTCAGCGGCTTGTTTTCCTGCGCGGGCGGCATGGGCAGCAGTTCGAACTGGACGACGTCGGTTGCGCCCTGGCGTCGGGCGGTACCCACGCAGTCCGAACCGGTGTCGCCACCGCCAATCACGATCACCCGCTTGCCCTTGGCGCAGATGGGCGCCGTGGACAATGAGCCCGCGTTGACGCGGTTCTGCTGCGGCAGATACGCCATGGCGAAATGCACCCCCGACAGGTGGCGTCCTGGCATGGGCAGGTCGCGCGAATGTTCCGCGCCGCCCGCCAGCAGTATCGCGTCGAATTCCGCCTGCAGCTGCCGGGCCGGGATGATTCGGGTGGCCTGGTGAGCCAGCCGTGCCCGCATCCAGGGTTCGCCGATCAGCGTTCGGGTACGCATCACGACGCCTTCGGCCAGCAGCTGCCGCAGACGGCGGTCGATGACTGATTTGTCCAGCTTGAAGTCGGGGATGCCCAGGCGCAGTAACCCGCCCACCTGCTCGTTCTTCTCGAACAGGGTGACGCTATGGCCGGCGCGCGCCAGCTGCTGGGCGGCGGCCAGGCCCGCAGGGCCGGAACCCACGATCGCCACCCGGCGCCCCGTCTTGCGATGCGCCGGTTGGGGCTTGACCCAGCCCTCGGCAAAAGCGCGTTCGATGATGGCGCGTTCGATGGACTTGATGCCGACTGGCTGACTGTTGATGTTCAGGGTGCACGCGGCCTCGCAGGGTGCCGGGCAGATGCGGCCGGTGAATTCTGGAAAATTGTTGGTAGAGTGCAGGACCTGCATGGCGCGCTGCCAATCATCCCGGTAGACGAGATCGTTGAAGTCCGGGATGATGTTGTCGACAGGGCAGCCGTGGCTGCAAAAGGGGGTGCCGCAGTCCATGCAGCGTGCCCCCTGGCGGCGCGCCTGTTCGGGGGTCAGGCCGCGCACGAACTCGCGATGGTGGCCGATGCGTACCGTCGCTGGCTCGCGCGCCTCTTCAATACGGTCGAATTCCAGGAAACCAGTGATTTTTCCCATGGGGCGCCTCCTGGGCGGGTTCAGAGGGATGTCGCCTTGCCGGCGACGGTTGCGGGGCGGTTCGAGGCCTTGGCCTGCAGGGCACGGCGGTATTCGTTCGGGAACACCTTCACGAAATGTCCACGCGCGGCGGGCCACTGCTTCAGCAGGGCGCGGGCGACCGCCGAACCGGTCCAGTGCGCATGGGCTTGCAGCAGCTTGTGCAGCAGCGTGGCATCGGCCTGCCCCTCGTGCAAGGGGATGGCGGCATCGGCCTGCGCCCGGGCGCAGAGCACCGGCGCCAGCGATACGTGGGCCGTGTTGCAACGCTGGGCAAAGACGCCATCCGGGTCGTGGACATAGGCCATGCCGCCGGACATGCCGGCGGCAAAGTTACGGCCGGTCGGGCCCAGCACCACGACGGTGCCGCCCGTCATGTATTCGCAGCCGTGATCCCCGACTCCCTCGACCACGGCCGTGGCACCCGACAGCCGTACGCCGAAGCGCTCACCGGCCACACCGCAGAAGTAGGCCTCTCCGGATGTGGCGCCATAGAGTGCCGTATTGCCGATGATGATGTTGTGTGCCGCTTCCCCAGGAAAGTCGGGGGCCGGGTGCACGATGATCCGTCCGCCTGACAGGCCTTTGCCCGTGTAGTCATTCGCTTCGCCGCGTAGTCGCAGCGTGATGCCGCGGGCCAGGAAGGCGCCAAAGCTCTGCCCGCCGGTGCCCGTCAGTTCGATGCGCACGCAGTCATCGGGCAGGCCGTCCGGATGGCGCCGAACCAGTTCACCCGACAGCATGGCACCCACCGTACGGTCGACATTGCAGACGCGCGCCTCGATGTGTACGGGCGCACCCTGCTCCAGGGCGGGTCGGGCCTGTTCGATCCAGTGTGAATCCAGCGCCTGCCCGAGTTTGTGATCCTGCCGGCTCTGGTGGCTGCGCGGCACCTCGTCAGGCGCGCAGGGCCGCGCCAAAAGACGGCTGAAATCCAGGCCTTGGGCCTTCCAGTGCGTGATGCCGGCTCGCATATCGAGGAGATCGCTGCGGCCGATCAGTTCATCGAACCGGCGTATACCCAGGCGGGCCATGATGCGCCGGGCCTCCTCGGCCACGAAGAAGAAGTATTGGATGACTTGCTCCGGCGTGCCGGTGAAGCGTTTGCGCAGTACCGGATCCTGAGTGGCCACGCCTGTCGGACAGGTGTTCAGGTGACATTTGCGCATCATGATGCAGCCCGAGGCCACCAGCGGGGCGGTGGCAAAGCCGAACTCATCGGCTCCGAGCAGGGCGCCGATCACCACATCCCGTCCGGTTTTGATCTGACCATCCACTTGCACGCGCACGCGTCCGCGCAGACGATTGAGCACCAGCGTTTGCTGGGTCTCGGCCAGGCCAAGCTCCCAGGGGGTGCCGGCGTGCTTGATCGATGACCAGGGCGAGGCGCCCGTGCCGCCATCATGGCCGGCAATGACGAGGTGATCGGCCTTGGCTTTGGTTGCGCCGGCCGCCACGGTACCGACGCCTGTCTCGGATGCCAGCTTGACCGAAATATCGGCGCGTGGATTGACGCACTTCAGGTCGTGAATCAACTGGGCCAAGTCTTCGATCGAGTAAATGTCGTGGTGCGGCGGCGGGGAGATCAGGCCGACGCCCGGCGTCGAGTGACGCAGCCGGCCGATATAGTCCGTCACCTTGTTGCCTGGCAGCTGCCCGCCTTCGCCCGGTTTGGCGCCCTGGGCCATCTTGATCTGAATCTGGTCCGCGGACACCAGGTAGCCGGCCGTGACGCCAAAGCGGCCCGAAGCCACTTGCTTGATCCTCGAACGCAGGCTGTCGCCGTGCTTCAAGGTGTAGTCCACCAGGATCTCCTTGCCCAGCACCTGGCTCAGGCGGGTACCGGCCGGCAGGGTCTGGCCGCGCATCTCGGCACGATAGCGGGCCGGATCTTCTCCACCCTCCCCGGTATTGCTCTTGCCGCCGATGCGGTTCATGGCGATGGCCAGATTGACGTGCGCTTCGGGCGAAATCGAGCCTAGCGACATGGCGCCCGTGGCAAAGCGCCGCACGATGTCGGCGGCCGGCTCGACTTCATCCAGGTCGATGGCGCGGGCCGGATCGATGCGCAGTTCGAAGAGGCCCCGGAGCGTCATGTGTCGCGTGCTCTGGTCGTTGATGATGCGGGCGTATTCCTCGAAGATTGCGAATTCATTGGCGCGCGTGCTGTGTTGCAGCTTGGCGATCGCGTCCGGCGTCCACATGTGCGCTTCGCCCCGGACGCGCCAGGCATAGTCCCCTCCGGTATCCAGCAGGTCGGCCAGCACCGGATCCTGCCCATAGGCTCGCCGATGGGTGCGCAGGTTTTCCGTCGCCAGTTCCAATAGGCCGATTCCGCCGATCGGGCTGGGTGTGCCCTCGAACCAGGTTTGTACCAGGGCCTGATCCAGTCCAACCGCTTCGAAGACTTGTGCGCCGCAATACGATTGGTAGGTGCTGATACCCATTTTCGACATGGTTTTAGCCAGACCCTTGTCGATGGCCTGGATGAAGTGGTGCGCGGCTTGCTCATACGTCAGGCCCAGCGCGGGCGCCATGGCTGCCAGGGTCTCGTACGCCAGCCAGGGATGCACGGCTTCGGCGCCATAGCCGGCGAGCACGGCGAAGTGATGGACCGTCCAGGCGCTGCCGGTTTCCACCACCAGGCCGGCTGACGTGCGCAACCGGATACGGGCCAGGTGATGATGGATGGCCGACAGGGCCAGCAGGGCAGGGATGGCCACTTGATCACGGCCCATGGGCCGGTCCGTGAGGATCAGAATGTGGCAACCCGACCGGATCATGTCGGCCGCCTGGGCGCATACGGCGGTCAGGCGGGCCTCGAGTCCGGCGGCACCCTGGCTCGCGGGGTACGTGATGTCGATCGGGCCGCTGCGCAGCTGGCCGCCCGTGTGCCGTTCGATATGCCGCAGGCGTGCCATGTCGTCGGCGTCGAGGATGGGTCGGGCGGCCTCCAGCCGGATCGGCGGACGGGTGGCATCGACGTCCAGCAAATTGGGGCGGGGTCCGATGAAAGACACCAGCGACATGACCACGGCCTCCCGGATGGGATCGATCGGCGGGTTGGTCACCTGGGCGAATTGCTGGCGAAAATAGTGATACAGCGGCTTACTGCGATCCGACAGGACGGCCAGCGCGGCGTCGTTGCCCATCGAGCCGATGGCTTCGCCCAGCCCCTGGGCCATCGGCGTGAGCAGCAGCTTGACGTCCTCTTGCGTCATTCCGAAGGCCTGTTGGCGGTCCAGCAGGGCCCCCTGCGTTGCGGCGGCCGGTTCGGCTGTGGCTGGCAGCTGATTCAGGCGGATGCGGGCGCGCTCGAGCCACTGGCCATAAGGCCGCGCCGCCGCGTGCCGCGCCTTGATTTCTTCGTCCTCGATGATGCGGCCCTGCTCGAGATCGAGCAGGAACATCCTGCCTGGTTGCAGGCGCCATTTTCTGACGATGTGTGCTTCGGGAATCGGCAGCACGCCCGCTTCGGAGGCCAGCACCACCCGGTCGTCGTCGGTGAGGACGAAGCGCGCTGGGCGCAGGCCGTTGCGGTCGAGCGTGGCGCCGATCTGCCTGCCATCCGTGAAGACCATGGCGGCCGGGCCATCCCAGGGCTCGAGCAGCGCTGCGTGGTACTCATAAAAGGCGCGACGCGGCGCATCCATGTCCACGGGGTGCTCCCAGGCCTCCGGAATCATCATCATCATGGCCTGAGCCATCGGGTAGCCGGCCATCACCAGCAATTCCAGCGTGTTGTCGAACGTGGCCGTGTCGGATTGGCCGTCCGTGGTGATGGGATACAGTTTCTGCAGATCATCGCCCAGCACGGGCGAGCGCATCACGCCTTCGCGGGCGCGCATCCAGTTGAAGTTGCCCCTGACGGTGTTGATCTCGCCGTTGTGGGCCACCATGCGGTATGGATGGGCCAGCGGCCAGGATGGAAAGGTATTGGTGGAAAAACGCTGATGCACCAGGGCCAGCGCCGAGGTGACGCGCTCATCGCCCAGGTCCAGATAATACCTGCCCACCTGGTTGGCCAGCAGCAGGCCTTTGTAGACGACCGTCCGGCACGACAGGCTGGGCACGTGGTAGCCGGCCTCCTGCGTGAGGTGGCGTGCCGACAGGGTGGCCGCCGCCTGCTTGCGGATCACGTACAGCGTGCGCTCCAGGGCATCGGGCGATCGCAGTCCGGTCCCGCGGCCGATGAAGACCTGGCGGATCACGGGCGCGCTGGCGCGGACCCAGGGAGACATCGGCAAGGTGTCATCCACCGGGACCTCCCTCCAGCCCAGGAGGATCTGTCGCTCGGCGGCAATGGCCTGTTCCAGTGCCTCGATGCAGGCCTGCTGCATGGCCGCGTCTTTGGGTAGAAACAGCATGCCGACACCGTATTCTCCGGGGGGTGGCAGCGTGACCTGCTGCTTTTGCATCTCGTCGCGATAGAAGGCATCGGGGATCTGGATCAGCACGCCGGCGCCATCGCCCATCAGGGCGTCCGCACCGACGGCACCCCGGTGATCGAGGCGCTCCAGGATGCGCAGACCCTGGATCACGATGTCGTGGGACTTCTGGCCTTTGATGTGGGCCACGAGGCCGACGCCACAGGCATCGTGCTCATGGTGGGTATACAGGCCGCGCAGGCGGGCTTGATCGATTTCCCTCGCGCGGGGCGGGTCGCAAGGCGGGTGCGGGTGGGCGCCGGGGTCGGCGAGCGGCTGGCGTGTCATAAGGCACCCCGGTCGGTTTCGCCCGTACGGATGCGGGTCGCCTGCTCCAGCGACAGGACGAAGATCTTGCCGTCGCCGATCTGGCCGGTGTGGGCGGCGGTTTCGATGGCCTCGATCACGGCGGCCACCTGGTTATCGTCCACCGCCGTCTCGATTTTCACCTTGGGCAGAAAGTCCACGACGTATTCCGCGCCGCGGTACAGCTCGGCATGGCCTTTCTGGCGGCCAAAGCCCTTCACTTCGGTGACTGTCGCCCCCCGTACCCCAATCGTCGAGAGGGCCTCACGAACTTCATCGAGTTTGAATGGCTTGATGATGGCGGTCACGATCTTCATGCTGGATGCTCCTGCGCGGGTTCGTCTCATGGGACTTCCATGCAAGATCCATGCCAGTCTCGGGTCGTGGCGTGCCGGCCGTGTTCAATCCGCGTCGGTCGAGGTGTCGGATTCGTCGGCCAGGCCGAGCTCTTTTGCCTTGCGGGTCAAGGTGTTACGCCCCCATCCAAGCAACCGAGCCGCTTCTTTGCGCCGGCCGGATGTGTGCTGCAGCGCGATCATGATCAGCGTGCGTTCGAACGCGGGTTGGGCCAGGGCCAGCAGGTCCCGCTGGCCCTGATTCAGTGCATCCAGGGCCCATTGACCCAGCGAGGTGGTCCATGTTGGGGCACCGGGCGGGTCAATGGGCGGCGGGCCGGCATCCACCCGCCCAGCCTGCAGTTCGACAGGCAGATCGCTGATGAAGACTTCGCGGCTGGCTGCCATCACCGTCACCCAGCGGCAGGCGTTCTCCAGTTGCCGGACATTGCCCGGCCAGGGCAGCCGGCTCAGGTGTCGCTCGGTTTCGGGCGACAGGATGCGGGGTTCGGCATTCAGGTCGGCGGCCGCTTTCTGCAGGAAAAATGCCGCGAGCCGGGCAATGTCCTCCCGTCGCTCGCTTAGCCTGGGCAGCTGGATGCGAATCACGTTGAGCCGATAGAAAAGGTCTTCGCGGAAACGCCCCTGGTGCGCCAATGCCTCGAGATTCTGATGGGTGGCTGCGATGATGCGCACGTTGGCCCGAATGCTGCTGTGGCCGCCTACGCGGTAAAAACTGCCTTCGGCCAGGACGCGCAGCAGCCGTGTTTGTGCTTCCAGCGGCATGTCGCCGATCTCGTCCAGAAACAGAGTGCCGCCATGCGCCTGTTCGAAGCGGCCCTGGCGTTGCATGGTGGCGCCGGTAAAGGCGCCTTTCTCGTGGCCGAAGAGCTCGGATTCGATCAGTTCATGCGGGATGGCCGCCATGTTCAGGGCGATGAAGGGGGCTGCCCCACGGGGGCTGTGACGGTGCAGGGCCCGTGCCACCAGCTCTTTGCCTGTACCGGATTCGCCGTTGATGAGGACGGTGATGTGGGACTGCGACAGGCGGCCGATGGCGCGGAACACTTCCTGCATGGCGGGCGCCTCGCCGATCAGCCCATCGGCCTGGAATACCGTGGTGGGCGCCGGTGCGGCCGGCGCCGATTGCCGGGCGTGATCCAGGGCGCGGCGCACCAGGGCAAGGGCTTCGTCCACGTCGAAGGGTTTGGGCAGGTATTCGAAGGCCCCGCCCTGGTAGGACTGGATGGCGCTGTCCAGATCGGAGTGCGCGGTCATGATGAGAATGGGCACCTGGGGGCGGGCATGGCGAATGTGCGCCAGCAGCGCCAAGCCATCCATGCCGGGCATGCGGATGTCGCTGAGAATCACGTGCGGGGCTTCGTGGCTCAGCGCGGCCAGGGCGGTGTCCGCATCGCCAAAGGCCCGGATTCGAAAGCCCGCCTGCCCGAGGGCCTTCTCGAGCACCCAGCGGATCGAAGCGTCGTCGTCGATGATCCAGATCAGCTCATGGGGATGCATGCTGTAGGGTTCCGGTGTGTGGCGTGGCGGGCGGGGCGAAGGGGATGAGGACCCGGAAGAGGGTTTGGCCTGGCTGGCTGTCGCATTCGATCAGGCCGCCATGCTGCTGCATGATCGATTGGGCAATGGGCAGGCCCAAACCGGTGCCTTGCGAGCGGTTGGTGACCATGGGATAGAACAGCGTCTCGCGCAGATCGCGGCTGATGCCCGGACCATTGTCTTCCACCTCGATCAGGCACAGCAGGGGATGGCGCTGCGTGCCGATGGTGAACTGTCGCAGGACTCGAGAGCGCAGGATGATGCGCGCAGGCCGGGAACGCGACGTGTCCTGGGGCTTCATTTCGAGGAGCGCCTGCGCCGCGTTGCGGGCGAGGTTGAGGACCACCTGGATCAGTTGGTCCGTGTCGGCCCAGACCTCTGGCAGGCTTGGGTCGTAGTCGCGCAGGACGGTGATGGCTGGCCCGGTTTCGGCCTGCAGGATCACTCGTACCCGCTCCAGTACCAGGTGGATATTGATGCGTCGGAAATCCGGCCGCTTGCGTGACCCCAGCATGCGGTCAGCCAGATTGCGCAGGCGATCGGCCTCGTTGATGATGATGGTGGTGTATTCCTGCAGTGTGGCGCTGTCCAGTTCGCGGGCCAGCAGTTGGGCTGCCCCGCGGATGCCGCCCAGCGGGTTCTTGATCTCATGGGCCATGCCGCGTATCAGGGCCCGGGTGGCTTGGCGTGCGGTGAACAGACTGTCTTCGCGGTTCAGGTGGATCAGGCGATCCAGTGGCAGAATCTCGACCAGGAGGCGCATCCTGCTGCCGGTGGTGGGCGGCAGAGGCGTGGCCGTGTAGTCGACCATAGCGCCCAGGCGGCTGCCCGGGCTGCGCAGGCGCGCTTCGCGTTGGGTGTGGGGCCGCTGGGATGCCAGCGTGTGGCGCAGGCTTGCCAGGCTTGTTTCGTCGTCGAAAAACGAAGCCAGCGTCTGCGGCCGCAGGTGGGGCAGGCTGGTGGCCAGCAGCTGCTCTGCCGCAGGGTTGGCATACTGCACCCGCAAGTTTTCATCCAGGACCAGCGTGGCGGTCGAAAGATTTTCCAGCAGCTGGGCACACAGGGCTGTGGGGATCTCGCCGTCATGCCGCGGCTTCGTCGTACTCACGCCTGCCCTCCTGCTGCCTGGTTCACAAGCTATAGTACATGTCGAACTCGACCGGGTGCACGACTTGGCGCAATTGGGTGACCTCGTGCATCTTGCAGGCCACGTAGGCTTCGAGCATCCCCTGGCTGAACACGTTGCCCCGCACCAGAAACTGATGGTCGGCCTCGAGCGCCTCCAGAGCCTGATCCAGGCTGTGCGCCACACGGGGTACCTGGGAAGACTCTTCGGGCGGAAGATCATACAGGTTCTTGCTGATGGCATCGCCCGGGTGGATCCGGTTCTGGATGCCGTCCAGACCTGCCATCAGCAGCGCCGAGAAGGCGAGATAGGGGTTGGCCGTGGGGTCCGGAAATCGGCATTCGATGCGTCGCGCCCGGGGGCTCGACACCCAGGGGATGCGAATCGACGCCGAGCGGTTGCTTGCCGAGTAGGCCAGCATGACCGGGGCTTCGAAGCCGGGTACCAGGCGCTTGTACGAATTGGTTCCGGGGTTGGTCAGGGCGTTCAGGGCGTGGGCATGGTGAATGATGCCGCCGATGTAATGCAGCGCCAGTTCCGATAAGTGGGCATAGCGGTCGCCCGAGAACAGGTTCTCGCCGTTCTTGAACAAGGATTGGTGCACGTGCATGCCCGAACCATTGTCGCCCACCAGGGGCTTGGGCATGAAGGTGGCCGTCTTGCCGTGCGCATGGGCCACGTTGTGCACGCAGTACTTCAGGATCTGTACCTCGTCCGCTTTGTGCATCAGCGTGTTGAAAGGCACGCCGATTTCACATTGGCCGGCCGTGGCCACTTCGTGATGGTGGACCTCGATGGACAGGCCCATGGCCTGCATCGCGCTGCACATGGCGGTGCGCAGGCCATAGAGGGAATCCACCGGCGGCACCGGGAAATATCCCCCTTTGACGCGGGGGCGATGGCCCGAGTTGCTTCCGGCCATCGCCTGTTCACTGGTCCAGGCGCCTTCGGTGGAGTGGATCACGTAGCCGGCTTCCTGCATGTGTGAACGCCATTGCACCGAGTCGAAGACGAAAAATTCGGGCTCAGGCCCGAAGTAGGCGGTGTCGGCGATTTGGGTGCTGCGCAGATAGGTTTCCGCGCGACGGGCAATCGAGCGGGGATCCCGTTCATAGCCCTGCAGCGTCGCGGGTTCGAGCACGTCGCTGCGGACGATCACGGTCGGTTCTTCGGCGAACGGATCCATCACGGCGGTCGGGTCGTCCGGCATCAGGATCATGTCGGAGGCTTCGATGCCCTTCCAGCCGTGAATCGATGAACCATCGAACATCTTGCCGTTTTCAAAGGCCGCCGCGTCCATCACCTGGGCTGGAAACGTGACGTGCTGTTCCTTGCCGAGCGTGTCGGTGAACCGTAAGTCCACCCAACGGGCCTGATGTTCCTTGATGAGGGTATGGGTCTTGAGTGTCATGATCGTGTCCGGTGTGGGTTGGGGCCATGCGGCCTGCCACTGGGACTGATGCAATAATCATGCCATCGCGTGGTTTGCCGGGCCGGTTGGCAAAGCGGCAGGCGCACGGGCCTCGAAGGGCAAAGGGCGCGTGCCATGGACCAGGCGGGCTCAGGTCGCCCGGCGTGTCCAGGCGATGACGTTCGACCCATTTCGGGGCTCGTCGTTGGCCTTTTGCACCAAAATAGCGCCTGCGGGCGGTCGGCTTGTACTATGCAAACCACCCAATTGGGCCCATAATCCGCAACCAGGAAGGTCACTGGGTCAGGCGGCAGCCGCGAGTCCCCAAAGGTATAGGCGTGTTCACTCAAATTGCGGAATTTGCCGCTCTGGCGCTGTGCCTGCTGACGCTCAACCGGCTGGTGTTGGCACTCTGGCTGCGGTCTCGCGTGCAGGCCGCGGGCGGGTGGTCGCACATCTTTCTGTGGGGCCTGCGTATCGACCTGAATCAGCTCGCCATGTGGGTGGGTATCCCGCTGCTGCTGGCGCCCTGGCTCGACGACCATCCGTTGGCGCTGCTGTTTACGGGCTTATGGTTGCAGCTGGTCTGGTTGCTGTTCGTTTTCATGGAGGCAGCGACTCTGCCGTTCATCCGCGAGTACGATACACGCCCCAATTATCTTTTCCTCAACTACCTGAAGTACCCAAAAGAAGTATTCGGGATGCTGTGGAAAGGCTACAAGGGCGCTTTGGCGGCTTCGGGGGGCGCGATGGTGGCTGCCGCCTGGGTAGGCCATATCGCGTTTAACGACGTCACGCCGTCCGTGCCGTTGGCCTGGTACTGGGACGTGTTGCTGACGCTGCTATTTGCGGGCGCGATCTTCCTGGCCATTCGCGGCACGCTGGGGCATCGCCCCATCAATCCGGCATCGGTGGCCTGGTGTGGCGATGGCTTGCTCAACACCTTGCCGCTCAATTCGCTCTACAGCGTACTGTTTGCCTTGTATGCCAAAAAGAACGAACGCTCGGCCGCGGATGCGTATGGCGGGCTGCCCACCGAAACGATGCTGGCCGAAGTCTGTCGGGTGGCACTGATCGATCCCGGGCCTGACGACCGCCCCACCTTGCACGCACAGATCGCCAGTGTGCCGGCAGAGCGTCCGCGCAACATCGTGATCATTCTTGAAGAAAGCCTGGGTGCCCAGTACGTGGGCAACCTGGGGGGAACCGACTGCACCCCTCATTTGGATCGGCTGGCTGGGCTGGGCTGGAATTTCACCCGGGCCTACGCCACGGGGACCCGCTCGGTGCGGGGTCTGGAGGCCGTCGCCGCGGGTTTTCCGCCCACCCTGTCGGACGCGGCGCCGCGCCTGGCCGAGGCCCAGAGCGATTTCTTCACGTTGGCCCAGCTGTATCGCCAGCAAGGGTATCGCTCGCGCTTCATTTATGGTGGCGAGGCGCATTTCGACAACATGAAAAATTTTTTCCTGGGCAATGGCTTCGACGAGCTCTATGACCTGCCCACGTTTTCGTCGCCGGCCTTCGTGGGTACCTGGGGGGCCAGCGACGAGGACATGTTCGATCAGCTGCACGCGCTGCTTTCCCGCGAAGAGACGCAACCCACTCTGCATCTGGCGTTCACGGTGAGCAACCATTCTCCCTGGGAATACCCGGCGGGGCGCATCGCGCCGCAGGGCGACGCCGCCAGCGTATTCAATACGGTGCGTTATGCAGACTGGGCCATCGGCCATTTCTTCGAGCGGGCGCAGGCCAGCGCCTACTGGAACGACACGGTGTTCCTGGTGGTGGCCGACCACGATTCCCGCGTCTGGGGCCCCACCCCTGTCCCGCTGGCGCATTTCCGCATCCCCGCCCTGATCCTCGGGGGCTGTGTCGTACCGCGCCGTGATGACCGCATCATCAGCCAGATCGATCTGCCCACGACGCTTTTATCCCTGGCGGGCTTCAGCGCCACCCATCCCATGATCGGGCACGACCTCACCCGGCCTGGCACGGGTGGGCGCGCGATGATGCAGTATGAAGAACGGTATGGCTACCTGTGCGGGGACGACCTGCTGGTGCTGCAGCCGGGGCGCGGGGCCAGCCATTTTCTCTATGCGGCACCCGATACCTACGTGGCGCAGCCTGAATCAGACCCTGGGCTGGCCCGCACTGCATTGGCGCACGTCCTGTGGCCTCATTGGGCCTACCGGCATCACGCACACAGTATCCCCTGAGGGTCGATATCCATAATCGCCACGGGGTCGTTCTTGATTCACATCAAGTCCACTCCTAGACTGAGGGTTGGTTGGCGAGGGGCCGACACTTTTTCAGGAGTTACTTCATGCAACGACAAATCACTCGATTCACGCCGTTTCAGCTGCCTGCCGCGATGCTGACGTCCTTGCTGCTGGCGGTCGTGCTGGCATTCGGTCTGGCCGGTCTGGCGCAGGCGCAGGACAAAGCCCAGGCGCAGAAGCCGGCCGGCCTGACCACCCTGAAGACCGACACGCCCGAAGAGGGCTTTGCCCTGGCGGTGAAGCTGGCGCAGAAGGGGGTGGCGACGGTGCAGAAGGATCCCGCGGTTCGCAAGGAATTGCGCCCTGGCTACGACCATAACCCGGCCAGCCTGATTGCGGTCTCGCACGTCATAGCGACCCACTTCCAGACGATTTCGGCCGCGAACAATTACTGGGCCCAGTAAGCAGACCGATCATTTTTTTGTCATTGGGGGCAAACCCGCGTGCTGTCAGCATAATTTGCGACCGTCCACGCGTTGCCCCCTGACTTGTCCACAGTCTCTGGGGATAAGCTCACCGGCCCCGCATAGGGCATTCACCGGGTCAATAGTTCAAACCTGGCCTGCTATCATCCAGTCATTGTTCATCATTTGATTTGCAGGTTCAGGCTCATGGAAGAACTTCGTACATTCTGGGCGGGTATTCCCGGTGTCGGTGCCATTCTGGTGCACTTGGCCGTCACGCTGGCGATATTGGTGGTCGGCTGGCTGGCCTCCAACTGGGCGGGGCGCTGGACGCGGCATGTGGCCAAGCGCTCCTCGTATGTCGATCCCACCATCCTCCCGATGCTCTGCACCGTGGTCACCTGGGCGGTGCGTGTCGTGGTGCTGCTGGCGGTGCTGGCGCGCCTGGGGGTCGAAACCACCAGCCTCATCGCCGTGCTCGGCGCGTCGGCGTTGGCAATCGGCCTGGCGCTGCAGGGTACCCTCACCAACTTTGCGGCCGGCATCATGCTGCTGGTCCTGCGGCCCATCCGGGCGGGTGAATTCGTGTCCATCGCCGGCCATGGCATGGGCACGGTCGACGAAATCAGCATCTTCATGACCCGGCTCGAGCAACTGGACGGCACTTTCCTGCTGCTGCCCAATACGCTGGTGTGGGGCGGCGCGGCCATCACCAACTACAGCCGCAATCCCACGCGCCGGATCGATCTTACGCTGGGGGTCCGCTATGACGACGATCTGGACGCCGCACTCGCTGCCCTGAAAAAGCTCGCCGATGAGCACGAGCACGTGCTCAACGATCCTGCGCCCCAGGTCATGGTCGAAAAATATGGCGAGAACGTCATCATGATCAACCTGCGGGCCTGGATGCGCTCGGCCGAATACTGGGACGCCTATTACGATCTCTACCGGCGTGCCCCCGAAGCCCTGCGCGAGGCCGGCATGCGTCCACCCATCCCGCAGCGGCAAATGCTCAACTGAAGCCTGGGCGCAGCAGCGCCCGGACGCATCGCCCGGGCCAGGCGTCATGCCGGGCCCGGCGCTGCCTGGCAGGCCGATCCGGCCAGGCTCGCGGTTCAGTCCATCATGCGGTTCAGGCGCTCGGCATCGAGCGGGCGCTGGCCGTTCTCGACGCGCTGGCCCAATTCTTCCATGGCGTGGCACAGGCGCTGGATGCGTGCATCCTGCCGTGCGGCGTGGTCGATCAGTTCGTGCAGAACCCGGACCAGAGGATCGTCATCCGAGCGACCCACACCGTACGGGGCGAACTCGCCCGTGTCCGCGTCGGTGGGCTGGTCGGCCGATGGTTCTTCACCGGGCGGCGGGCCAGGTTCGGTTGGGGCGGCGGGTTTGGGATCGGCTGCCGGGCCGGTGGGCGGATCACGCAGCAGCAGCTCTTTCCATGGGCGGGCCTCCCAGGGCGCAGGTCGGGCGGTATCGCCAGCCTCTTCGCAGGGGCCCGGTGCCTGGCTGTCGCGAGGGTCGTCGCGGGGCCCGGGCAGAATGATGCGCGCTGGGTTGCCCACCGCTGTGGCACCCGCCGGTACGGGTTTGATGACCACGGCGTTCGAGCCGATCCGTGCATGGGCCCCTACGGCGAAGCCCCCCAGGATCTGGGCCCCGGCGCCCACCACCACCCCTTCTTCGAGCGTCGGATGGCGCTTTTCGCCCTTGTACAGCCGCGTGCCGCCGAGGGTGACCCCTTGATAAATGGTGCAGTCATCGCCGACCTCTGCGGTTTCCCCAATGACGACGCCAAAGCCGTGATCGATGAACACGCGCCGTCCGATGCGCGCGCCGGGGTGGATTTCGATACCGGTGAGCAGGCGCCCCAGGTGTGAGATGAAGCGGCCGGCCCAGTACCAGCGGGCGCGCCAAAGGCGGTGGGCCAGACGATGAATCAGGATGGCGTGCAGCCCCGGATAGCAGGTCAGGATTTCGAAACGACTGCGCGCGGCCGGGTCGCGCTCGTGGATGCAGTCGATATCTTCGCGTAGTTGCTGAAACATGAAGGCGGGCACTCAAGCGGAAGAGGTGTCGGTGTGTCGCGCACGGCTGCGGATCATCGCCGTGCACAGGCCGCGCAGCATGTCGACTTCGTCGACACTGGGCTGCGCGCGTATCCATAGCTGGCGCATGCGGGGTACGAGCTTCTTGGGATGATCGGGGTCGAGAAAGCCGGTGGCCTGCATGGCCTGTTCGAGGTGTTCGAGCAGGGCGGCGACCTGTGCGCTGTCGGCCGGATCGCCGCCGGGATCGTGGCGCCCGTGTGTGTCGGGCAGGCGCGCCTGGCCCGTAAGCGGCAGCAGGGCGTAGCGCAGCTCCCAGGCGCACAGCTGCAGGGCCTGGGCGACGTTCAGCGAGCTGTAGGCTGGATTGGCCGGAATGTGGCAGGCGTACTGGCACAGGCCCAATTCGTCGTTGGACAGGCCACTGCGCTCTGTGCCCACTACCAGGGCCACGCGATGGCGTGGGTTGGCCAGGGCCTGGGCCGAGCGCTCGGCCGCCTCGCGGATATCGCAGACTTGCGGGCCCAGTGCCCGCGGCCGCGCGGTGAGGGCGAAGCTGAGCGTGGCCGGTGCCAATGCCTCGGCCAGGCTGGCGTGGATTTGGGCGGTCTCGAGCAGGTCTCCGGCCCCACTGGCAAGCGCGACGGCCTCGGGGTGATGGGCCACTGCCGGGTCTCGCGGGGCGACCAGGTGCAGGCCGTCGAACCCCATGGTCTTCAGGGCGCGGGCGGCCGAACCCACGTTGCCCGGGTGGCTGGGGCGGACCATGATGAAGCGGGTGCGCGCGAAAACAGCCAAGGGATCAGGGGCCGGTTCAGAAGATTCTTGCGGAGTCATTTAAAATAGCAGGTTGTTGCCGTGATCTTTGGAAAACTGTTCGCCCATGCACCCAATGCTCAATACCGCCATCAAGGCGGCGCGCCGTGCCGGCACGATCATCAATCGTGCCAGTCTCGATCTCGAACGCCTGAACATTGCTCGCAAGGGCCCCAGGGATTATGTCACCGAAGTCGATCGGGCGGCAGAAGAATCGATCATCGACATTTTACGCACTGCGTATCCAGACCACGGCATTCTTGCGGAAGAGTCCGGCCTGCACCCGGCCGACGGCCCAGAGCCTGAATTCCTGTGGGTGGTCGACCCGCTCGACGGTACCACCAATTTCATCCATGGCTTTGCCCATTATGCGGTGTCCATTGCGCTGATGCACCGGGGCCAGGCCATGCATGGCGTCATTTTCGACCCCACTCGCAACGAAATGTTCACGGCCAGCCGCGGCAGCGGGGCGTTCCTGAATGACCGCCGGGTACGGGTTTCGTCCTGTCATCGCTATGGCGATGCCTTGCTGGCTTCGCATGTGCCGCGCTCGACGGCGCTGCCGGCCGATTCCCCGTTCATCTGCCTGCTGGGCGATTGCGCCTCGGCCCGGCGCACCGGGTCCACCGTGCTCGATCTGGCCTGGGTGGCGGGCGGGCGGCTCGATGGCTTCTGCGGGTCGGGCCTCAAGCCCTGGGACATGGCCGCCGGCAGCTTGCTGGTGCTCGAAGCGGGCGGCCTGATGGGCGACTACCAAGGCGAGCAGGGCTGGATGCAGTCGGGCAACGTGCTCGCGGCCAACCCGCGGGTGTTTGCGCGCTTTGTCCAATACCTGAAAGATTGAGGGGCCTTCATGGAATGGTTGCTGGATCCGGCAGCCTGGGTGGGCTTGCTCACCCTCATCGTTCTTGAAATCGTCCTCGGCATAGACAACCTCGTCTTCATTGCCATCCTGGTCGACAAGCTTCCCCCCAAAGAGCGGGATCATGCCCGGATCGTCGGGCTGGGCCTCGCGCTGCTGATGCGCCTGGTGCTGCTCACCGTGATGTCATGGCTCATCCGCCTGACTGCTCCGCTACTCGTGCTGGGTGGTTTTCAGTTTTCAGGGCGCGATCTCATCCTGATCGCGGGCGGTTTCTTCCTGTTGTTCAAGGGCACTTTCGAGCTGCACGACCGCATCGAAGGCCGTACTTTGCACGCCACGGGTTCGCGCCTGCACGCCAGCTTCTGGGTGATCGTCACCCAGATCGTCATCCTGGATGCCGTGTTTTCCATCGATTCGGTGATCACGGCCGTCGGCATGGTGGACCATCTGCCCATCATGATGGCCGCCGTCATCATCGCGATGGGGGTCATGCTGGTGGCTTCCAAGCCCCTGACCGCCTTCGTCAACGCGCATCAGACCGTCGTCATCCTCTGCCTGGGGTTTCTGCTCACGATCGGCTTTTCCTTGGTGGCCGAAGGCTTTCAGTTTGCAGTGCCAAAGGGTTATCTGTATGCCGCGATCATTTTCTCGGTGCTGATCGAGACCCTCAATCAATGGGCCCGGCGCAACCAGCAGCGGGCTGAACAGCGTCGTCCGATGCGTGAACGCACTGCCGAGGCCGTATTGCTGATGCTGGGGCGCCGGCCACTGGCCGGACCGGAACCCGAAGTGGATGCAGACGTACCAGAGCCCATCGAAGCCTTCGGGGTGGAAGAACGCAATATGGTCAGCGGCGTGCTTACGCTCAGCGACCGCAGTGTTCATTCCGTCATGACGCCGCGCACCGAGGTGTCATGGATCAATCTGGAGACGCCGGCCGATGAGTTGCGGGCGCAGCTCATCCGCGAACCGCACAGTTTCTTTCCGGTATGCCGCGGTACGCTGGACGAGGTCGTGGGGGTGGGGCGCGCCAAGGAGCTGCTGCTCGACCTGATCGAGTACGGCCAGATCCGCGAGACGCGCTTGCGCGAGCCCATCATCGTGCACGAGACCATAGATATCCTGCCCCTGATGGAGACGCTCAAGCGGGCGCATGGGCTGTTGGTCCTGGTGGCCGACGAATTCGGCTCGATCGTCGGCGTGGTCACTCCCATTGACATTTTCGAGGCCATCGCGGGCGAGTTCCCCGACGAGGACGAGGTGCCCGACATCATCGCGCAGGGCGATGGCCGCTGGCGGGTCGACGGCGCCGCCGACCTGCATCATCTGGAGCAGGTTCTGCATACCGACGGCCTGGTGGATGACGATGAAGAGTATTCCACCCTGGCCGGCTACCTGCTCGAGCGCTTCGGGCGCTTGCCCGAAGTGGGCGACCAGTGCGAACTCACCCACGACTGGGGCGGATTTCGCTTTACCGTGGCGGCCATGGAGGGCCGCCGGATCGCGGCGGTCCAGATCGATCGGCTTTAAGCTGGCCGGGGCCGTACGGCGGCGTATTGCGGGCTGCGGCTGGCTGGGTGCTCAGCCAGCGGGTGACGATGCATCCGGCCAAGGCACGCCCACCTGCAGCAATGCCTTCAGCGGGCCGGCGGCGCGAATGGCCTGCACTTGTTCTGCATTGCGTGCGTACAGCGTGCCGCCAAACGACAAGGCATTGAGGGACACGCCAGAAAAGTGCTCACGGCTGCGCAGCACCATGAGCAGCCAGCCGTCGTGGATCAGCAGATTGTGCGGCGGCAGGAGGCCATCGGCGTCCACCTGGAGGCCCAGCAGCTGGCGCGCTGATTCGTAGGCCTGCCGCAGGGATTCGGCACTGCGCTGGGGATCCTCTCCGGGCCCGGCCTGCACGGGCAGAAACACGTGGCGTACGGATAACAGGGGATGGTGCAGGGCGGCTGGCTGTCCTGTGCGCTTCGCCCCGGCGTGGTCGTGTGAGTTGGCCAGGCCGGCCACCAGATGGCGCAGTGTGGCGTTGCCGGGATCTTCGGGTACCCATTGCACGTGCTTGTGGCGCTGACTGGCGCCCGCTTCGGGGCCGCCGTTATAGAAGCCCAGACCGCCCACCGACGACAGGACCTCGGCCAGAGCCAGGAAATCCGTGTGCTCCAGGGGGGTGCGCTGCTCGGCAAAAGCTCGCCGGGCCAGTACCAGATGGTGCAAGCAGACGGGGAATTTGTTCAGAATCACCACGTGGTCGGTGCCGATCGGGCCGATCAGCAGGGCGGGTTCGGGCTCGAGGAACGGATTGAAATCTACGTTGCGCGGACCACCTGGCAAGGTGGTTGGCGCGCTGTCTTTCTGGGCCAGGGCGGCGATCCAGCGCACGATGAATGGCAGGCCGGCTTCTTCGAGAACGGTTTGTTCGGCCTGGATGGGCTGCAGATCGCCGGATTCGAGCGCGGATTGCGTGCGTGTGCGCACGGCCTGCATGAGCGCGGAAGGCATGGGGGGAAATCCTTGTGGCGGTTGAATAGTGTGTGGCACCTGAGTGCCGGCTCGTTGTTACTATACCGTTTAATGCCACGGCGGGAATGCGGGCCGCGTTGAATTCGGATTCCCATGATGCCATCATCGATCAAGATTATTGGACCGCCAAATTGGGTGGTCACGCTCATTCGAGTGGGTCTTCGGACATGGATGGGACCAATCACCCTGGTTTTCTTCAGGTGTGCTCGTGTTCTAGTGGGTGGATTCGCGCCAGAATATCGGCCAGTTTGTCTTTTGCCTGAGCCTGATCATAATCCAGTTGCAAACCTGACCAGAATTCATCCGAAGTTCCAAAATAGCGAGATAGCCGCAGGCCGGTATCGACCGTGACAGCCCGCTTGCCTGCCACGATCTCGCCAATGCGACGTTGCGGAACGCCGATTTCCTTGGCCAAGCGGTATTGCGTAATGCCCATGGGCTTCAGGAATTCTTCCAACAGGATCTCCCCCGGGCTTGGATACGGAACGACACGCATGATGTACCCCTAGTGATAGTCTACAATTTCGACTTGCTCCGCACCCTGTTCCGACCACCGGAAACAGATTCGCCACTGGTCATTGATCCGGATGCTGTACTGTCCCCTCCGTTTGCCCTGGAGCGCTTCTAGCCGATTGTTGGGCGGGATACGCAAATCTTGCAGTACAGCGGCACGCGCCAGCATCGCCAGCTTGCGCATGGCAACGGTTTCTATATTGACGAACTGTGGCACGCGCTGCCCTTCAAATAAGGCCTGTGTCTGAGCGCATGTGAAGGACCGTATCATGATAGTAACGCAACACGTTAGTATGAGCAAGCGATTCTAACGAGGCTCGGCAGGGGAAGAGCTCGAGGATTCAAGAAACTCACAAGCCAACCCCTACCTCTATAGAAAAATCGGCTCTCTTCCGTTTACGGTCATGATATGGCTGCTTCGACTTGTTGATGAACATCGGGAAGCCCTAATTGCCCAGAGATTAGACGGGAGAGCAGCGTGTCAGGGTTCGAAGAATTGCTTCGCTTTCTCCGGCTGGCCGGGCCACGCGACACGACATGTCGCTTGGGCGTGGATAATGACACTATACCTGATGAAGGTTTCCATGCCGTCCCAGCGGTCCAGGGCCGCGTTGGGGCTGCGGCCATCGGGGCACTGGCCACGCAAATGAACGGAGTCCTGCACGAACGATGCTTTCAGAATGACTTTTATACTGGAAGTCGCAGATTGCGGGCTGTCGGAACGTGATCTGCTTGAGCGGGTACGATTTCAAATATTCCAATGTCGAGCTCTGCCCATTGCCCCACAGTACGTGAAGCTATTCGTGGAGCGCAACAAGAATGGTGCAGTCGATGCCGAAGCGATCTGCGTGGCGACAACCTGTCCCGAGATGCCTGCCGTCCCCGTGAAGACGGCAAGCCAACAGGCGATTCCCTCTATCCACCGTACCCGTCAGGGTGTTGTGGAAGCGAGGATTGTGCAGGCTAACCAGAGTCGCGGACTGCTGGCCGAATTCAGCTTTGTGATTTCGCAAGGCATCAACCTCCGTGGCAAGAGCGTCCCGGGGATCATCGTCCTCCCCACAGTCCGGACGTTCTCACGGTAACAGCAGCACAACCAGCAATGATGTTGATGTGCAAATTTCGACTGCATTAATTGTCGAATTGGCAAAGTTCAAGGTAAACTATGCATTGGAAATTTGCGATACAATTACTAGCATGCGGTTTTCATTCCATTGTCTTGCGGGAATTACTCTTCATGTGTCCTTTAAATTTTGAGGGTTTGCATGAATTCCTTAACCGGGATCTATCGAACAACGGTCGCCGTCAAATGGGCTGCGAGATTCCGGTCATGGTCGCCAAGGCTACGGTGCCTGCATACAGAAGCAGGGAGGTGGAACCCGGCACGGATGATCCACCGGGTCAGTTGTGCCAGTACTCGCAGACTAGGTTCGAGCGAAAGCTCGAAGCGGTCGATCGTCTCAATGTAGCAACCACCACACAGGTCTTCTACGCGCAGGTCTCGATGCAGCATGTGCCTGACACCCAGCGACGTTCCGATAGCGATAGTGTTCCTGTCGGTTTTGCCCGCGCCGCAGCCATGCTAGCCGAAGTACTAGAAAGGCAGAGTGCCGATTCCGCGCTGACGGAAGCTGACCGTGCTCTGGCGCTGAAGCGTCAGCACGGTGCTGCCATAGTGATGGATCAGCCTGTCAGTTGCTTGATTCAGTCATGTTGTAGTTCTTCGCCATCCAGGCCATTTTGCTGGTGGCGACCCTCAAGCCTGGCCCCTGGCGTTCGCGACGCTCAGGCTCCGTGAATACCTCCGAAGTCTTCCGTTTTAAAACTCTTTCGACCGGCCGCTTACCATGGCCACCTTCATACTTCGCGCAATGTCAGTCCAAATATCCGATTCCATGACAATCCAAAGCACCATCGACGAGGCTAAGAGCCGTTACGCTGTGGCCCACCCGAAGAGCCTAATGCAGCATCAAAAGGCGGCACGGGTAATGCCAGGCGGCAATACTCGTACGGTTCTGCATAGTGATCCCTTTCCAATTACGCTGGCGTCTGCCGAGGGCTGTCGCGTTACTTCGATTGACGGCCAGACCTACGTGGATTTTCTGGGCGAATACACTGCAGGCCTCTACGGTCACTCGGATCCGGTGCTAAAGGCGGCTGTACAGCGCACTCTAGACAGCGGTTGGGTGCGTGGAGGGCATATTGAGCAGGAGGAGCAGCTCGCAGGATTGATTTGTGCACGATTCCCGTCCATTGCACAGATTCGATTTACAAACTCGGGCACCGAGGCAAACCTGTATGCTTTTTCGGTGGCGCGTGCCGTTAGCGGCAAGAACAAGATCGTGGTTTTCGAAGGCGGGTATCACGGAGGTGTTTTCATGTTCCGGGAGGCCAAGAGCCCGCTCACAGCGCCTTTCGCGTTCGTTCGTGCGCCATACAATGATTGGGCTGGCACCGAGGCACTGCTCAATGCGAACCGCGACGACTTGGCGTGTGTGGTGATCGAACCCATGCAGGGCTCGGGAGGTTGCATTGCGGCCGAGCCAGAGTTTCTGTATCAACTGCGCCGCTGGACCGAGACAAATGGGACCATTCTGGTATTCGACGAGGTGATGACTTCACGGCTGGCCAGTGGGGGCTTGCAGGGCGCGTACGGCATTACGCCCGACTTGACCACGCTGGGCAAATACATCGGCGGAGGCTTCAGCTTTGGTGCGTTCGGTGGCCGCGCCGACATCATGGAACGCTTCAATCCACTGAAACCGGGTTACATTGCCCACGCTGGTACTTTCAATAATAATGTCTTCACCATGTCCGCTGGGGCAGCTGGTCTGTCCAAGGTCTTCACGCCACAGGTGGCGGCTGCGCTATCGGAGCGCGGCGAGCAGCTGCGGGCGCGCCTCAATGATATTGCGCGTACGGCGTCATTCGCAATGCAGTTCATCGGGGTCGGCTCCCTGATGAACGTGCACATGGTGCAAGAACCGATACGCAGTATCCGCGATCTCGCAGCCAGCAATCTGCAGCTGCGCGACTTGTTCTATTTCGACATGCTGGAACAGGGCATCTGGCCTGCACGCCGGGGCATGCTCAACCTGTCGCTGCCGATGGGCAGTGCCGAGTTTGAGAAGCTCGCGAATGCCGTGGCTCACTTCGTCGATAAACGCCGCGGGTTAGGCACATGAGCGGTATTGATCGCGGGCTGCTGTATTCACGCGGTGCGACTGGTCACCCTAGGAGTAAACGCAATGATCAATAAGATCACCGAGTCCATCGAAGCCGCGCTGCGAGGTGTGACAGACGGCGCTACTGTCCTGATTGGAGGCTTTGGCACGGCAGGCATTCCCGAAGAGCTGGTGGAAGGCCTGATCGCTACCTCAGTTCGCGATCTGACCATCGTTACCAACAATGCCGGCAACGGCGACACGGGGTTGGCCGCATTGCTCAAGGCCAGGCGCGTCGAGCGGTTGATCTGTAGCTTCCCGCGTTCAGCCGACAGTTACATATTCGCCGACCTGTATCGGCGCGGCAAGATCAAGCTCGAGCTGGTGCCACAAGGCAATTTGGCTGAACGCATCCGTGCTGCAGGGGCGGGCATCGGTGCCTTCTTCACGCCGACCGGCTATGGCACGCTGCTAGCTGAAGGCAAGGAGACACGAGAGATCAACGGGCGCCGGTATGTGCTCGAGTATCCGATCCATGGTGATCTGGCACTTATCAAGGCTGAGCGCGGGGACCGCTGGGGCAACCTCGTGTATCGCAAGGCTGCACGCAATTTCGGTCCCGTCATGGCCACTGCCGCACGTATGACCGTGGCTACGGTTTACGAGGTGGCGGCACTCGGTGAGATCGATCCTGAGATGGTGGTTACCCCTGGCATTTTCGTAAATCACGTGGTGCGCATCCCTCGCAAGGCGACCCGTGCAGGTGAATTTAAGGCAGTAGCATGAGCAACACGATTAGAACTCTCACTGGTTTCGAGCGACGCAGCAAGGACGACGTCGCGCGGCTGGTGGCTCGCGATATCGATGATGGCGCCTTCGTCAACCTCGGTATCGGCCAGCCCACGCTGGTAGCGAATTTCATTCCAGAGGGTAAGGAGATCGTGCTGCACAGCGAGAACGGCATCCTGGGCATGGGCCCGGCGCCGGCTGCAGGCGATGAAGATTATGACCTTATCAACGCGGGCAAGCAGCCGGTAACACTTCTAGATGGAGGTGCATTTTTCCATCACGCTGACAGCTTCGCGATGATGCGTGGCGGCCATATCGATATCTGCGTGCTGGGAGCCTATGAAGTAGCGCTCAATGGGGATCTGGCGAACTGGAGCACAGGCGCACCCGACACGATCCCTGCGGTCGGTGGTGCCATGGACCTAGCAATAGGCGCGAAGCAGACTTGGGTGATGATGGACTTGTTTACACGTGAAGGTCGTTCCAAATTGGTGCCGCAATGCACGTATCCGATCACGGGGCTGGGCTGTGTCAAGCGCATCTACTCTGACCTGTGCGTAATCACGCTTGGTGGAAAGCTCCCGGTCGCAAGTGATCTAGTCGGTGGGCTAACCTTGGGCATTCTTTCCGAGATTCTAGGAACAAAGCTGGCCGCCGCCCGCACACTAAGCTTCGAAGCCTTGAGCTAGGAATCCCTGACCCTCATGATGCTGCGTAGCCAGGCGCCAAGTGAGGCCAGGGCTGCGCATCTTCCCAGATTTTGGCCAGCCGGAGAACCAGATCATCTCTGCCGACGCGACAGGTGATCATTAGGCCCACTGGCAGTCCGTCGCGAGTTATACCGGCCGGTATCGTGATCGACGGGTTCCAGCAAGTGTTTGCTACAAAGTGCAGCGGCTCTACCCCGGTGTCTGTCGCATCACGGCCACCAATCAAAGCTGGTGATGGCCCTTCGGCCGCGAATGCTGTGGTGGCTGCGTCAGGCGAGAGGAGGATGTCTGCATCTTCGTTGAAAAAACGGCCGAACTCGGCACGCAGGATCTCCAGGTTGCGCTCGGCTGCTGTGAAGCATGCCATGTCGACAATACTTCCGCGGCGGAAGGCGGCTTGCGGCCTCGGGCTCATCCGTTTAAGGTCGGCCTCGTTGCAGCCCGAAGCCAGCAGTTCGTGCCAACCACGTGAGGCATTGACGATCAGCCAGTCATCCCTGTGGTTTCGAAGCCTTAACTCATGAGAAGAAACAACGAGACGGGCAGCCTGGACCAAAGCCTCGGCGGCGTTCCTCGCGATATGGACGATTTCATCGTCCATGACCGCGTAACCATAGTCGGAAGACCAAGCGCAGCGCAAACCTGTAACGTCCAACGCCTCGATAGCGGTCTCATAGGAGCTGGCGCCGCCTAGGAAGCTCATGCGGTCCGCAGGATGAGGGCCCGCAACGACATCCAAATATCTTGCAGTGTCGGCGACAGTGGTCGTCAACGCACCGTAGCATGAAAACAGCGTTTCCCGATCCCGTGGAATGCGGCCGTGTGAAGGCTTGAGCCCTACAAGACCGGTGAATCCGGCTGGCGAACGAATAGACCCTCCGGCATCGCTGCCTGTGGCGATGGGCACCATCCCCGCACTCACTGCGGCCGCGCTGCCGCCGCTGCTGCCACCAGGGGTCAGTGAAAGGTTCCACGGATTACGCGTTATACCGGCGGCGCGGGTTGCCGTGATTGCGTCCATTCCGAATTCCGCCGTCGCCGTCTTACCCAAGAAAACAGCGCCCGCAGCCCGCAGTCGTGCGCAGTGAATGGAGTCTGTCGTGGCCGGGGCTGCATTTGCATACAGCAGTGATCCCTTGCGCGTCGGCATGCCCGCGCAGTTCTCGAGATCCTTCACGCCGACTGGTACGCCTGCGAGCAGACCAGGGTCTTGGCCCTGGCGAATGCAGTCGTCGATACGCTTAGCTTGGCGCAGTGCCGCTTCAACATCTAGATGTACGAAAGCATTTAAGGCATCATTGTGTGCACCGATTCTTGCCAGCGCAGCATGGGTGGCCTCAGTGGCGGAAATCTCCTTGGAGCGAACTGCGGACGAAATGGAAAGGACGCTATTCATCATGGGTGTGCTTGTCTTGTCTGGTTATCGCTCCAGGGGCAAATTCGCTGGCTGCCACGAGCGACTGCGTATAGGGTGTGGCAGCCTGACCGGAGGCCAAGCTAGCTACTGAAAGTTGCTCAACTAGCCGGCCCTGCTTCAATACCGCCAGGTGATCACAAAGGTTTGCCACCACGCCCAGGTCGTGGGTAACCACGATCAGCGTGGTACCGCGTGCTCGCCGTAAATCGTTAAGCAGGTTGAGAATGCCCGCCTGGACGGAGACATCCAAGGCGGAAGTGGGCTCGTCGAGCAGCAGAAGGTTTGGTTCGAGAATCAAGGCGCGTGCAATGGCCACGCGTTGCCGCTGGCCTCCGGAGAGCTGGTTCGGAAAGCGATCGCTATGCGAGGCATCCAGCCCAACAGCCAACAACGCTTCGTGCACGCGGTGCTCTCGATTGCGGATGCCGTGAATACGTAGAGGCTCTTCGAGGATCGTACCGATGCGATGCCGTGGGTGGAGCGAGCCGTAGGGATCCTGAAACACCATCTGAATCGCCCTGCGTTGTGCAAGTGTACGATGTGTGCCCAGTTCGGTGTTTCCTTCATCGAAGAGCACAGTACCGCTAGAGGCCTTCTGAATGCCTGCAATTACCCTCAGAATGGTGGTCTTGCCGGAACCCGATTCGCCGACGATGCCGAACGAGATTCCTTGCGCAACGGAAAGGCTCACCTGATCGACCGCCGGCTTGGCCGCGTCGGCAAGACCGAAATGTACACTCAGGTTCTTAACCGCGATGAGTTCAGACACAAGCTACCGTCCTTTCAATGACCGGAAGGCGCTGTCCGGGCTTGCGCAGATCGGGAATCGCGGCCATCAGCGCGCGAGTATAGGGGTGTGATGCTGTGCGCAACGATGGGGCGGGCACGGCATCCACGACTTCGCCTGCCTTCATGACCAGCACGTCGTCACAGAAGCTCGCGACCAGGGGTAGGTTATGGCTGATCATTATCAGGCTCATCTCGCGCCTAGACATCAGGTCGGCCAGAAGCGTTAGGATTTGGCAGGCGACCGTGGTGTCCAGCGCAGAAGTGGGCTCGTCCGCGATCAGCAAGGTAGGCTCGGCCGCCAGCATTGCAGCAATCATTACGCGCTGCCCCATCCCACCCGACAGCTCATGGGGATACTGTTGGACTACGCGCTCGGGGTCACGAATCTGCACTTCTTCCAGACCACGTATGGCGCGCTTCAGCGCATCGGCGCGACGCATACCCAAATGGATACGATAGGTCTCGGCGACTTGGTCGCCAACTTTCAAAACAGGGTTTAATGAATAGCGAGGATCCTGCAGGATCAACGCCATCTGCCTCCCCCGGATGCGAGACCATGATCTGCGATCCATGCGTGTTAGGTCGATGCCTCGGAAAGCCAGGCGCTTCGCACTGATGTGAGCCGTTTTCGGCAGCAACCCCATCAGCGCCCGCGCCACCGTCGACTTGCCCGAACCGGACTCTCCTACGATCCCGAGCCGGCCACCTGACAGGCTGAATTCAACCTCACGGACCACGGTTGACTTGCCGTTCACAGAATCGTACGTGACTGATAGTCCTGATACTTCTAAAACATGGTTCATGTGTTCCTCGGGTCCAGTACGTCGCGCAGACCCTCTCCGAGCAGGTTGAATCCCAGGCTAGCCAGGAAGATCGCAATCCCGGGTACGGCAGCCACCCATGGATGGTCGATCAGGGTGGACCGGCCTGCGGCCACCATGGCGCCCCATTCTGCCATTGGAGGCTGCGCTCCCAGTCCGAGAAAGCCAAGACCCGCGGCTGTGAGGATCACGCCGGTCATGTCCAGCGACATCCGCACCAGCACAGAGGACACGCATAGAGGCAGCACATAACGCAGCACGATCCTTCCCTCCGACGCCCCCTGCAGTCGCGCGGCGATCACGAAATCGGCGTTGCGTAGCGCCATGGCTTCGGCGCGCGCGACGCGGGCATAGGGGGGCCAGGTAGTGATTGCGATCGCAAGCGCTGCGTTGACGACGCCTGCACCCAGCGCAGCCGCCAGCGCAAGCGCCAGTACGAGGCGGGGGAGCGCCAGGACAATATCCGTAAGACGCATCAGCGCCTTGTCCAGCCAGCCGCCCACGTAGCCTGAGGTCGCGCCGAGCAGCAAGCCCAGTGGCCCGGCTACCAAGGCAACCAGCAACACCATCAGAAGGGTCACCCGCGCACCCGCGATCGTGCGCATCAGGAGATCACGGCCTAGGTCGTCCGTGCCGAGCCAATAGGTTGCATTCGGCGATAGGAGCCGATCACCCAACGACTGTTCATAGAAAGCCGCGTCGGGAAAAGCGAATGATATCAGGGCCGTAATCACGAACACGCTGATCAGCAAGAGGCCGGCGGTGAGTGACCCGTTGCGCCGGAGCAACGTTATCAACCTGGCCGAGGATCGTGCCCCGCTGGGCGGGACGAGGGTTTGAGTCATTGCGGTGGATACGGTTAATGTTCCCGCTCAGGTTGGATTCGAAGCTTCAGACCCGCGTGCGGGGATCTAGGAAGCGGTAAAGAATATCGCTGAGCAGATTAACAGAGATGAAGATTGCTCCAATAAGCACGGTCGCGCCAAGCACGCTGTTCAGATCGCCATTGAACAGGGATGTTGTCATGTATTGGCCTAGACCTGGCCATGAGAATACTGTTTCTGTGAGCACGGCGCCTTCGAGCAACTGGGCATAGGCTAGCGCGACGACAGTCACCAAGGGGACTAGAATATTGGGGAACACATGCCTCCAGATGACGCGAGATTCGGACGCGCCCTTTGCGCGGGCCGCCAGCACGAACTCCTGCCCAAGTTGATCAAGCATCAGGCTGCGAGTCATACGGGAGATGTAGGCCAGCGAGGCGTATCCCAACACAATCGAAGGTAGAGCCAAATGAAACAGCGCATCCGAGAGCGCGGCCCAGTCTCGTGCGATAGCTGCATCAAGGGTCAACAAGCCAGTGACGACAGGTACTGAGCCTTGAAACGCAATTCCCGCCCGTCCTGGTTCACTTGCCCATCCAAGATTCACGTAGAAGACTACGAGGGCCATCATCCCGAGCCAGAAAATGGGCGTGGAATAACCCGGCAGCGCTACAACCCTACAGACCGCGCCCACCCAATCGCCCTTGTGCTGTGCGGCGAGCACGCCTAATGGAATGCCACCCATTACACCAATAATCATGGCTAGGCTGGCAAGCTCGAAGGTGGCCGGAAACACCTTCGCAAGATCCTGTGAAACTGGTGATCGTGTCACCAGCGATTGCCCCAGATCGAGCGTAACCAGCTTGCCGAGGTAGTTTGCGTACTGGGTGAGGACCGGCTTGTCGAGCCCCAGTTCGGCACGGACTTTTTGATAGGCTTCCGGGGATGCCCGGTCGCCGACGATCACCGCCACTGGATCCACCGGGACGAAGCGACCGATCGCAAAGGTGGTCGCTGTCAGCCCGATGAAGGTCAGGATAAGCGTTCCGAAGACGCCAACCAATCGCTGCAGAATCTGACGGCGGTGAAGGTAGGCGCTCATTCGGTGTTACTTGGTGACGAGCCGGTAGAAAACGGTATCACCGTTCGGGCCATCTATGAATCCTTTAACGTTCGAACGCTGAGCGATCGGCTCCATGGTCTGAAACGCAAACACCATGGCAGAGTCTGCCATTACCTTGCGCTGCAAGTCCGCGTACATCGCGATGCGCTTGCTTTCGTCCTTTTCTGCACGCGCCGCATCTACCAAAGGTGCGGTCTCTTTCGTGTTCCAACCGTTGCGCGAAGCGACCGAGGTGTAGGCCTTCGCGTCCGGCTTGTCCGCGTTGCGCGCAAATTGGGTCGCATTTCCGTGTGGATCGAAGTAATCCGGCGACCAGTAGATCAGGACCATATTGTGCTGTCCTGCCCGATAGCGGGTGATAACTTGCCGTGCTTCAGCCTGCTGGATCTGCAATTGGATGCCCGCTTTCGCCATGGTCGCTTGCATCGCCTGAGCGATCTCTGGCAGTGGGAATTGGGAGGGAACGTCGAGTTTGATGGCTACCTCGTCGAGCCCCGCCTCCTTCAGGATGCTGCGTGCGCGTTCGGGATCGAACTTGTAAGGTACCTCATCGATGGCACCGGGAAACTCTGCGGGGAGGAAGGACTGGCGGACTTTCACGCGTCCCTTCAACAGGGTGTCCGCGATTCCTTGGTAGTCGATCGCCCAACGCACAGCCTGTCGTACTGCCGGGTTGGCCAGAACGGGATCCCTCTGATTCAAGCCGAGATAATACTGGTCGCCCCTTGCCCAGTTGTCGACGCGAATTTGCTTGTTAGAGGCCAACGCGCTGACCTGATCAGGTGTGAGATCGCGAGCGATATCTACGTCACCTCTTTCAAGCAAAAGTCTTTGAGCGTTGCTTTCGGGTACATGGCGGATCACTATCCGTTCAATCGCCGGGGCTGGGCCGCTATAGGTGGGGTTTCGCTCCAGCATGATGTTTTCGTTTTGAGTCCAGCCACGTACCTTAAAGGGTCCGCTTCCGGCGCTGTTGGTGCGCAGCCACTCCTGCCCCAGGTCGCCGTCCTTCTCGTTCGCCAGCACGGTCTTGCTATCCAATACCGAGGCGACATTGGTCGCAAGAATGTTCAGCACCAGGGACGGTGCGTAGTCGTTGGTGATCTTCAAGTTCAGCGTGGTGGGGTTGGGGGCGCTGACCAGCGTCTTTACATTCTCTGGGGTCCATCCTAGTGGTCCGAAGAAATTCGCGCCCAGCCGGCCGATTTCGACTGCGCGTTGCAGGGACCAGGCGACATCTTGCGCCGTCAACGGGTTACCGGAAGCGAATTTGAGCCCGCTGCGGATGGTCATCGTGAAGTCTTTGCCATCGGGCGAGACAGACCAATTCTCGATGACATCTCCGACCAGCTTCTTAAGATCGTCGGCATCGTATCGGAAGACGCGCTGGTAGACATTGGTGCTGACCTCATACGAGCTGAGTTCGGTCGTACTGGCAGGATCCAAGGTCACCATGTCGCTGATGTTCTTGGCCACCACCAATACATTCGGCGGTGTGGCTGCCATGCTTGTCAGGGGCATGCTGACCGACAGCGCCACAGCAAGCCCGAGAGCGCGAATTATTGTCTTCAAAATAATCTCCTTCAGTTCTGTAGGTAAAACAAGCAGGGCGCAGCGAGAGACGGCCTGACGTGGATATTGGTCATGCCTGCGCTGCATGAGTGTTGGCCAATGACGGTTACGACACCTCAATGTCCAAAGTTCTGTACAACTTCTCTAGTCTGCTCGAGCGTTCGACAGCCGAAGTACCCAACCGACGTGCCGCTAGCAGTAGAAGCGTTTGAAGCACAGCAAAATGTGTAGCAGATGAGTCAAAGTGGAATGGATGGTCGATAGTGATCGTTGTGCCATGACTCGCGTCGAGCGCGATAGGGGACTTCGTGTCTGTGATCGTAAGCAGCGGAACCTTGGCATCCCGCAATACATCAACGACCGCGACCGTGCTTTTTGTGAACGGGCGAAATGAGATTGCGACCAGCACATCCTCTGTCGTGATTCGATCCAGTTCGGTAGCCAATGCGTTGCCAGGACCGCCGAGCATGTTAACGTCGGTACGCAATGTGGAGAGATAAGAACTGAAGTAGAAACCCAGACCATAAGTGGCCCGAAGCGCCAGCACGTAGACGCGCTTTGCTGCCACTAGCTGCTCGACAGCACGTTCGGCCGCATGGACGTCGAGGTCACGCGCCATGGCAAGGATCTTGTCTGCTTCTGATTGCAGGTGATGCCAAATGAGCGCCTGGGTACCTTGTGAAGGTTGCGCCGACAGGCTCTCTTTGATCCGCGCGCTGTAGAACGGCTCTGTTTCCGCCACATGGTGCCTAAACACATCCTGCAGCCCATTGAATCCTGTGAAGCCCAGGCGTTTTCCCAACCGAGTCAGCGTCGACGGATCAACTGCGTTTCGCGCAGCCAACTCGGAAATGCTTTCGACCGCAGCGGCGCCAGGATGCTCGAGCATGTCTGCAAGCACTGCCAGTGCCTTAGTGCCAACTTTGCTTCGGCCCGTCGATTTCTGCTCTGCGGTCACAATGTTGCGCAAATCTTGAATGCTTGTAATATGCATATATGACTAATCTTGGTCGATTATGCAGTAATGCTAAGCGATTCTTCTTTTAGATGCAATCATTTTTTGCACGACATGCGTTCTCGGTTTCCCTAGGTCCTGTTGTCGGGTTCCACATAGCATCCGATCATCAAGCAACCGTATGATTGTGCAAGTTACGACCCAACTGGCCCACAATCTGAGCACTTGCATCGGTATTTGGCATAGTCGCCTGTACTGCAGGCGCTATATTTTGCCAAGCAGAAACTCAATGGCTTTCTGACGCTCAAGGCCATCAAGGCCAAGCGGGTCCAACAGCTCTTGCCCGAATTCCTTGTATTGATTCGTCAGTCCGGGCAAAGTCCAGCCAAGACGTTGGCGGCCACGTTAACATCATGGCTGGAACCCATCGTGCACGTGTGGCGATTCTCCAGATCCAATGGCATCACCGAAGGATTCCACACAACAAGGAGATGCTCTCGCGCGGGGCCTATGGGTTCAGAAATTTTGAGAATTACCGCATGCGGGTTCTGGCACAATGCGGTTGGAATGCAGTGATCGGCCGGATCTGATGAATGCCCGTCCCCCGTTCGTGGGTAGAGCCAAAGAAAATCCCCTGTAATCAATGATATACAGGGGACCAATGGCGGAGACGGAGGGATTCGAACCCTCGATGCGGGTATAAGCCGCATGCTCCCTTAGCAGGGGAGTACCTTCAACCACTCGGCCACGTCTCCGGCAAGCATGGCATTCTAGCACAGGTTGAATGCGCGGCCGCGTGCTCAGGCCTGCCCGGTGGCCGGCGTTTCGGCGTCGAGTTCGAAGGCCTTGTGCAGGGCCCGCACCGCGAGTTCCATGTACTTGTCGTTGATCAGCACCGAGGTCTTGATTTCCGACGTGCTGATCATCTGGATGTTGATGCCTTCCTCGGCCAGGGTGCGAAACATCAGGCTGGCCACGCCCACGTGGCTGCGCATGCCGATGCCGACGATGGACACCTTGGCGACCTTGTCGTCGGAGACGATTTCTTCCGCGCCGACGGATGGGCCCACCTGGCTTTTGAGCAGTTCCAGCGTACGCGCAAAATCATTGCGGTTCACCGTGAAGGAGAAGTCCGTCATGCCTTGTAGCGAAATGTTCTGCAGGATCATATCGACGTCGATGTTGGCCGCTGCCACCGGGCCCAGGATGGAATAGGCCACACCCGGGGTGTCCGGCACGTTGCGCAGGGTGATCTTGGCTTCGTCGCGACTGAAGGCGATGCCGGAGACAACGGCGTTTTCCATTTTTTGGTCTTCCTCGAAAGTGATGAGCGTGCCTGAATGCATTTCAATGTCCACCGGCAGTTGCGGGTCGGTCAGCGAAGATAGAACGCGCAGTGGCACTTGATATTTTCCGGCAAATTCGACCGAGCGGATCTGCAGCACCTTGGACCCCAGCGAGGCGAGTTCGAGCATTTCCTCGAATGAGATCACGTTCATGCGGCGGGCTTCGGGGACCACACGCGGGTCTGTGGTGTAGACACCGTCCACGTCCGTGAAGATCAGGCATTCATCGGCGTGCATGGCCGCCGCGATGGCCACGGCAGAGGTGTCGGACCCGCCGCGGCCCAGGGTCGTGATATGGCCGGCCTCATCGATCCCCTGAAAGCCCGTGACGATGACGACGCGGCCCGATTCCAGGTCTGCCCGGATGCGGGTGTCGTCGATGGACTGGATGCGGGCCCGGGTGTACGCGCTGTCGGTGCGCACCGGCACCTGCCAGCCCGTGTAGCTGCGGGCCGCCACACCCTGACGCATCAATGCCATGGCCAGCAGCGCGCTGCTGGCCTGTTCCCCCGTGGCCGCGAGCATGTCGAGTTCGCGGGGATCGGGTTGCGGGGAGATTTCCTTGGCGAGGGCCAGCAGGCGGTTGGTCTCGCCGGCCATGGCCGAAGGGACCACCACCACCTGGTGGCCCGCCGCGTGCCATTTGGCCACCCGGCGCGCCACATTCTGTATGCGTTCTACGGACCCCATCGAGGTACCGCCGTATTTCTGGACGATCAACATGACGTCTGAACCCTGTTCAAGGTACTCGGCCCCAGAGGCTGGCCGGCAAAACCCGCCATTTTACTCTGAATCGAGAATCCTCACGCGCCCACGCAGCACTTTGAGCGTGCGGCCTTCGTGCGGCAGCGTGACCTGCCGATCGTGGCCCAGTGCATGGACGGTGCGCAATTGATGCAGCCAGTCTTTCAGGCGCGCAGCGGTGGGCATGCGCAGGCCCTGCGCATGCAGCCAGTAACGCAGTACGGCTACCTGCCGCTCGGCCGACAGGGCCCGCCACGCCGCCAGCGAAAACCCGCGGCCGTCCGCGTCTGGATCCAGGGTTTGCAGGTCTTGCGCACTGGTTGCGGCGGCCCAGCGCCGTAGCGCCTGAGCCTGGCTGGCATGGCGCCCGAGGGTGGTGCGCCATGCGGGCCAATGCCGATCCAGTACCGGGGCGAGCTCGGCCCGCAAGGCGCCGCGCGCATAGTGGATTTGCCGGTTGCTTGGGTCCTGCACGGGATGCCAGTGTGTCGCGGTGGCGAACAGGGGCACGCAGGCCAATATGCGCGAACGGGGCTGGCCCAGCCAAGGGCGCAGCCATTGCAGGCCGTAGTGTTCCGCAACGGGTGCCATGGCCGCAAGCCCCTCGGGGCCCGCGCCGCGCAACAGACGCAAGAGTACGGTTTCGGCCTGGTCGTCCTGGTGGTGCGCAAGCAGGACATGGCCGATGCCGGCATGGGCCGCCAGTTCGCTCAAGGCCACATATCGGGCTGCGCGTGCGGCGGCCTCCAGCCCGCGGCCGTCCGAGGTGACCTCGACCCTGCGGCTGTGGCAGCTGATCTGCAGCAAGCTGGCGAGGTCATGCGCTTGCTGCTGCCAGGCACTGGCATCGGCCTGCAGCCCATGATGGATGTGCAGGGCATGGAGCGCGCGGCCCTGCCGGTGCGCCACTTGGGCAGCATGAACCGCCAGCATGGCTGAATCCGGCCCGGCGCTCAGTGCGATTCCAAGGGGTGCCCCCGCGGGCAGGGGCTGCAGGGCTCGATCGATGTCGCGCAGCAGCGACGGGTCGCATGCGGGCAGGGACGCCCTGGTGCTCATTTCGCCTCGGTGATCCGGCCAAAGCTGGCGAGCCGCTGACGCCGCCTTTTCAGCAGTTCGGCCGTTTTCAGGCCAGACAGTTCGCGCAGGGCATCGGCCAGGGCGCGGTGCAACTGCCGCGCCATGGTCGCCGGGTCGCGGTGGGCGCCGCCAACGGGTTCGTTGATGACGCGATCGATCAGCCCCAGTTCTTTCAGGCGCGGGGCCGTGATGGCCAGTGCCTCGGCGGCCGTCGAGGCCTTGTCGGCGCTGCGCCACAGGATGGAGGCGCAACCTTCGGGCGAAATGACCGAATAAGTGGCGTATTGCAGCATCATGACGGTATCGCCGACGGCGATGGCCAGGGCGCCCCCGGATCCGCCTTCTCCGATGATGGTGGCGATGAGAGGGACTTTGAGCCCGGCCATGGTGAACAGGTTGTGGCCGATCGCCTCGGATTGGCCACGCTCTTCGGCCCCCACCCCGGGGTAGGCGCCCGGTGTGTCGATGAAGGTGAAGATGGGCAGCTGGAATTTCTCGGCCAGGCGCATCAGGCGCAGGGCCTTGCGATACCCTTCGGGCAAGGGCATGCCGAAGTTGCGCCGCGCCCGTTCCTTGGTGTCGCGGCCCTTTTGATGGCCGATCACCATGCAGGGCGTCCCGTTGAATCGGGCCAGCCCGCCCACGATGGATGAGTCGTCTGCATACATGCGATCACCATGCAGCTCGTGGAAATCGGTGAACAGGGCTTCGACGTAGTCGAGCGTGTACGGGCGCTGAGGGTGGCGGGCCACCAGGGCCGTCTGCCACGGCGTGAGCTTGGCGTAGATACTTTTGGCCAGTGTCTGGCTTTTTTGCTGCAGCCGGCTGACCTCGTCGGAAATGTCCACAGCCGAGTCGGCCTGCACGAAGCGCAGTTCTTCGATTTTCTGGTCGAGTTCGGCCAAAGGCTGTTCGAATTCCAGGAAGGTATTTCGCATGGGTTCAGGGTATCAGGAAAATTTCGGTATGCGGAGAAGGGTCAGTATTCGACGGCGCTGGCGTCGGCACTGCGCCACAGATGCCAGCTGGCGACGCTGCGCCACGGAACCCAAGCCTGGGCAACCTCGCGGGCCTCGAAGCGCGAGACCGGCTCGTTACTGAAGTAATGCGTGGAGATGGCCTTGAGCAGCGAGGTGTCTTCGACGGGCAGGATATCGGGCCGGCCCATGTGGAAGATCAGAAAGAGATCGGCAGACCGCCGGCCCACCCCGCGTATCGAGCACAGCTGCTGTACCACGGCCCCGTCGTCGAGGGCGCGCCACCAGGCGGGGTCGAGCCGGGATGCCTGCGAAAAAAACCGTGCGGCATCGTGCAGGTATTGTGTCTTGCGTTTGGACAGGCCCAACGCGTGCAGTTCGGCTTCACTGCGTTCGAGAATGCAGTCGGGCTGCAGCGTGTCGTTGCACGCCTGCAGCAGACGGCCCCAGAGGCTGCGTGCCAGGGTCAGGGACACCTGCTGGCCGATCAGTACGCGCGCCAGCGTCCGAAATGGGCAGGCCTGCAGGCGCAGCGTCTCGCCCTGGTACAGGGGAATGAGCTTGCGCAGGATGCGGTCGCGCTGCATGAGCTGTTCGCAGGCATGCAGCCAGTACGCCGAGGACTGCAAAGAGCGTGGCCCGGTATCCATCAGGCCCTCCGCCAGCGGGTGCCTGCGGGGCTGTCCGCGAGTTCGATCCCGTGTGCCTGCAGCTCGCTGCGCAGGGCGTCGGCGCGGGCGTAGTCGCGGGCCGCCTTGGCGTGGCTGCGTTCGGCCACCAGCGCTTCGATGGCTTCGTTCGACAGGCCCTGGGGCACCGTGCCGCCCGCCAGAAAGCGGCTGGGGGTTTGCAGATAGACTTGCGGATCCGTATGCAGCAGGCCCAGTACCTGGCCCAGTGCCTGCAGCCACCCACTGGCCGCGTGATCCGTGTCGCGGTTGGCGCGTGCTGCCAGGTCGAACAGCGCCGCCACGGCCTCGGGCGTGTTGAAATCGTCGTTCATGGCGTCGCGGAAGCGGCGCGCGGCGGGTGCCTGCCAATCGATTTCGGTCGGCTGGGCAGGGACGTTGCGCAAGGCCTGGTATAGGCGGTCGAGGGCATGCTGCGCATCGAGCAGGTTGTCTGGGGTGTAGTTCAGCTCGCTGCGATAGTGGCTGCGCAACAGGAAAAAGCGCAGCATTTCCGCTTCGCGCGGGTTGACCGCATAGTTGGCGCGTGTGTCTTCGGCATCGACGGCCAGGGTGTCGCGTATGCGCTGGAAATTGCCCAGCGACTTGGACATTTTTTCGGTGTCCACCATCATCGGCCCGCAGTGCATCCAGGTGCCCGCCAGGGTGCCGCCCCAGGCGCCTTCACTTTGGGCGATTTCGTTTTCATGGTGAGGAAACTTGAGGTCGGGCCCCCCGCCATGGATGTCGAGCGGCATGCCCAGCAAGGCGTGGCTCATGGCGGAGCATTCGATGTGCCAGCCTGGGCGCCCACGGCCATAGGGCGAGTCGAATTGGGCATCGGCGGGTTCGTCGGGCTTGGCGGCCTTCCAAAGCGCGAAATCGAGCGGATCCTGCTTGCCGGCCGAGACGGCGACCCGTTCGCCGGCGCGCAGATCGTCCAGCGATTTGCCGGACAACTTGCCGTAACCCGGAAATTTCCGCACGGCGAAGTTCATGTCGCCATCGGTGCCCGGATACGCCAGCCCCCGCTCTTCGAGCCGCGCGATGAGCGCAAGCATGCCTGCAACGTGCTCGGTGGCACGGGGCTCGGCATCGGGCGCCTGGACCCCGAGCGCCCGTTCATCTGCGTGCATGGCGTCGATGAAGAACTCGGTCAGCGCACGGATGGGCAGATTGCGCTCAACCGCGCGGCGGATGATCTTGTCGTCGATGTCGGTGATGTTGCGTACGTAGCGCACCTGCCAGCCCGTGGCCCGCAGCCAGCGCTGAACGACATCGAAGGATACGAGCATGCGTGCATGGCCCAGGTGGCAGAAATCGTATACCGTCATGCCGCATACATACATGCGCACCACACCGGGCTGGGCGGTCTGGAACGGGTTTTTGCGACGGGTCAGGGTATCGTATATATGCAGCATGGCAAAATGGCGGCGGGCATCGGCGGCACACGGCAGCGGCCAGCGATGTAAAATGAGCTGTTTAGTATACCGTCTTGCCCTCCGAGCCCAGAACCTTTCTCTCCCGGTGTTCCCTACAGTGATCCGAACCTCTATTCTTGCGTTGGCCTGCTGTATCTGCCTGGCGCCGGCTCCGGCCCTGTTCGCCCAAGGTACGGCAGCCGCCCCCGATGGCCCGGTGGGCGGCCTCAACTATGATCCCCAAACCGGCACGTTCACCCCTGTGCAGCCGCCTGATGGTGGCTGGCAGGGCCTGGCCCGCCTGCTCGAAAGGGCGGCGCCGGCCACCGACACCTCGGTCCCTCTGTCGGCGGCCCAGTTTTCAGCCCACGTGGCTCGCCTGGTCGATCAGGGCCAGGCGGGCGAGGCGCTCGAGCTCATCCAGTTGCGTCGCCAGGGGCTTGATCCGCACCAGGCAGTGGGCACGGACGTCCAGCTGCGTTACCAGCAGGGTCGCGCATTGGCGGCATTGGGGCAACATCCGCAGGCTCAGGCCATTTGGCAGCAAATGACCATCGACTACCCCGAACTGCCCGAGCCCTGGAACGCCCTGGCCATCGAGTACGTGCGTGAAGGGGCCCTGCAGCGGGCCCGCGAAGCCCTCGAAATGGCGCTGGTGTCCGATCCAGATTTCGCGCCTGCCCTGGAAAACCTGGGGCACGTGCAGATGCAGCTGGCTCGCGAGGCATTCGCCCGCGCCCGCGCGGCCGACCAGAAAGCCGGCCGGCATGGGCCGGGCACCTGACGCCGTTTCCATGATTCCGTCTTCTTCATCATGATGAACCCTTCATTCCCGCCCCTGGCGTCTTTCGCGCGCATCCCTTTGCCGGTGCGCTTCTGCAGCGTCGCCTGCGCCTTCATGCTGGCTTGTGGGCCAGTGGCCGCGGCCGATTCAAACCCTTCTTCAAAAGATCACGACATGAGCACACCCAAGGTCCAGTTGACCACGAACAAAGGCAACCTCCTCATCGAGCTGAACCCCGAAAAAGCTCCCGTAACGGTCGAAAATTTTCTGACTTATGTAAAAGAGGGCTTTTACGATGGTACGGTCTTTCATCGCGTGATCGACAATTTCATGATCCAGGGGGGGGGCTTCGAGTCGGGCCTGAAGCAAAAAGAAACCCACAAGCCCATCAAAAACGAGGCCGACAACGGCTTAAAAAACGAACCCTATACGCTGGCCATGGCGCGCACGTCCGACCCGCATTCGGCGACCGCCCAGTTTTTCATCAATGTGGCCAACAATGATTTCCTCAATTTCTCGGCCCCCACCTCCAACGGCTGGGGGTACGCCGTGTTCGGGCGCGTAATCGAAGGCACCGAGGTGGTCGACGAAATCCGCAAGGTCAAGACCGGCAACAAGGGCTTCCACCAAGATGTCCCGGTCGACGACGTCATCATAGAAAGCGCCACGCTCACCGAATAATTGAACACCCTGGCCCTGTCCGGTACGGTCTGGCTGGCATCGGACATTCACCTGGGCGCCCATGGGCCGCGCACCGCGCGTGCCTTTTTCCGCTTTCTGGAAGCCGCCCGCCAACAGGCCGATGCCCTGATCCTGTGCGGCGACCTGTTCGATGCCTGGATCGGCGACGATTACGCGTTGCGACAGCCGCCGGCCTGGCTGCTGGCGGCTTTGCAGGCCCTGGGCGGCACGGCGGCCGTCGTGCCGCTGTATCTCATGCACGGGAATCGCGATTTCCTGATGGGGCCGGCGCTGGCCCATCGCCTGGGGGCACGGCTGCTTGCGGCCCCGGTGCGCCTGCAGACCGACGCGGGCCTGCTGCTGCTGGCTCATGGCGATGAATACTGCGTCGATGATTCGGCCTACCAGCGCTTGCGACGCATCGTTCGCCAGCCCTGGCTGCAGCGTTTGTTCCTGGGGCTGCCGCTGGCATGGCGCCGCGCCATTGCGCGGCGTGCGCGGCTGCACAGCCAGCGCGCGCAGCGCGCGAAAACGCTGCAGATCATGGATGTCAACGAGCAGGCAGTGGTCGAGGCCTTGCAGGCGGCCGGCTGCACGACGCTGGTACATGGGCACACGCACCGGCCCGCCGTGCACACGTTCCAGATCCATGGCACGCCGGCGCAACGCTATGTGCTGCCCGACTGGGAGCATGATCAGCCCGGGTCGCCGCGCGGGGGCTGGATCAGCATCGACCGGCGGGGGCTGGCGCGGCACGACAGCCGCGAATTCGATCCAGCCTGAGATCCAACGGTGCCGCCCCGATGGCTGCGGGCCGCCTTCAGCCAAAGAACCAGTAGCACACGCCGATGGCGGCCAGTACCCCTGCGAGGTCGGCCACCAGCGCACAACCGATGGCATGGCGCACGCGCTGTACGCCGACGGCCCCGAAATACACCGCCAGCACATAAAAAGTGGTTTCCGTGCTGCCTTGGATGGTCGCGGCCAGCAGGGCCGGAAAACTGTCGGGGCCGAAGTGCTGCATGGTCTCGATCATCATCGCGCGCGCGGCACTACCCGAGAAAGGCTTGACGAGCGCCGTGGGCAGCGCATCGACAAAGCGCGTATCCAGCCCGGCCAGCTGGCTCAGCCAGCGAATGGCGTCCAGTGCGCCATCGAGCGCTCCCGAGGCCCGCAATACGCCCACGGCGCATAGCATGGCCACCAGGTATGGCAGCAGGTCCTTGCAGACGTCGAAGCCCTCGCGGGCGCCCGCGATGAAGCTTTCATAGACGGGAATGCGTCGCCACAGACCCGCCAGAAGAAAAATGACCAGCAGGCCGAACAGCACGAGATTGCCAAGCAGCGATGACAACGCCGCCACGGCCGCGGCGCTCAGGCTGGCCAATAGGGCCATGAAGCCGCCCAGCACCAGCGCGGTACCGCCCACCCAGGCCAGGACCACGGGATCGAGCAGGCGCAGGCGCTGCATCAGGGCCACCGAGATGAGCCCCGCCAGGGTCGACGCGGATGTGGCCAGCAGGATGGGCAGAAAAACCAGCGTTGGATCAGCGGCTCCTTGCTGCACGCGGTACATGAAAATGGTCACGGGCAACAGGGTCAGCGACGAGGCATTCAGCACCAGAAACAGGATCTGTGCGTTGGTGGCGGTCTCCGGGTGCGGATTCAGGGTTTGCAGCGCCCGCATGGCGCGCAGGCCGATCGGGGTGGCGGCGTTGTCCAGCCCGAGGGCATTGGCGGCATAATTCAAGGTGATCAGGCCCAGCGCCGGATGGCCCGCCGGTACGCCCGGCATCAGGCGGGCGAACAGGGGGCCCAGCAGGCGCGCCAGGATGCGAATCAGCCCGGCATCTTCAGCGATGCGCAAAAAGCCCATCCACAGCGTCAACGTGCCAAACAGCAGCAGCATCAACTGCACCGAGAGCTCGGCCATGTTGAACAGGCTGGCGATCAGGCGGGCAAATACCTCGGCGTCGCCCAGCACGAGCCACTGGACACCTGCGGCAAGCGCCGCGATGAGGAAAAAACCCAGCCAAAGCGCGTTCAGCATGCCCCGCCTTCAGAACGAAAGAAAGCGGTCCTCGGGCTCATACAGGGGATCCGGCCCGGGATGGTGGCGGGTGACGTAGGCGCCGTCATGACCGAAAAAGACGAACATGAGGGCGTTCCATACATGATCCTGCTTGTATCGATAGCTGTACACCAGCTGGCGGTTCGATGGCAGCCCGACCGAGTCCACGAGGGCGGGTGGGCCGAATTCGCAGCGCACCTGAGCCTGGGTCCATGGGCCGTCGTCGAGCTGGCTGAAATGCGCGTCGGTCAGCAGCGGCTCGATGCGCTGCACTTGGCCCTGGGCGTTCAGCGAAGCGCCCCAGGCCCGTTGCCCGAAGGGCTGCTGCGACCAGACCACCCGGGGTCGGCCGTCTCGATCGGTGCACTCTAGCGTAGGGGGGCCGAATTGCGCGATGACCTGCGCCAGGGGCGTGCCGGGCGGTATGTCGGTCAGGCTGGTGCAGCCGGCCAGCAGGATGGTCGGCAGGACCAGGCCGGCGACGGGGCGGAATCGTTTCATGCTGCTATTAAACACCACAAGCACGACCTGTGGCAGACTGATAAGCTGGGTTCGGTTGCAAATTTCAATAGTTGGGGGATCTGTGCTGTGCAATGAAACCCTATGGGCTGTGTTTCAGTATTGCCAGCAGGCGGGGCTGAGCTTCATCCTGCACCATGAGCAGGGCCGCTGGCGGTTCGAATACCTGTCGGAGCCGTCGATGCCCCAGGCCGGGGCGCCATTCCACGGCCCTGGGCCGGTCCGGCTGGCCGGGCCGGCCCGAAGGCTGCGCGTCTGCAACTGGACTGCCCCGCGCACCGTGGCGGTGGTCGGGCCCGATGGCAGCGGCAAGACCACGTTGATCGATGCGGCCCTGGCAAGCCCGGTGGGCGCGGGTTACCGGTTCAAACGCTTCAAGCGGTATTTCAGGCGGGTGCTGTTTCACGTGCGCCGGGGCACGACCCGCAATGATCTCGAAGAGCGGTTGCTGTGGGTGATCCTGCCGCTGGCCTGGCTCACGTTTTCAGTGTCCAGGGGGTTGTTCGGGCGCGGGTCGCCTGTGGTGCTGGACCGTTATTTTTACGACTATTTCGTGCGGCACGTGCGCGATCCGCACCGGCCCCTGGAACGGGTGACTGCCTATGGTTTTTGGAGTGCCATGGTTCCGCGCCCTGAACGGCTGGTCGTGGCCGCGTGTCCGGCCGAGGTGGTGCATGCGCGCAAGGGCGAGATGACCATCGGGCACATCCACGCGCTCTATCAGGTGTATTGCGATCAGATCCTGCGCGCGCGCGTGCCGCGCACCTTGTTCTGCCATACGGGGCTGGATCCGCAGGTGTCCGCGCGGCAGATGACGGCATTCCTCGGCTGAGTTCGCCGCTGCTGCCAACGTGGGCAATCCATGGTGGGTGTCTTTTTTTTCCTAAAATGGGGCTTTCTTACTGTCTTTTTCGGAGTCGTCATGTCCAACCCAACTGTGTTGGCTGCTGCGCTGGCGCTGGCCGCCCTTGTGGGGCTCGCACCCGCCCAGGCCGCCGAGCCCATACGCATTGCGCACATCACCAGCCTGAGCGGCGCCTTCACGGCCTATGGTGAACAGTTGCAGCGCGGCCTCGAAATGGGGCTGGACTACGCGACTTCCGGCCGTATGCAGGTGGCGGGCCGGCCTCTCGTGCTCACGCTGAAAGACGACCAGATGGATCCGAACCGGGGCCGGGCCCTGGTCGAAGAGGCGTATGCCCAGGACGGGGTTGATCTGGTGGTCGGGCCCATGTCCTCGGGCGTGGCGGTTGCGGTCATGCCACTGGCCGAAGAGTACGGGCGCATCATCATGCCGGAAGGGGTGGCCGACTCGATTACCGGGAAAGACTGGAACCGGCACGTGGTACGGGTGGGCCAGAGCTCCTCTATTTATGCCACGGCCAATGCCATTGCATCGACCGGGCCCGGCACTTGCGTCGCCACCATCGCCCAAGACTACGTGTTCGGGCGCGACAGCGTGGCAGTCTACCGGAACGGCGCCCAGGCACGGGGCGCACAGGTGGTGCACGAAGAATACCTGCCGTTCGACACGACAGACTTCACGGCGGCCGCACAGCGCCTGTTCGACGCACTGGGCCAGGCCGGCGAATGCCCGGGCGGGCGGTTGATTTTCTCGATGTGGGCCGGCGCCAGCAACCCCATCGGGCGGATCAATGACCTGCATCCTGAACGCCTGGGCATCCGGCTGGCCGCACCGGGCGACATGATGCCCATCCTGACCACGTATGCGCCGTTCGATGGCATGGAAGGCGCCACGTATTATTACTATGAACTGCCCGACAACCCGGTCAACGATGACTTTGTGCGCGCCCACCAGCAAAAATACGGCACGCCGCCCGATTATTTCACTGCGCAGGGGTTTGCGCAGGGCATGGCGATCGTGGCGGCCCTCGAAAAATCCGGCGGCGCCTCGGACGCCGAAGACCTGATCGCGGCCTTCGAGGGCCTGACCTTCGATTCGCCCAAGGGCCCGCAGACCATCCGCCCGGCCGATCATCAAGCGCAGCAAGTCATGTACCACTTCAGGCTGCAGCCGCAAGAGCGCTCGGATTGGTTCGCGGGGCGTACCGTGCAAGCCGGTGTGCCTCAGCTGCTGGGCGTCATTCCGGTCGAGCAGCTCACGCTACCCCCCCAGAACGGCGAATGACGGTCGGCGTGGGCGGCGGGTCCGCACCGTCCCATGCCGCGCGCGGGCCCCAGGGCGGGCCCCAGGGCGGCCCGCAGGTTGGCACCGACCTGCTCGATGTGCGTGACCTGGCCGTGTCGCTGGGCGGGCAGGTCGTGGTCGACGGGGTGTCCCTTGCGTTTCAGCACGGCAGCCTGGTGGCCATCGTCGGCCCCAATGGGGCCGGCAAGACCACGTTCTTCAATCTGCTCTCGGGGCAGTTGCGGCCCGACCGCGGCACGGTTCATCTCGCCGGGGTGGACATCACTGCGTTGGGCATGCCAGAGCGCGCCCAGCGGGGCCTTGGCCGGGTCTTTCAGATGAATCAGCTGTTTTCGGCGCTGACGGTGATCGAGAACGTAGCCCTGGCGTTGACGGCCCGGCAGGGTCGGGCGGCCAGCCTGTGGCAGCGGGCCGACAGGCGGCCGGACATGCGGGCCCGGGGCATGGCTTGTCTCGAACAAGTCCAGCTCGCCGGCCTGGCGTCGCAGCCGGTGCATGCATTGCCGCACGGTGCGCGACGCAAGCTGGAGATGGCCTTGCTGCTGGCGCAGGATCCTGTGGTTTGCCTGCTGGATGAGCCGACGGCCGGGATGGCGGTGGAAGAGGTGCCCGCGATGCTCGATCTGGTGGCGCAGCTGCACCAGCGGGCGGATCGTGTCATTTTGCTGATCGAGCACAAGATGGACGTGGTTCGTTCGTTGGCGCAGCGTATCATCGTCCTGCACCAGGGACGCGTGCTGGCCGATGGTTCGCCCGGCAGCGTCATGGATTCGGCCGACGTGCAGGCGGTCTATCTGGGCGGGCCACCCGCGTGAGGGCCGCGATGCGCACGTTGCTGCCCGGGCCCCATCACCGGTTGTTGTCGTTGGTCCTGCTGGCCGGGCTGCTGTCGATGGGTGTGAAAACCTGGCTGGTCCTGACGCTCAGCGGGCTGGCAATGGGGTCGATGCTGTTTCTCATGGCTTCCGGAATGACGCTTGCCTTCGGTCTGTTGCGGGTCCTGAACCTGGCCCATGGGGCCCTGATCTCCCTGGGGGCGTTCGCAGGGGCCACGTGGTGGGTCGTGCGGGCGCAGGCCTTGCCCGACACCGTATGGGGTCAGTGGCTGGCCCTGCTGCCGGCGATGCTGCTGGCCATGTCGGTCGCTGGGCTGGTGGGGGCGGTGTTCGAACGGCTGGTCATACGCCCCGTCTATGGCAATTATCTCAAGCAAATGCTGGTGACGGTCGGCGGTGCCATCATCCTGACCCAGCTGCTGCAGGGATTCTGGGGCGCCAGCCCGATCGCCGTGCCGCGCCCGGATCTATTGCGCGGTTCGCTGGTTTTGCCGCAGTCCGTGCCCTGGGTCGGCGGGCTCGCCCTGGAAAAATTTCGTCTGCTGACCGCCCTGTTCGGCCTGGGGGTGTATGCGCTGGTGATCCATGCGCTCGAGCGCACCCGGTGGGGCGTCGTAATACGGGCAGGGGTGGAAGACCGCGAGATGGTGGAGATGCTGGGGCATCGCATGGCGCCCGTGTTTCTGGCCGTGTTTACCCTGGGGGCCATGCTGGCGGGGCTGGGCGGCATGTTCTGGGGTCTGTACCAGGAGGTGATCACGGCGCATATGGGCGACGAGCTGTTGATCCTGGTCATCGTGGTGATCATCCTCGGCGGGCTGGGGTCGGTGCGCGGATGTTTTTATGGCGCCCTGCTGGCGGGCCTGGTCAACCTGTACGTCGGCTATCTGCTGCCGGCCCTGGCCTCGGTCGCGGTCGTGGGGCTGATGATGGCGGTACTCATGTGGCGTCCACGGGGCCTGATTCCCGTGGCCGACACTTAGGCAGGGTGACGTGGCCGCCATGATCGATGCAATGCTCTCGGGGGATCGGCCTGCTAGCCGGTGGCTTTCGGCGGTCTTGCTGCTGTTGCTGGCCTGTCTGGCGGGGGGCCCTTTCCTGTTTGCCGACGTGCGTGCCTTCACCTTGCTGGGCACCATGGGGGTGTTCATTCTCGTGGCTGCCGCCTATGACCTGATGCTGGGCTATGCCCATATGGTCTCGTTCGCCCATACGCTGTTCTTTGCCCTGGGGGCTTATGGCGTGGCCCTGGCCACGCTGCATCTGGGCCCCACGTTGACCGCGGTGGCAGTGGGTGTCGGGCTTGCCCTGCTGTTCAGCCTGCTGCTGGCGCTGGTGCTGGGGGCACTGACCCTGCGCGTACAAGCCATTTTCTTTGCCCTGGCCACGCTCGCCGTCGCCTTTGCCTGCCTGCACCTCGTGCTGCAGGCCTATCCGCTGACGGGCGGCGCCGATGGCCTGCGCGTGAGGCTGCCCGCTGCACTGGGCCCGGGGCACGATGTTTTCCAGACCCGCCTTCCGGGGCTGGACGTGCCCCGCCTGCTGCGCGGGCTATGGTCCGATCCCGCCACGGCCTGGGAACAGGCGCGCTATTCCCTGCGGTTTACGGGACGGCATCTGGTGTATTACGCGAGTATCGCCCTGGCCCTGGGGGGCGTGCTGCTTCTTTTGCGGGTGGTGCGGTCTCCGTTCGGACAAGTGCTGCTGGCCATTCGGGAAAATGAATTTCGTGCGCGGGCGCTGGGCTATCGGACGGTGCGTTACCGCACGGCCGCGGTGGTGCTGGCCGGCTTGCTCACCTGCCTGGCGGGCGCTGCATTTGCCTTGTTCAATCGCTACGTCAGCCCGACCAACACCCTGAGCTTCGACCTCATGGTGTTCATCCTGCTCATGTGTGTGATCGGGGGCATGGGCACGCTGTATGGCGCCGTTTTGGGGGCCGCCCTGTTTTTGCTGGCTCAGGGCTATTTGCAGGACGTGCTTGCCGTCCTTGCGGAGTTGTGGCCTGAACAGCCGCTTTGGCAGGCTTTGTTCGCGCCGCAGCGCTGGCTGCTGTGGCTGGGATTGCTGTTCGTGTTGTGCGTGTACTGGTTTCCCGATGGCATCGTGGGGCGTTTACGGGCCGCGCGTGCAAAGAACCCGTGAATCAACAGGCCCCATGGATCGGCTGGGGCTACAGCCCGAGAAGCAGCATGTACGTCGCCGTCCCTGCCACGATGCTCAGCAGCGTTTGCCGCAGGCGCCATTGCAGCAGCACGACCACCACCACGGCTGCGCATTCTGGCCATGGCAGGCCAGGGTGGTGGCGTGCCTGGCTTGCGGCCGTGTCGACCAGCAACAGCACCATGATCGCCAGGGGTAGGGAGCCCCCGAGTTTGTGCACCAGCGGATGGTGGCGCAGCCAGTGACCCGCCATGAAGGGCAGGGCGCGCAGCAGCCAGGTGATCAGGGCCATCAGGCCGATGGCGGCCAGCAGATAGACGACGTCGTTCATCGATTGGGGGGCTCGCTCGTGGGGGTCTGGCTCGTGGGGGTCTGGCTGGTGGGAGTCTGGCTGGTGGGAGTCTGGCTGACGGGGGGCCGGGCCTGGTTGTCCGGACCGGGGCCTGGCCTGACGGCGACCGCCACCAGGCTCAGGCCGATGGCGATGGCCAGTGCTTGGGCAGGCCACACGGCTTGCGCAATCCCCCAGGCGATCACGGCCACCCAAATGGGGAAGGCATCGCGCCGGGCGCGCCATTGTTCCACGGCGAGCACCGCAAACAAGGCGGCCAGCACGAAATCCAGCCCGCTCAGGCCCCACTCGACCTGGCGCCCCAACACCGCGCCCAGGAGGGTGCCCAGCACCCACCAGCCCTGATTCAGGGCGCTGAGCAGCGTCATGCGCTGTACACGCAATTCGGCGGGCAGGGCGGTCAGCACCGAATACGTTTCATCGGTGAGAGAAAAAATCACGTACCAGCGCGACCAGCGATGTGCGGGCAAGGTGTTCAGCAGCGACAGGCCATAGAAGACGTGGCGCAGATTCAATACCAGCGTGGCCAGCCCGATGGTGCTCAGTGGCAGGCCGGCGGCCAGCATGGGAATCATCATGAATTGCGCGGCGCCCGCGTAGATCAGGATGCTGGAGGCCACGGCCAGCCAGGGGGGCCCGCCCGCCTGGACAAACAGAAAACCGAATAGCGCGCCCAATGGAATATAGCCCATGGCCACGGGCGCGCTCAGGCTGGGAAGGGACAGGGCCGCAGGCGCTTTCCTTACATCCATTGGATGCCCGCTTCACCTTGAGCCTGGAGCCAGTCATTGGCCCGCTTGAAATGCCCGCAACCCAGGAAAGGGCGCGGCGGGCGCTGCGCCGAGAGGGGCGATGGATGATTCGCGAGCAATACCTGGACTGGCCCGGCCGGAGGCTGCAGATCCAGCAATGCGCGCCGTGCCTGGGCATGGCTGCCCCAGAGCATCAGCACCTTGGGGCGCGGCTCCTGGAGGACCCGCATGATGAGCGCATCGGTCACGTGCTCCCAGCCCTTGCGGGCATGGGAGGCGGGCTGGTGGGCTTCGACCGTCAGCGACGTATTCAATAGCAGCACACCTTGCCGCGCCCAGCGGACCAGGCTGTTTTTTGGGGGGGCCGGCGGCGGACCGTATTCTTGCGCCAATTCTTTGAATATATTGCGCAGGCTGGGCGGCGCCGGGCAGAAGTTCGGCACCGAAAAAGCCAGGCCCTGAGCCTGGTTGGGGCCGTGGTAGGGGTCCTGGCCGACGATCACGACCTGCACGTGCTCGGGCGCCGTCTCGAGTAGCGCCCTGAAGGGTCTCAGGGGAAAGATCACCGCCCCCTGCTCCAGGCGCCGGCGCAGCATGGTGTCGAGCTCGCACAGCACCTTGTGCACGTGGGGCGCGGCCAGGGCCGCCTGCCAGGCCGGCGGCAGGGCGGCGATTTGGTCGAACAGAGGGCCTTGGTAGGCATTTTGGATGTCGTTCTGAGAGTACACGGGCGCCATGGATGCGAGAGTCGGGTTTTCCATTACACTGAAAGTTATCACATCGGGAACACGTCATGACTCCAACTTCGCGCGGCTGGCTCAATGGTTTCATCGGCATGGCCATCTTCAGCGGTTCTTTGCCGGCGACCCGGGTCGCGGTGCTGGGGTTGGATCCGCTGTTCGTGACGGCAGGGCGTGCGGCGCTGGCGGGCGTGCTCGCCGCCCTGATGCTGGCGTTTGCCGCGCGCCGCCCTGGCCGGCAGACGTATCAAGCCTATCCTGCGCCGGGCGACTGGTCGCGGCTGATACTGGTGGCGCTGGGCGTGGTCCTGGGGTTTCCCCTCTTTACCGCACTGGCCCTGCAATCCATCACGTCGGCGCATTCGCTGGTGTTCGTGGGTCTGCTGCCCATGACGACCGCGCTCTTCGGGGCCTGGCTGGCCCAGGAAAGGCCTTCGCGTGCTTTTTGGGCCTTTGCCGTGCTGGGGGCGCTGGCGGTCGTCGGTTTTGCGTTCAGCCAAGACGGTTCGGGGGTCCTGTGGGCTGACGGCCTCATGGTGCTGGCGATCCTCAGCTGCGGGTATGGCTATGCCGAGGGCGGGCGCCTGGCGCGTCGGCTGGGGTCCTGGCAGGTCATTTGCTGGGTGCTGGTGGTATCCCTGCCACTGAGTGTGCCGCTCGCCTTCGTGTGGCTGCCTGCAGATCCTGCCGCAGTGCCGCTTTCCGCCTGGGTGGGTTGGCTGTACGTGGCGATTTTCAGCATGCTGGTCGGGTTCATTTTTTGGTACAAGGGCCTGGCGCAAGGGGGGATCGCGGCCGTGGGCCAGCTGCAGCTTCTGCAGCCGTTTCTGGGGCTGTTGCTGGCCGCCTGGCTGCTGGGCGAGCCGGTCACCGCCCTCATGCTGTGGGTGACCGCATTCGTGGTGGCCTGTGTGGCCGGGGCCAGGCTGACTGCGCTCGCACCGGTGCAGCCGCGCACTTCCTGAACACCCGCGGGGGCGCTGGCCCCGCGTGTCGGTTGGGTCCGATAGCCTGTCCAACAGGCGGGGTTTTGCGGTACAGTGCTCCAAACCCAAGACCATGCCGTACATGCAAATCCACCCGAGCCATCAACCCGAGGCCCGCCGTGCTTTAGCCATCAGCGCCTTCTTGCTGGTGGGTCTCCTGCTGAGCGCTTCGATCAACCTGTCGAACAGGTTCTCGGGGGTCCTGTCGCTCCCCTGGCATATCACGTTCGAGGTGCTGTCGGTCAGTGTCTCGGTCATGATCTACGGCCTGGTGTGCAGTGTGCGCCGCGAGCAACCCGCACTCAACCTGGTATTGCTGGCGAGCCTGTTTCTGGGGGTGGGCGTATTCGATCTGCTGCACATGCTGTCCTTGCATGGCATGCCGGATTTCATCACGCCTGGCAATTCGAACAAGTCGATCTACTTCTGGTTGCTGGGCCGCCTCTTTGGGGGGGTGGCGCTGTTGTGCGTCGCGTTCGTGCCCTGGCGCATCACGGGGTCGGCTCATACCCTGTTCTGGTGCAGCCTGCTGGTGCTCGCGCTGGTCGGGTCCTCTGCCTGGCTGTATTTTCGGGATCCGGACGTCCTGCCGCGTTTCTTCGTGCCGGGCAAAGGGCTGACACGTTTCAAGATCATAGCCGAGTACGTGCTCATGGCGCTGTACGGCCTGGCTGCGCTGCGCTTGTTTGTCCGTTTGCGGGAACCACGCAGTTTCAATGCCAGTGGCCTGTTTGCGGCGGCCTTCATCATGATGCAGAGCGAGTATTTCTTCACCCGGTATACGGATGTGTCGGATGTCTGGATGTTCATTGGCCACAGCTACAAGGTGCTCGCATTCCTGTTTCTGTATCACGCCATTTTCGTGGAGACCGTGCTGTGTCCCTACGCCGATTTACGGCAATCGCGCAGCGAGATGCTGGCCACTTTGCACGCTCTGCCCGACTGGGTCCTCGAGCTCGATGCCGACGGCCGCTGCCTGCAGTTTTATCAGCACGACGAGGCACCGGGCTTGCCAGTGGGGCCAAATGGTCTCCTGGGCAGAACCCTCGAGGGCGTCCTCTCCGAGTCCGACAGCCAGACCGTGCGCGATGCGCTGCAGGAAGCCAGAGCGCACGGGGTATCGCATGGCAAGATCGTCGGCCTGCTGGTCGAGGGCCGGATGCACAGTTTCGAGCTGTCGGTTGCGCCGCGGCCGGACACGCGCCCGGGCGCCGAGCGGTTCATCGTCATTTCACGCGACATCACGCGGCGCCTGCGCGATGAAGAGGTGCTGGCCACGTTGCGCCGCGGGGTCATGCAAAGCCCGCTGCCGTTCGTCGTGGTCGATACGGCATATCACATCCAGTTGTGTAATGCGGCGTACGCCCGGTTCTTTGGTAGGGCGCCACACGCGCTGCTGGGCAAGAATCCGCTCAAGCTGCTCGAATCGGACACGGCGCCCACGGTCTGGAAGAGCCTCGAATCAGCCATGCGGCAGGGAACCCACTGGGCTGGTGAACTGGTCTTGGTGTTCCAGGGTCAAGAGCGACGCATCCTCGACACCAAGGTGTTTCCCATCCGCAATTCTGTCGGCCTGGTTTCGGGCTACATGGCGCATCTGGAAGACATCACCGAAAAACACCAGGCGGCGCAACGGATCCGTGAGCTCTCCCTGTACGATCAGCTCACCGGCCTGCCCAACCTGCTGCTGATGCGCGAGCGTTATGACGCGTCGGCGCGCTTCAGCCAGCATCTGGCCTTGTTCTGGATCGACCTGGATCAGTTCAAGGGGGTCAACGATGCGCTGGGCCATGAGGCCGGCAACCATTTGCTGGTCGCGGTGGCGCGGCGGCTGCACGTGGGCCTGCAAGGCCGCGACATGCTGGTGCGCATGTCGGGTGATGACTTTCTCATGCTCCTGCACGACGTCGGGCAAGAAGAGGCGCTGGCCCGGGCGCGCCTGCTGCAAGAGGCCATGGGCCATCCCGTCGACGTGGCTGGGCAGTCCGTCTCGCTGACGCTGTCGATCGGCATCGCCCTGTGCCCCGAAGACGCCCGCGAATTCGATGCGCTGCTGGGGCAGGCCGAAGCCGCGGTGAATCGCGTCAAGCGGCAGGGCTATAACCATATCTCGTTTTTCATGGCCGAAATGCAGGTCCAGTCAGAGCGCCAGCTGGCATTGGGCGGGGCGCTGCGCGGTGCCATTGCGCGCGGCGAGCTCAGCCTGGTGTATCAGCCTGTGATTTCCCTGGCCGATGAACGCGTGGTGGGGGCCGAAGCCCTGCTGCGCTGGAAGTCCGAGTGGGGCTATGTGCCGCCTGACGAATTCATCCCCATCGCCGAGGCCACCGGGCTGATCGTCTCGATCGGCCACTGGGTGCTGCAGTCGGCGGTGCGCCAGCTGGCGGCCTGGCGGGCCGCCGGGTTCACGGATCTCAACGTCGCCATCAATTTTTCAGTCGTGCAGTTCCAGCAGGGCGCGTTTCCCGAATGGGTTCGCGAGGCACTAGAGCAGGCACAGGTGCCGGCTGACCGCCTGACGCTCGAACTCACCGAAGCGGCTGCCATGCGAACGACGGAATTCATCAAGCGCCAGGTAGACGCCTTGTCCGCCATGGGGGTGCGCCTGGCCATCGACGACTTCGGCACAGGTTATTCGTCGCTCAGCTATCTGAAACAGCTGCGGTTCCATATCCTCAAGGTCGATCGCAGTTTTGTGCGCAACCTGGAGACGGATGCCGACGACAAGGTGATCGCCAGTACGATCATCCGCATGGCTCAGAGCCTGGGCATGCAGACGATCGCTGAAGGGGTGAGCAACGCCACCCAGCTCGAATTCGTGCTGGCGCATGGCTGCGACATGGTGCAGGGGTATTATTACAGCCGGCCCCTGGCACCCGAAGCCTTCGAACAGTTCCTACGGAACGCCAACGCATAGCCACAGGCCTGACAGCCCGGGCGGCCGGTGGGGGGCCGACACGTCCCGCCCGACACGTGCTCGGGGTTGGTCAGCCGCGCCGCCGCCAGATGGTCAGTTGCGACAAGGTGTGCTGGAACTTGCGCCGCGTTTCACGGATCACGAACGGCACGTCGATGGGCTCGCCCACGGGTTCGAAGTGCGTGCCCAGGTGGGCATGCAGGCCATCCAGCGTCGTCCAGCTTTCGCCGTCTTTTTTGATGCCGCCGATCCAGGCCGAATGCGGGGTGTGCTCTTCGAGCCAGGTGTAGGGCGATGCAATGACCAGCAGCCCGTTGGCCACGATGCGCTCATGGATGGTGTCCAGGAACCGGGCCGGGTCGTAGAGCCGGTCGATCAGGTTGGCTGCGAGCACCAGATCGTAGTCTGTGAACTGCGGCTTGAGGTTGCACGCGTCGCCCTGGAAGAACTCGACGTGTGCAAGCGTGTCTTGCAGCCCGAGCTCGGCCAGCGTACGGGTCTTGTACGATACCAGATCACCCTCGTCGGCCAGGGTATAGCGCAACTGGCCGCTTTGCATCAGCTGCACGCCCTGGTTGATGAAGCGGGCCGAGAAGTCTACCCCGGTGACGTGCTCGAAGGCGCGCGCGAGTTCGAACGTGGCGCGCCCCGATGCGCAGCCCAGGTCCAGGGCCCTGCGACGGGGTTGCCCGCCCATGGCCTGAATGGCCAACTGCGCGACGGTGCGTGGGAAGTTCGGTACGTCGAAGTAGCTGTCACCGTAGTGGAATTCGGCATATTCGGAGAGCAGCTTGTCGGTTTCGTAATAGGCGGCCGGGGCTTCGGCCGGTGCATGCGACACCACGTAGCGCAGGCCGGCATGCTGGAAGAAATGACGCCGGAAGGCATAGCGTGACGCACGTACGGCTTCGTTGCCACAGGCGATCCACGACCCGCCTTTGATCAGGTTGTGCTGGCCATCGAACGTAGGTGTGGTGAAATCATCGTAGATGGGATGGACGTCGAAGCCATCGAACGGGTAGGTCGGGGTTTCGGTCCATTGCCAGACGTTGCCCACCACGTCGAAGAATTCGCCATGGGCGTGCTGGTCGACCGGGCAGGAAGAGGCGCCGTGGTCCAGGTGCAGGTTGGCATCACAGGGCGCTGAGCCCGGATCACTGCGGCCTGTGTGGTCGTACAGCCGGTACCATTCGTCTTCGGTGGGCAGGCGCACCGGCTGCCCGGTTTCGGCAGCCTTCCAGTTGCAGAAGGCCTTGGCTTCCAGGTAATTGACTTCGACCGGCCAGGACCAGGGCATGGGGATTTCTTGGGTCATCAGGCGCAGAAACCAGCCCTGGGTTTTCTTGACCCAGAACGTGGGGTGTTCGGCCTGGCTGTAGGCCAGCCACTGCCGGCCTTCTTCGGTCCAGTCGCGTTGATTGCGATAGCCGCCGGCTTCGACGAACGTGAGGAACTCACGGTTGCTGACCAGGTAACGGCTTGCCTCGAAGGCCTCGACCTGGGCCTCGTGCGTGCCGTATTCGTTGTCCCAGCCATACTGTGGGCTGTCGAATGGCTTGCCGATCCGTACCGTGCCGGCCGGCACCGGCAGCAGGCTGTTACGCGGGGCTTCGCGGCCGTCGTCCGCCTGGGGCGCCCAGGCCGCCACCGGGCGGACATACTGGAGCGCGTGCTGCCGGATCAGCACCGAAGAGGTCTCGAGGTGGATGCGTTCGTGTTCGATGCCCATGATGATCGCCCACCATGGGTTTTGCCAGTTGATGGGGGATTGCAGCGGCGCGTGGTCGATCAGGCCCAGTACCAGCGTACGTACCTGGTCGCGGTAGGCGCGCACCTGGGCGACGGTCGGCCAGTCGTAGTGGCTGTCGTCCAGGTCGTCCCAGCTCATTTCATCGACCCCGACGGCGAAGATCGACTCCATGTGCTGATCGATGCGCGTATTGATCATGCGCGTGAGCATGAGCTTGTTGACGAAAAACGTGGCAGTGTGGCCGAAATAGAAGATCAGCGGATGGCGCAGGGAAATGGGTTTGACGACCCAGGCCGCATCGCCGTCGGCCAGGCAGTCGAACAATGATTCATAGCGATCGAACGTTTCGACGAAATAGTTGCGCAGTGCGGCCCGCAGCCGGCCGGTGTCCGGTTCGGCCAGATTGGGGGTGCGCGCAAACGGTACGGCAGGGGCGGATGCGGGGTGCGTGGAATGGGAAAGCGGGGTGCTCTGGGTCATGGAGGGCCGGAATCGGATGCGAAGTCAACTCGCATAGGCTAACACGATCCTTTTTTCATCACGTGGAAAATGATGCTGCCAGAATGGGCAATTCGGGATGACCCTTACGCGGGACAGAAAAATATCGGACAATAGACGCTTTGCATGAAAAGGGAAATCATGTCACGCATCGTGCTGTTCGAGAACATCCACGCCAGCGCCAAAGAGGTCTTCACTGCAGCGGGCTTCGACGACGTGGTCACACATACCGGGGCGCTCAGCGGCCCGGCCTTGCTCGAGGCCCTGCAGGGGGCCGAAGTCGTGGGCATCCGTTCGCGTACACAACTGGATCAGGACGTCCTCTCCCGCCTGTCCGAATTGCGTGCCATTGGCTGCTTCTGCATCGGTACCAACCAGGTCGATCTCGAAACGGCTGCCCTGCAGGGGGTGCCGGTCTTCAACGCGCCATTTTCCAACACGCGCTCGGTGGCCGAAATGGTCCTGGGCGAGGCCATCCTGCTCTTGCGGCGGATCCCCGAGAAAAACGCCCGCGTGCACGAGGGGTTCTGGGACAAGACCGCCGAGGGCGCCTACGAGGCGCGTGGCAAGACCCTGGGCATCATTGGCTACGGCAACATCGGCACGCAGGTGGGCATCCTGGCGGAAGCCCTGGGCATGCGGGTGCTGTATCACGACATCGACACCAAGCTGCCGCTGGGCAATGCCCATGCCACCACGTCCCTCAAGAAGTTCCTGGGCCAGGCCGACGTGGTCACCCTGCACGTGCCCGGGGGCAGGGAAACGGCCAATCTCATCGATGCCGAGGCCATTGCGGCCATGCGCCCTGGCAGCATACTCATCAATGCTTCGCGGGGCACGGTGGTCGACATCACCGCCTTGCATCGGGCGCTCAAGTCGGGGCATCTGTCGGGTGCCGCCATCGACGTGTTCCCCACCGAGCCCAAGAGCCGCGACGAGGCGCTCGACAGCCCGCTGCGCGGCATGCATAACGTGATTCTCACGCCCCACATCGGCGGCAGTACGCAAGAGTCCCAGGAAAATATCGGGCGCGAAGTGGCCGAAAAGCTCAAGTTGTACCTGAATAGCGGCACGACCAAGGGCGCCGTCAATTTCCCCGAGATCTCCTACCACGAGCAGGCCGGCACGGCCCGCGTCATTCACGTGCACCAGAACGTGCCCGGGGCCATGGGCGCGCTCAGCAACCTCATGGGTGAGTTCGGCCTGAACATCGTCAGCCAGCAACTGCAGACGCGCGGCAAGATCGGTTATGCCATCACCGATGTCGATGGCGAAGTCACCGAAGAAGTCATCGAAGGCCTGCGCCACCATCCCATCACCATACGCTGCGATCGGGTCTGACACCCAGGCCGGGGCCGCAATACGGCCCCGGCCGCCGCGTCACGGGGTCCAGGGGCCTGGGGTCCGGGATCGCCACGAGGTTTGATCCAGATCATAGTCCGCATGCACCGTGTGGTTTATCGTGAGAGCTTCAGATTTCGGAGCTTTTCATGCGCCCCACTCCCGATGCCTCGCCTCCGGCCCGCCGTGGCCGTCTGCTCACGGTCTGGACGCCCGAAGACCGAGCCTTCTGGATCCGCGAAGGCAGCGCCATTGCCAATGTCAATCTCTGGATCTCCATCCCGGCGCTGTTTCTCGCCTTTGCCGTTTGGCAGATGTGGAGCGTGGTGGCGGTCAATCTGCCCAATCTGGGGTTTCAGTACACCGAAAACGAACTCTTCTGGCTGGCGGCACTGCCGGCGCTGTCGGGGGCCACGCTGCGCATTTTCTATTCGTTCATGGTGCCTATTTTCGGGGGGCGCCGCTGGACGGCGCTGACCACGGCCAGCCTGCTGCTGCCCACCATCGGTGCCGGGCTGGCGGTCCAGAACCCCGAAACCCCGTATTCCACCATGCTGATGCTGGCGCTCTTGTGCGGGCTGGGCGGGGGCAATTTCTCGTCGTCCATGTCCAACATCAGCTTTTTCTTTCCGAAAGAGCGCAAGGGCTCGGCGCTGGGGCTGAACGCGGGTTTGGGTAACCTCGGCGTGTCGTCCGTGCAGTTTCTGGCTCCGCTGGTCATCAGCCTGGGCGTGCTCGGGCCTTGGGCGGGCGAACCCCAACTGGCCCAGTTGTCGGGTGCCCATGGGGGGCCAGTCGAGGTCTGGGCACAGAACGCCGCCTTCATCTGGGTTCCGTTCATCATCATCGTGTCCATGCTGGCCTGGGTCGGTATGCACGACATCGCCGACGCCAAGGCCTCTTTCAGCGATCAGGCAGTGATCTTCAAACGCAAGCACAATTGGATCATGTGCTTTCTGTACCTCGGCACGTTCGGCTCCTTCATCGGTTTTTCCGCCGGCTTCCCGCTGCTCATCAAATACTTGTATCCTGCGGTGCGCCCCCTGCAGTATGCCTGGCTGGGCCCGCTGGTGGGCGCTCTGGCGCGCCCGTTCGGGGGCTGGCTGTCCGATCGCATGGGCGGGGCGCGCGTCACCTTCTGGACGTTCTTCTGGATGGTGCTGGGGGTGATCGTGGTCATGTTTTCGCTGCCCTCGGCGCAGTCGGCTGGCAGCTTCGTCGGCTTCCTGCTGGGCTTCCTGTTCCTGTTCTTCCTGACGGGGATCGGCAACGGCTCCACGTTCGCCATGATTCCCACCATCTTCACCACCCTGGCCGAGCGGCGCCATGGCCCTGCCGGCGATCCGGTCCGGGCGGCTACCGAGGGCTCGAAAGAGTCCGCCGCCGTCCTGGGCTTCAGTGGTGCAATGGGGGCCTATGGGGGGTTCTTCATCCCCAAGAGTTTCGGCACGTCGTTCGACCTCACCGGGTCGCCACAGGCCGCCTTGCTGTTTTTCGTCGTCTTTTACGCCGTGTCCCTGGCCGTGACATGGTGGTACTACTCGCGCAAGCATGCCGAGGTCCGCTGCTGAGGGCAGCGCGCCCCGCATGCTTGTCCCAATCTTTCCAACGGAGCCTACATCGTGAGCCATTTCATCGATCGCCTCAAATATTTTTCCCGTCAGAAAGAGCCGTTTTCCAATGGCCATGGCAATGTGGTGCACGAAGACCGCACCTGGGAGGACGCCTACCGCAATCGCTGGCAGCACGACAAGATCGTGCGCTCCACCCATGGGGTGAACTGCACGGGCTCGTGTTCCTGGAAAATCTACGTGAAGGGCGGCATCGTCACCTGGGAGACCCAGCAGACCGACTACCCGCGCACGCGGCCCGACATGCCCAACCATGAACCCCGGGGCTGTCCGCGCGGGGCCACGTTCTCGTGGTACCTGTACAGCGCCAACCGGGTCAAATACCCGATGGTGCGCGGGCGCCTGGCCCGCCAGTGGCGCGAGCTGCGCAAGACGCTCACGCCCGTGCAGGCCTGGCAGACCATCGCCACCGATCCAGACCGGGCCAGCCAGTACAAGACGCGCCGCGGCCTGGGGGGCTTCGTGCGCTCCACCTGGGACGAGGTCAATGAAATCATCGCGGCGGCCAACATCCACACCATCCGGCGTCATGGCCCCGACCGCATCGCCGGCTTCTCGCCCATTCCGGCCATGTCCATGGTCTCGTATGCCTCGGGCAGCCGCTATTTGTCGCTGCTGGGGGGGTCCCTGCTCAGCTTCTACGACTGGTACTGCGACTTGCCGCCCTCCAGCCCGCAGACCTGGGGCGAACAAACCGACGTCAGTGAATCGGCCGACTGGTACAACTCGACCTTCATCATGTTGTGGGGCTCGAACGTGCCGCAGACCCGCACGCCCGATGCCCACTTCATGGTCGAGGCCCGCTATCGGGGGGCCAAGGTGGTGTCCGTGTTTCCCGACTATGCCGAGGGCGCCAAGTTCGGCGACATCTGGCTGCATCCCAAGCAAGGCACCGACGCCGCTCTGGCGCTGGCCATGGGCCACGTCATCCTCAAAGAATTCCACCTCGCCGGCAAGAGCGCTTATTTCGAGCGCTACTGCCGCCAATACACCGACATGCCGTTCCTGGTGCGTCTGGTGCGTCAGGGGGATCACTACGTGGCCGACCGCAAGCTGCGGGCGTCCGATCTCGTCGATCAATTGGGGCAGCACAATAATCCCGAATGGAAGACACTGGTCTACGACCAGAACACGGGCGACCTGGTGGCGCCCCAGGGATCCATCGGCTTTCGCTGGGGCCAGAAAGAAGGCGAAGACGCCGGCAAGTGGAACCTCGATCTGAAAGACGCGGGGGGCCAGGACATCCTGCCGCGCCTGTCGCTGCTCGAGGCCTACGACGAGGTCGTGCCCGTTGCCTTCCCGTACTTTGGCGGCCAGCAGCACGACTACTTCCAGGGCACCAGCCACGACGAGATCCTGGTGCGCAACCTGCCTGTGCGGCGGGTGGCCACGGCCGAGGGCGACGTTCTCGTCACCACCGTGTTCGATCTCTTCGTGGCCAACTACGGCATCGACCGCGGCCTGGGGGGGGGCAACGTCGCGGCATCCTACGATGACGACGTGCCCTACACCCCCGCCTGGCAAGAGCGCATCACGGGCGTCGATCGCCAGCACGTCATCACCGTGGCGCGCCAGTTCGCCGACAACGCCGACAAGACCGAAGGCAAGTCCATGGTGATCCTGGGGGCCGGGCTGAACCACTGGTACCACATGGACATGGCCTACCGCGGCATCATCAACCTGGTCTCGATGTGCGGTTGCGTCGGGCAATCCGGGGGCGGGTGGTGCCACTATGTCGGCCAGGAAAAGCTGCGTCCGCAAACCGGCTGGACCATGCTGACCTTCGCCCTCGACTGGCTGCGCCCGCCGCGGCACATGAATGGCACCTCGTTCTTCTACGCGCATACCGACCAATGGCGCTACGAGAAACTGCAGGTGCCCGAATTGCTGTCGCCGCTGGCCGATGCCAGCAAGTATCAGGGCAGCCTGATCGACATGAACGTGCGCGCCGAGCGCATGGGCTGGCTGCCCACGGCTCCGCAGCTGCAGACCAACCCGCTCGAGGTCGTGCGCGCGGCGCGGGCGGCCGGGGTCGATCCCAAGGCGTACGCGATCCAGGGGCTGCGCGACGGCACCCTGCGGTTTTCCTGCGAAGACCCCGATCATCCCGACAACTATCCACGCAACTTGTTCGTCTGGCGCTCGAACATTCTTGGGTCTTCGGGCAAGGGGCACGAATATTTCCTCAAGCACCTGCTGGGCACGCAACACGGCGTCCAGGGCAAGGACCTGGGCGAGTCGGGCGAGGCCCGTCCACTCGAGGTCGCCTGGCACGATGACGCCCCGCAGGGCAAGCTCGACCTGCTGGTGACACTGGACTTTCGCATGTCCACGACGTGCATGTATTCCGACATCGTGTTGCCCACGGCGACCTGGTACGAGAAAAACGACCTCAACACGTCCGACATGCACCCTTTCATCCACCCGTTGTCGGCGGCCGTGGATCCCATCTGGGAATCCCGCAGCGACTGGGAGATCTACAAGGGGCTGGCCCACAAATTCTCCGAACTCGCCCAGGATGCAGACTTGCCCAACGAGGATCTCGTCCTGCAGCCCTTGCAGCATGATTCCCCGGGCGAGCTCTCCGACCCATTCGACGTGCGCGAATGGCGCAAGGGCGAGTGCGATCTCATTCCAGGCAAGACCATGCCGGCCATGATGGTGGTCGATCGCGACTACAAGAACGTCTACAAGCGCTTCACGTCGCTGGGGCCGCTGGCCGAAAAGCTGGGCAATGGCGGCAAGGGCATCGCCTGGGACACCAAGGAAGAAGTCGAATTCCTGGGGCAGTTGAACCGGCGCGAGCGCGAACCCGGCGTCAGCCAGGGGCAGCCGCGTATCCTATCCGACATCGACGCCTGTGAAACCATCCTGTCTCTGGCGCCCGAAACCAACGGCCACGTGGCCGTCAAGGCCTGGCAAGCCCTGTCGAAGATCACCGGGCGCGACCATACGCACCTGGCGAAGTCCAGCGAACACGAAAAAATCCGCTTTCGCGATCTGCAGGCTCAGCCGCGCAAAATCCTCACGTCACCCACCTGGTCGGGGATCGAGTCCGACAAGGTCAGCTACAGTGCCGGCTACACCAACGTGCACGAACTCATCCCCTGGCGCACGCTGACGGGCCGCCAGGAGCTCTACCAGGATCACCCCTGGATGCGCGACTTCGGCGAGGCGTTGTGCGTGTACCGCCCGCCGGTCGATACCAAGACCATCAAGCCCATGCTCGAGCAGCAGTTCTCCAACGGCGAGCCGCACGTGGTGCTGAATTTCATCACGCCGCACCAGAAGTGGGGCATTCACTCCACGTATTCGGACAACCTCATCATGCTCACGCTCTCGCGTGGCGGGCCCATCGTCTGGATGTCCGAAGTCGATGCGGCGCGCGCCGGCATCGTCGACAACGACTGGATCGAGGTCTTCAACGTGAACGGGGCCCTGGTGGCCCGTGCGGTGGTCAGCCAACGGGTGCCCGAAGGGATGACCATGATGTACCACGCGCAGGAAAAGATCGTGAACGTGCCGGGCTCCGAAATCACGGGCAAGCGGGGCGGTATCCACAATTCGGTGACTCGCACGGTGATCAAACCCACCCACATGATCGGCGGCTATGCCCAGCTGTCCTATGGTTTCAACTACTACGGCACAGTGGGGTCCAATCGCGACGAGTTCGTGGTCGTGCGCAAGATGAAGAACATCGACTGGCTCGACGAAACCCATGAACTCGCCGTCGCTGCCCAGAACACGGACTGAAGGAGCTGTATCCATGAAAATCCGCGCACAAGTGGCCATGGTCCTGAACCTGGACAAATGCATTGGCTGTCATACGTGTTCCATCACCTGCAAGAACGTCTGGACGTCTCGCGAGGGCATGGAGTACGCCTGGTTCAACAACGTCGAAACCAAGCCCGGGGTGGGCTACCCCAAAGACTGGGAAAACCAGGATCGCTGGAACGGGGGCTGGCGGCGCAAGGCCAGCGGCCGCATCGAGCCGCGTCAGGGCGGCAAGATCAAACTCCTGTCGCGCATCTTCGCCAACCCCAACCTGCCCCAGATCGACGACTACTACGAGCCGTTCACCTACGATTACGATTATCTGCAAAAAGCGCCCGAACGCAGTACGCCGCCGGTGGCCCGGCCACGCTCGCTCATTACCGGGCAGCGCATGGAAAAAATCGAATGGGGTCCCAACTGGGAAGAAATCCTCGGGGGCGAGTTCTCCAAGCGTTCACAAGACTACAACTTCGAGGATGTGCAAAAAGACATCTACGGGCAGTTCGAAAACACCTTCATGATGTATTTGCCCCGGCTGTGCGAGCACTGCCTGAATCCCACTTGCGTGGCTAGTTGCCCGTCGGGCTCGATCTACAAGCGCGCCGAGGACGGCATCGTTCTCATCGATCAGGACAAGTGTCGCGGCTGGCGCATGTGCATCTCGGGGTGCCCCTATAAAAAGATCTACTACAACTGGAAATCCGGCAAGGCCGAAAAATGCATCTTCTGCTATCCGCGCATCGAAGCCGGGATGCCGACGGTCTGTTCCGAAACCTGCGTGGGGCGCATTCGCTACCTGGGGGTGCTGCTGTACGATGCCGATGGCATCGAGGCGGCCGCCAGCGTGCCCAACGAAAAAGACCTTTATCAGGCGCAGCTCGATCTCTTTCTCGATCCCCACGACCCCGAAGTGCGCCGCCAGGCGCTGGCCGATGGCATCCCCGAGAACTGGCTCGACGCGGCCTGCAACTCGCCGGTCTACAAGATGGCGGTCGAATGGAAGATCGCCTTTCCGCTGCACCCCGAATACCGCACCCTGCCCATGGTCTGGTACGTGCCGCCCCTGTCGCCCATCCAGTCGGCAGCCAACAGTGGCCACATCGGCGCATTTGGGGAAATCCCCGATGTCCAGTCCCTGCGCATTCCCTTGCGCTACCTGGCCAACCTGCTCACCGCGGGTGACGAGGCGCCGGTGGCGACCGCACTCGAGCGCATGCTGGGCATGCGGGCGTTCATGCGGGCGCGTTCGGTCGATCGTCAAGAGCGCCCGGACATCCTCGAGCAGGTGGGCCTGAGCCTGCACCAGGTCGAGGACATGCACCGCTATCTGGCCATTGCCAACTACGAAGACCGCTTCGTGATCCCCACGGCCCACCGTGAAAGCGCTGAAAACGCCTTCGAAATGCGGGGGGGCTGCGGCTTCACTTTTGGCAACGGCTGTTCGAGCGGGTCCTCCGAGGGATCGCTGTTCGGCAAACCGCGTGCCAAGCGCAAGCCGACGGTGGTGTTCCTGGATCCGGCGCGGACGGCCTGAGGGGATGCGCATGACTCACGATATTCCGCTCCTTCAAGAAACGTCCGTGTTCTCGGTGCTGTCGGCGCTGCTCGGCTACCCCGAACAGGCGCTTCTCGACGCCTTGCCAGAATTGTCCGATGCCCTGCCCACCCCGGTTCGCCAGACGCTGGCGCCCGTCTTCGATCATCTGCAGCATGGTCAGGACCTGATCGATCTGCAAGAGCACTATGTCGCTACGTTCGACCGCCGTGCCGCCCACTCGTTGCACTTGTTCGAGCACGTTCACGGCGAATCCCGCGATCGCGGCCAGGCCATGGTAGACCTGCAGAACGAATACCTGAAGCACGGGCTGGCGCCCAGCACGACCGAGCTGCCGGATTACGTTCCGCTGTTTCTCGAATTCCTCGGTCAGATCCCCGCCGACTCGGCAGATGCCTTGCTGGGCGATGCGATTCACGTGCTGGCCCGCCTGGGCGACAAGCTGGCCGAATCGCACAGCCCCTATGCCTGCATTTTCGTGCAGCTGCGCAGCATGACGGATGTCCAGCCCGAAGCATTGCCAGAGCCGCCCGAAGGCGCACTGGAAGAAACCATGATCACATTCGGTCCGCAGGCCGAAGGGCTGGAAACCCCCGCGATGCTCCAGCCACGGCAACCCCGTCCGCCCCGCCCGGCCGATGGGCAACCCGTCGTGATCCGCGCCCCGCACCGGCGCCCAGCCGGTTCGGCCGACCCTGTTTGAGGTGACCCCCATGAAAGCCGCTTTTGATCTCTTTTTCTTTGGTGTCTATCCCTATGTGGCGCTGGCCATCTTCTTCCTGGGCAGTCTGGTGCGTTTCGAGCGCGAACAGTACACCTGGAAGAGCGATTCCAGCCAGCTGCTGCGCCATGGCTCGCTCAACTGGGGCAGCAACTTGTTCCACATCGGCATCATCTCCCTGTTCTTCACTCATCTGGTGGGCCTGCTCACGCCGCCGGCCGTCTATCATGCCCTGGGGATTTCCACGGCGTTCAAACAGCTGCTGGCGATCGTGGTGGGCGCCATCCTGGGGTTGATCTGCCTGGCCGGCCTCGTGCTCCTCATCCATCGCCGCTGGACGGATGCGCGGCTGGCGCACAACTCCACGGTGGGCGACTGGGTGAGCCTGCTGTGGATTCTCCTGGTCCTGCTGGCCGGGCTCGCCTCGCTGTTCACCTCGGTGCACCACACCGATGGTGCGCTCATGGTTCTGTTGGGCGATTGGGCTCAGGCCATCGTCACCCTGCGCCCCGCCACGGCGGTGGCCGCCATGCAGACGGTGCCGGGCATCTACCGGCTGCATATGGTGCTGGGCATGACCTTGTTCGTGATCTTCCCGTTCACCCGCCTGGTGCACGTGTGGTCCGGATTTGCGTCGGTTTCGTATCTCACCCGTGCCTGGCAGCTGGTGCGGCCGCGCTAAGGAGGCAACATGATCACGGTCAACGACATCACCATCACCGAAGACCAGGTCCTGGCCCAGTCCAGGCTGCACGGTCAGGAGCCGAATCCGCGCCTCTCGGCCGGGCAGGAACTCGTCTTGCGCGAGCTGATCCGCCAGAGGGCCCAAGATCTTGGCCTCGAGGCCGACTGCGACGCATCCCTGCTGGCGGCCGTGCTGGCGCACGACGTGCACACACCGCAGGCCGATGAGGCCAGTTGCCGGCGCTATTTCGAGCAGCATCCCGATGAATTTCGCGAAGGCGACGTGGTCGAGGCCTGGCACATCCTGTTCCAGGTAACCTCGGGGCTCGACGTGCAAAAGCTGCGCGGGCGGGCCACCAGCATTCTGGCCGATCTGCATCGGCAGGGGCTGGGCGAATTCGCCGCGTTTGCGCGCCGCTATTCCAATTGCCCGACGGGCGCCAAAGGGGGGGGGTTGGGCGAACTACGCCGGGGCGAGATGGTGCCCGAATTCGAAAAGGCCGTCTTTGCCCTGCCAGAATTCTCATTGGGCGGTGAACTGGTTGAAACCCGTTTCGGATTCCACATCGTGCGCATCGGCCACAAAATCGAAGGGCGGGCGCTGGCCTTCGAGGCCGTCCACGACAGCCTCGCCGCTTGGCTCGAAGAATCCAGCTATCGGCGTGCCGTGCACCAATACCTGCAACAGCTGGTCGGGGGCGCGCACATCAGCGGCATCCCCATGCAGGGGGCCGATTCGCCTCTGGTGCAGTGACATCCCCACGGGCTACGGCGGCAGTGCTTGCGGTTCTCGCGCCTGGCGGAAGCACGTCCGCCAGGCTGTGGGCGTCCAGATGCTGCATGAAGGCATCCAGGGCGCCCGCGACGAT
>NZ_JBAYTI010000002.1:0-90051 GCF_041675725.1 Castellaniella sp. | reverse complement strand
GGGATGATCTTCACCATAGAGCCCATGATCAACGCCGGGCGGCGCGAAATCCGCACGCTGGCCGACCAATGGACCGTGGTAACCCGCGATCACAGCCTCTCGGCTCAATGGGAGCATACCGTGCTCGTTACTGAAACAGGCCACGAAGTCCTGACCGTTTCTCCCGGCATGCCAGCCCCTCCCGCCCTGGCGGATCAGCCCGGCACGGCATGAACACGGCGCGCCCCGATGGCGCTGCCGCGGCCGTTCGCGCGCAGCTGCAGGGGCGGCGCGAGCAGGCGCTGCAGGCCTGGCGCGGCCACCTGCGGCCGGAAGTGCTGCTACGGGCCTTGCGGCGGGCAGCCGATGAAGCAGTCCGGGCCCTGCTCGGGCACCACCCGTTGCCCGCAGGCGCATGCTTGGCGGCGGTCGGGGGGTACGGGCGCGGCGAACTCTACCCGGGCTCTGATCTGGACCTATTGATCCTGCTCGGCGAGCCAGCCGACACACAGGCCCAGGCCCGCATCCAGGCGCTGGTGGCGGCCCTGTGGGATGCGGGCCTTGAACCGCGCCACAATGTCTGTACGCTGCAGCAGTGCCGGCATCTGGCGGCAGCTGACATCACCGTACAGACTTCGATGCTCGAAGCCCGCTGGCTGGCCGGTAGCCGTGGGTTGTTCAAACGCTTCGCCAGCCAGCTGCAGGCCGAACTGAATCCGCGTCAGTTTTACTTGGACAAGCGCGCAGAAATGCAGCAGCGTCACGCGCACTACCACGATACGCCTTATGCTCTCGAGCCAAACTGCAAAGAGTCGCCGGGCGGCCTGAGAGATCTGCAGGTTCTGCTCTGGCTGGCCCGCGCCGCGGGCTATGGCCACGACTGGCGTGCGGTGGCCCGGACCGATCTGCTGACGGCCGCCGAGTTTCGTTCGTTGCGGCGCGCTGAACTGGCTTTCAAGCGGCTGCGCATCGAGCTGCACATACTCTGCGGGCGGCGCGAAGATCGGGTCCTGTTCGACTTGCAACCCCGCCTGGCCCCATTGTACGGATTCGTCGACCGCCCCCCGCGGCGGGCCAGCGAATTGCTGATGCAGCGATATTATTGGGCGGCGCACGTCGTCAGCCAGATGAATCGCCTGATCATGCTGAATCTGGAAGAGCGGCTCTTTCCCATGCCGCCGGGCGAGGATCTCAGGCTGGATGAAGACTTCAGCGTACGCCGCGACCGCCTGGCCCTGAACGACGAGGAAGCCTTCGCCCGCCAGCCCGGTCTGCTCCTCAAGGCGTTCCTGCTGATGCAGCAGAACCCGAGGCTGCAGGGCATGACGGCAGGCACGCTGCGCGCAATGTGGCATGCACGCCAGCGCATCGACCGCAGTTTCCGGGATGATCCTGCGCATCGCCAGCTGTTCCTGCTGATTCTCCAGCAACCGCGCGGCATCGTGCGTGCTCTGCGCGACATGGCTCTGTGGAATATTCTGCCGCGCTACTTGCCGCCATTTCGGCGCATCGTGGGGCAAATGCAGCACGACCTGTTCCATGCATATACGGTGGATCAGCACTTGCTCATGGTGGTACGCAATCTGCGACGCTTTACGCAACCCGAACATGCCCAGATGGATCCGCTGGCCAGTCAGTTGATGGCCGATCTGGATGATGCCTGGCTGCTTTATGTCGCCGCTTTGTTTCATGATATTGCCAAAGGCCGGGGTGGAGATCACTCGGTGCTGGGGGCGGCCGAGGTGCGCCGGTTTGCGCGTCGTCATGGCCTGGACCGGCCCGCCATCGCGCTGCTTGATTTTCTGGTACGCGAGCATCTGACGTTCTCCAGGGTGGCCCAAAAGCGCGATCTCAGCGATCCGGCGGTCATCCATGAGTTCGCCCTGCGAGTCGGATCGCAACGCAGGCTGGCCGCGCTTTATCTGCTTACGGTCGCCGACATTCGCGGTACCGGTCCGCACATCTGGAATGCCTGGAAAGGCAGGCTGCTGGAAGAGCTGTACCACAAGACCCTGGATGCACTGGGGGGCGCCCAACCCGATGCCCATGCCGTCTTGGCCCTGCGCAAAGAGGCCGCTGCCGCGCAAATCCGGCTCATAGGGCTGCGCGACGAAAGCCGGGATGCCTTCTGGGCCCAGCTGGATGTCGCCTATTTTCTGCGTCACGACGCCAACGAAATCGCCTGGCATACGCGCCAGCTGCACGCGGTGCACGAAGGCCCCGATCCCGTCGTGCGCGTGCGCATTCCGACACCGGGCGACGTCCTTCAGGTCATGGCTTATGCGCCTGACCGGCCCGACCTGTTCGTGGACATCTGTGCCTGTTTCGACCGGCATGGGCTGAGCATCCAGGATGCCCGCATCCACACGACCCGACAGGGCTGGGCCCTGGACAGCTTCATTGTGCTGCTGCCAGAAGGCGAGCGCGACGCGCGGGCGCGCGCAGCCGTCCTCGAGCACGGCCTGCAAGCGGTACTCGAAGGCCGTCCAGACGTCGCCGTATCGCATACTGCGCGATTGAGCCGATCGCGCCGAGCCCGCGTCTTTCCAGTGGTGCCGGACATCAATCTGGCGGCCGATACACAGGCGCACAGCTGGAGGCTGTCCATCCAGGCGGCCGATCGTCCTGGCCTGCTGCACGATCTTGCGCGTATCTTCACGCGCTATGGCATCGATCTGAAAATGGCGAAAATCATGACCCTGGGCGATCGGGTCGAAGACATCTTCATCCTGGAGGCTGAAAGCCTCGACCAGGCGCGTACCCAAAGACAGTTCGAACGGGATTTGCTCAACGCGCTGGGCATGCCCAGCACCGCGCCGGATTCACCGGCGCCCGTGCCTAAATCCGGCGCCTGACGACGTCATGATCGCGTACACTGACACATCTTCCTGACTCTGCCCGCCGCGCCGACAGCATGTTCACCTCCCGTTTTCTTTTGCGTATCGTGGCCCTGGTTTGCATCGCCGCGCTGGCTGTGGCGCTGGTGTCGCAACACGTATTCGACATGCGGCCCTGTGCCTGGTGCGTATTGCAGCGCTTCATCTTGCTGGTCGTGGCCGTCGTCTGCCTGCTGGCCAGCGCGGGGCGGGCATCCGGCCTTTGGCAACGGCTCGGGGCCCTGCTGGCCCTGCTGTCGTCGGCGGCCGGGATGGCGGCTGCCTGGTACCAGTACCGGGTCGCCGCCGTCTCGTTTTCCTGCGCGCAAACCTTTGCCGACCGCTTTATGACCGCATCCGGGCTGGACGGCGCCCTGCCCTGGCTGTTCGGCATACAGGCCAGCTGCAGCGATGCGCGGGTCAGCCTGCTGGGTATCGAATACGCCTTGTGGGGCCTGGCCTGCTTTGGGTTCTGTGCACTGCTGTCCATCTGGGTGCTGTTGCGCCGAGCCTGAGGCCGGCGTGCCTGGCTAGCGGTCGTCGCCCACCTGGCTGATGGCCCCCGAGCGCTGGCTTGGGTGGCGCTCGAGGCGCAAGCGGGCCAGATAGGCCTGGTCGACGTCGCCCGTGACGTAGTCGCCGTCGAAACACGAGCACTCGAACGTCTCGAGGGCAGGATTCAGATCCCGCAAAGACTGTTTTAGATCGGCCAGGTTCTGAAAGACCAGGCCATCCGCGCCGATCTCGCGGGCAATGTCTTCGGTGGTGCGGCCTGTCGCGATGAGTTCGTCCTGGGTGGGCATGTCGATGCCGTACACATTCGGGAAACGCACGGCCGGGGCGGCCGAGGCAAAGTACACTTTGTGGGCGCCCGCGCTGCGCGCCATCTCGACGATCTGCCGGCTGGTCGTGCCGCGCACGATCGAATCGTCGACCAGCAGTACGTTCTTGCCGCGAAACTCGAGATCGATGGCACTGAGCTTCTGGCGAACCGATTGCTTGCGCACCGTCTGGCCCGGCATGATGAACGTGCGGCCAATATAACGATTCTTGATAAAACCTTCGCGGTAGTCCAGGCCGAGATGCGAGGCCAGCTGCATGGCCGACGGCCTGGATGAATCCGGAATGGGCATGACGACGTCGATATCCCCCAGGCGCAGGCTTTTGGCCACGTGATCCGCCAGGTATTCGCCCATGTGCAAACGCGCGCTGTAGACCGAAATGCCATCCATGATCGAATCGGGCCGCGCAAAATACACGTACTCGAAAATACAGGGCGTGCGTTGGCTGGCGGACTCTGTGCATGGCGCCTGGCTGAGCTCGCCCGCTTCGGTAATCACGACCGCCTCGCCCGGCTCGATATCACGCACCAGTGAAAACCCGGTACCGGTCAAGGCGACCGATTCGGAAGCCAGCATCCATTCCGTGCCCTGATCGGTCTCGTGGCGCCCCAGACATAGCGGCCGAATCCCGTGCGGGTCACGGAAGGCCACCAGCCCGAAGCGGCTGATATGGGCAATGACGGCATAGGCGCCGCGCGCCCTGCGGTGGACGGCGCGCACCGCTTCGAATATGGCGGCCGCATCCAGGCTCACGCCATTGGATGCCTGTTGCAGTTCATGGGCAAAGACATTGAGCAGGACTTCTGAATCGGAATTGGTATTGATGTGCCGCCTGTCGTGCTTGAACAAGGACTCGCGCAGTTCGTGCCAGTTGGTCAGGTTGCCGTTGTGCACGAACGTGATCCCAAATGGGGCATTGACGTAGAAAGGCTGCGCCTCGTCTACGCTGACGCTGGAGCCGGCGGTCGGATAGCGCACCTGGCCCAGCCCGCTGTTGCCTGGCAAGGCCCGCATGTTGCGCGTTCGGAAAACGTCACGCACCAGGCCGTGCGCCTTGTGCACATTGAAGAAAGGCCCATGAGCGGTGGCCATCCCGGCCGCATCCTGGCCACGGTGCTGCAAAAGCAGCAGGCTGTCATAAATCAGTTGATTGACGGGGCTTTTGCCCATGACGCCTACGATTCCACACATGCGATGAGGTTCCGGCTAATAAGGGAGAAGTTCTGCGATCGAAGCAGGCAACATGGACTTGATCTGCACGAAACCGCGTTCAGCGGCTGCAGAGGTGCGGGCCTGCCGCCACCAGGGTTCTTTGGGCAGTTCCGTGTAGCCCGCAAGACCCACCAGCGCCAGAACGAGCACGATGCCACGCGCAGCACCAAACAGGGCCCCCAGGCCGTGGTCTGCCGGGGTCAGGCCGGTGCGGTCGACCAGCGCCCCCAACGCCATGTTGAGCAGGCCCAGCAACAGCAAGCCGGCGACGAAGACCGCGCCGTAGGCCGCCAAGTTGCGCAACAGGCCATTGTCGATCAGGGGGATCAGCCATTCGGACGCCCGGGGCCCCCACCAGATGGCCGCCATGAAGGCAGCCAGGTAGGCAACGAGCGACAAGACCTCGCGCAGGAACCCGCGCAGCAACCCAATGACGGCGGACACGGCCAGGATGGCCAGCACGAAGTAGTCGAAGCTGGTCACTGGCCGGCGATGAGACCGTTTTCGTAGCCCAGGGCCCGCAAGCGGGTCTGGGCTGCCTGCGCGGCCTCATGGGAGCTGAACGGACCCACGCGCAGGCGATGCACCGTGCGGCCGCCCGACTGGGCCGTTTCCACGTAGGCGTTGCTGACACCGGCCTGGTGCAGGCTATCGCGGCGTTTGATCGCGTCCTGTTCGGTGGCGTAAGCCGCCACCTGCAGATAATAGCGCCCCGACGCAGCCGCCGCGGGCGGTGTGGCGGTGGGCGGCGTCTTGCCCGCCAGCAAGGCCAGCGCGACCGAGCCATCGTCCGTGCGGGTGTCGGCGGCGGCCGCGGCCGATGCGGGACTGCGCTCGTTGCGACTGGAGGGGGGTGAATCGGCTTGCGACCCTTCTGGGACGGGCACACGCGTTTCGGCGCCCTCGGCCGCTTGCTGGGCTGGCGGGGCTTCGGTGCCGGGCGCGGCTTCGCCCGGCGGCGATTCACCCGAGGGCTCGGCCAGGGTCGTGATGGCGCCGGATGCCGTGTCGGGCGCCGGCGCGTCATCTGGCTCGGAAATGGCGGAGAATTCATCGCCCGATGGCAGGCCCGAAGGCGGCGCCGGCACGATGATGGGGGCCGGGGCGGGTTCGGAGACCGGCTCATCGAACAGCCAGGTCACCAGAATGAAGGCGGTCAGCACCAGTACCAGAGCACCGACCAGACGCCGCCGGGCCTGGATGCGCAGTTCCTTGATCCGGGCCGCTTCGGCAGCCCCGCCGCGAGATGCAGAACGCCTTTCGGCTTCAGGTTTCTTGCGAAAGAACATGGTGCAGCATACCCATCAGACTGGAGGCAAAGGCCTGTTCATGGCAGGACGTCCCTGCCTTCCTGGCGCAGGACGTCGAGCACCGGACCTACGGTGGCAAACGAGCCAAACACCAGAATTCTATCATTGTCCGTCGCCATCTTGCGGGCTTCGGCAAAGGCCAGTGCCGGGCTTTCGAAGGTGTAGACGCGCACGTCGCGCGCCTGCACGGCGGGCCGCGTCATCGGCCGCACCCCGGGCTTGTGGCTGCGCTGCACCTCGCTGGCCTGCGCAATGAAGGGATCGACCGGGGCCGAGTCGCCGCTGATCTGGCGCACGATATCGGCCAGCTCTTGCGCACGCGTGCCGCGCGGCCCGCCCAGGGTCGCGCACATCCAGCGGTCTACTCGACGTGACAGCCGCTGCAGGGTTTCGGCAATGGCCTTGTCGTGCAACATCCCGACCACCGCGAAAGTGTGCGGGTAATGCCCCATGCTATCGAGATTTTGCCCAAGTGCCGCAGCCGCGTGCGGATTGTGGGCGACGTCGAGGATCGTGTGCGGCAAGCCGGGCAGAATCTGCAGGCGGCCGGGCAATTGAACGTGCAGCAGACCCTGGCGGACCTCTTGCTGGGTGACGACCAGGCGGTCGGACAGCGCCTCGAGCGCTGCCAGCGCAGCCGATGCGTTGAGCAGCTGGTTGGCCCCCCGCAGAGCGGGATACGCCAGTGCATGGCGGCGTTGGCTGCGGCCACCGTAGGCCCACTGCTGCCGGTCCCCCGAATAATTGAAATCGACACTGACACGCCACAAGTCGGCGCCGATTTGCCGAGCGTACTCTGCGACGCTTTCCGGCGGCATGGGATCGGCGCAGATGGCGGGTTTCCCGGCGCGGAAGACATGGGCTTTTTCGAGGCCGATCGCTTCACGCGTATTGCCCAGCCATTCGGTATGGTCGAGATCGACGCTGGTGAGAATGGCGCAATCCGCATCGATGATGTTGACGGCGTCGAGCCGCCCCCCGAGGCCGACCTCGAGCACGACCACGTCCAGCCCGGCATCCTGAAACAGTAGAAGCGCCGCCAGGGTCGTCATTTCGAAGTAGGTCAGGCTGATCCCGTCACGGTGGGCTTCAACGCGCTCCAGACCGTGCACGATGGCCTCATCGGTGGCCTGCGTACCCTGTATGCAAATGCGCTCGTTGAAACGCAGGAGGTGGGGCGAGGTGTATTTGCCCACCTTGTAGCCGGCATTCAGCAGGATGGACTCGAGCATGGCACAGGTGGAACCCTTGCCGTTGGTACCTGCCACCACGATCTTGACGCAATCCAGCGAAACCCCGAGGCGGCTGGCGACTGTGCGGATCCGGTCGAGCCCCAGGTCGATCGTTTGCGGATGCAGGGCTTCGATATAGGACAGCCAATCGGACAGGGAGGAACCAGGCGCCGGGGCGAGTGCAGCAGAAGACATGAAAATTTTGAAGACGAGTGAAGAAGGCGGCAGGTGCCGATGTTAGCACCTGCCGCCTGCAATCGAGCGGGTGACCCTGGCGGGCGTATCGATACTGCCCGCCAGGCGGGCCTATTTGCGCCGCACGGGCGGCAGATCGGTGCACTGCCCGTCAGAGGCCTCGGCGGCCATGCCAATCGATTCGCCCAGCGTGGGATGCGGGTGAATGGTCTGGCCGATGTCGACCGAGTCGGCACCCATTTCGATGGCCAGCGCCACTTCGCCGATGAGATCGCCAGCCTGCGTGCCCACGATCCCCCCGCCGACGATGCGCCCTGTTTCGGCATCGAACAGGAGTTTGGTAAAGCCTTCGTCGCGGCCATTGGCAATCGCCCGTCCCGAGGCCTGCCAAGGAAACAGCCCCTTCTTGATGGCCGTGCCTTCTTGTCGGGCCTGTTCTTCGGTCAGCCCTACCCAGGCCACCTCGGGGTCCGTATAGGCCACGGATGGAATCACCCGGGCATCAAAAAATGATTTTTGGCCGGCAATCGCCTCGGCGGCCACATGGCCCTCGTGGACGGCCTTGTGCGCCAGCATCGGCTGACCCACAATATCGCCGATAGCGTAAATATGCGGCACATTGGTGCGCATTTGCCGATCTGTTTCGATAAAGCCCCGATCCGTGATCTGGACGCCCGCCTTTTCCGCGCCCAGTGTCCGGCCATTGGGGCGGCGGCCCACGGCCTGCAGGACCAGGTCGTAGACCTGCGGCTCGGCCGGCGCATCGTCTCCTTCGAAACGCACATGGATGCCGTCGGCCGCCGCTTCGGCCCCGACGGTGCGCGTATTCAGCATGATGCGATCGAACCGCCAGGCGTTGCGCTTCTGCCAGACCTTGACCAGGTCCCGGTCGGCACCCGTCATCAGGGTGGGCAGCATTTCGACCACGTCCAGGCGTGCGCCCAGTGCCGAATACACGGTGCCCATTTCCAGCCCGATGATCCCGCCGCCGACGATGAGCATGCGCTTGGGCACGGCCCGCAGCGCCAGCGCACCCGTGGAGTCGACGATGCGGGGATCCTCGGGGAGAAAAGGCAGCCGCACGGCCTCGCTGCCGGCCGCGATGACGGCCGACGCAAAACGGACTTGTGTCGATGCGCCATCGGCAGCCTGAACGAGCAGATGATTGGGATCCGCAAATTGGCCCTGCCCGGTGAGCACCCGAACCTTGCGCGCCTTGGCCATCGCCGACAGGCCGGTCGTGAGCTTGCCCACCACGGAATCTTTATAACCGCGCAACGAGTCGAGATCGATGTCGGGTTCAGGAAAGCGGATGCCATGCGCCCCCAGGGCCTTGGCCTCTTCCAGAATGAACACGCTATGCAGCAAGGCTTTCGAGGGAATGCAACCGACGTTCAGGCATACCCCGCCCAGATTCGCATGCCGTTCGACCAGGATCACGTCGAGCCCGAGATCGGCCGCCCTGAACGCGGCGGAATAGCCCCCGGGGCCTGCTCCCAGCACCAGTACGTCGCACGCGACGTCAACCGGTGGCCGGCCGGCCACCGGTTGTGCGACGGGCTGCGGCGGCACGGCCGTTGCATTCGGTTCTGGACCGCTGGCCGCTGCGCCGGCCTGCCCGGGCGGTGTGGCCTCGGGCGCGGCGGATGCCGCGGATGTGGCGGATGCCGCTGCGTGTTCCGGGCCCTGCTCTTCGGCGTCGGAGATCCGCAGCAGCGGGCTGCCCTCGGAGACCTTGTCACCCAGCTTGACCAGGATCTCACGAACCACCCCGCCCCGTTCGGCGGGAATCTCCATCGATGCCTTGTCGGATTCAACCGTGACGAGGCCTTGCTCTGGCTGGATCGAATCGCCCACTGCCACCAGGATTTCGATGACTTCCACGGTATCGAAGTCGCCGATATCGGGTACGTTCAGCTCACTGATGCTCATGCAGCTTCCTTATAGTGTGATGCGGCGGAAATCAGCCAGCAGGCTTGCCAGATAGGCGTTGAACCGGGCTGCGGTGGCGCCGTCGATCACCCGGTGATCATAGGATAATGACAACGGCAGCATCAGGCGCGGCCGGAATTTCTTGCCATTCCAGACTGGCTGCATGACAGACCGGGAAACCCCCAGTATGGCCACTTCAGGGGCGTTGATGATGGGGGTGAAGTCAGTGCCGCCGATCCCCCCGAGAGAGGAAATGGAGAAGCAGCCGCCCTGCATCTGACCCGGGGACAGCTTGCCCTCGCGGGCCAGGCCAGCCAGTTGCGCTGTTTCACGCGCGAGATCCAATACCCCCTTCCGGTCGGCATCGCGGATGACGGGAACGACGAGCCCGTTGGGGGTATCGGCGGCAAACCCGATATGAAAATATTTCTTGAAAACAAGGTTCTCGCCCTCGAGCGAGGCATTGAACTCGGGGTGCCTCTTGAGCGCGGCCACGACGGCCTTGATCAGAAAGGCCAGCAGGGTAATTTTGACATCCGTTTTTTTGTGCTCTTCGTTGAGCTGTTGACGCAAGGCTTCGAGCTCGGTGATGTCGGCCACGTCGTTGTTGGTGACGTGGGGGATCATGACCCAGTTGCGGTGCAGATTGGCCCCGGAGATTTTCCTGATGCGCGACAAAGGCTTGGATTCGATTTCGCCAAACTTGGCAAAATCGACCTTGGGCCAGCCCAGGACGCTGAACCCCTCGCCCGCCGGCAAGGTCGTGCCCACGGGGCTGGCGCCGCCCGTGGCCAGCGCCTGCTTCACATAGGCGCGCACATCGTCGGCCGTGATGCGGTTTTTGGGCCCCGAGCCCGTGATATGGGCCAGGTTGGCGCCGAGTTCACGGGCGAACTTGCGTACGGACGGCGAGGCGTGCGGCAGGTTGCGCAATGGCACCTCGGCATCCGCAAATGAAGCCGTCGGCGATGTCCGCACGGGGGCCTGGGAAGCCATGGTGCCGGCAACCGCCGCAGGCGCAGGATCGGCATCCGGGCCAGCCGGAGAGGTGGGCGCCGGTGCAGCGATGGCCGGCGCCGGGGTGGCCGCCGGCGTGACTTGGGGCGGCTGAACGGGTTCGGCCGCCTGTTCACGGGCTTCGGGTGGGGCTTCGGCGGCTTCGATCTGCAGAATCTCGGATCCCTGAGATACCTTGTCGCCCACTTGAATGCTCAGTTTTCTGACCACGCCGCCGACCGGGGCCGGGATTTCCATGGAGGCCTTGTCGGACTCGACCGTGATCAGGCTTTGTTCGGCTTCGATGACATCACCGACCGCCACCAGGACTTCGATGACTTCGACTTCGTCGAAATCGCCAATATCGGGCACCAAGACCGGCTGCAGCCCGCCCGTGCGAGCGACGGGGCCTGGCCCGGCCGGTTCCGTGGCCGGTTGCGGCGCCGCGGCAGTGGCCGGCGCCGTCGGGGCCGCCTGCTCTTCGGGCTGCGGTGGCTGGGCATCGATGGCGGGCTCGAGATCGAGTATGACCGAACCTTCCTTGACTTTGTCGCCGACCTGCACCCTGAGCTGCTTGACCACCCCGCTGTCCGATGCGGGGATTTCCATGGAGGCCTTGTCGGATTCGACCGTGATCAGACTTTGTTCAGTCTCGATGGTGTCACCGACAGCCACCAGGACCTCGATGACCTCGACCTCGTCGAAGTCGCCGATATCCGGAATTTTCACTTCTATGGTGTTGCTCATGGCTGTGATTCTCCTCAGGCGTACTGTGGATTGGCCTTGTCGGCATCGATGCCGTATCGCGCAATGGCTTCGGCGCTCTTTGCGATATCGATCGTGCCTTCATCGGCCAGGCTGCGCAGCGCCGCCAGCACGATGAAGTGGCGGTCGATCTCGAAATGCTTGCGCAATTCGGAACGGAAGTCCGAGCGCCCGAAGCCGTCGGTGCCCAGCACGCGATAGCGCCGCCCTTCTGGAATGAAAGGGCGAATCATGTCGGGGAAGGCCTTGATGTAGTCGGTGGACGCGATGATGGGCCCCTGGGTCTGCTTGAGCTGCTGTGTGACGTAGGCTTCCTGGAGCGGCTCGCCCGGATGCAGCAGGTTGTGCCGCTCGGCATCGAGCCCGTCGCGACGCAATTCGGTGAAACTGGTCACGCTCCAGACGTCTGAGGAAACGCCCCAGTCTTTCTCGAGCAATTCCTGGGCAGCCATGGCTTCGCGCAGGATCGTACCCGAGCCCATGAGCTGCACGTGGGCCTTGTTGCGTTTCTTGCCCGCCGAGCGCAGTTTGTACATGCCCTTGAGGATGCCTTTCTCATCGCCTTCGGCCAACCCCGGCTGGGGATAGTTCTCGTTCATGACGGTGATGTAGAAGAAGACGTTTTCCTGATTCTGCATCATGCGCTGGATGCCGTTCTGGATGATGACGGCGACTTCGTGGGCAAACGACGGGTCGTAGGCCACGCAGTTGGGGATCAGCGAGGCCTGGATGTGGCTGTGCCCGTCTTCGTGCTGCAGGCCTTCGCCGTTGAGCGTCGTGCGCCCCGCGGTACCGCCCAGCACGAAGCCCCGTGCCAGCATGTCGCCGGCCGCCCAGGCCAGATCGCCAAAGCGCTGGAAGCCGAACATGGAGTAATAGATGAAAAACGGGATCATGATCCGGTTGCTGACCGAATACGACGTGGCCGCCGCGATCCAGGAGCAGAACCCACCCGCTTCGTTGATCCCCTCTTGCAACAGCTGCCCATCGGCTGCCTCGCGGTAATACATGACCTGCCCTTTGTCGACCGGCACGTATTTCTGGCCCCCCGGTGCGTAAATACCGATTTGACGGAACAGCCCCTCCATGCCGAACGTACGGGATTCGTCTACCAGGATGGGCACCACGCGGGGCGCGAGCTCTTTGTCTCGGAGGATCTGATTGAGCACCCGCACGAAGGCCTGCGTGGTCGAAATTTCGCGCCCTTCGATGGTGGGCTCGAGAACCGCCTTGAAGGTCTCCAGCGAAGGCGCCTTGAGCGCCTGATCCGCCTTCTCGCGCCGATGCGGCAGATAGCCCCCGAGCGCCTGCCGGTGTTCGTGCAGGTATTTCATTTCGGGGGAATCCTTGGCCGGCTTGAAATAGGGCAAGTCTTCCAGTTGATCGTCTGGGATGGGGATGTTGAAACGGTCGCGGAATTCACGCACCGAATCGATATCGAGTTTCTTCTGCTGGTGAGTGGGATTCTTGGCCTGCCCCACGTGCCCCATGCCATAGCCCTTGATGGTCTTGGCCAGAATGACCGACGGCTGCCCCGTGTGTGCGACCGCCGCCGAAAAGGCGGCATAGACCTTGTGCGGATCATGGCCGCCGCGGTTCAGGCGCCAGACTTCTTCGTCGCTCATGCGGCTGACCATTTCCAGAAGCTTGGGGTGTTTGCCGAAGAATTTCTCGCGCACGAACTTGCCGTCGTTGGCTTTGTATGCCTGGTATTCCCCGTCGACGGTTTCTTCCATGATGCGACGCAACAGACCGTCTTTGTCGCGCGCAAACAGGGGATCCCAATAGCCGCCCCAAATCAACTTGAGCACGTTCCAGCCATTGCCGCGGAATGCGCCCTCGAGCTCCTGGATGATCTTGCCGTTGCCCCGCACCGGCCCGTCGAGGCGCTGCAGGTTGCAGTTGACTACAAAGATGAGGTTGTCGAGTTTCTCGCGCGCGGCCAGACCGATGGCCGCCAGGGATTCGGGTTCGTCGACCTCGCCGTCTCCCATGAATACCCAGACCTTGCGCTGGCTGGTGTCGGCGATGCCGCGCGCGTGCAGATACTTGAGGAAACGCGCCTGATAAATGGCCATCATCGGGCCGAGCCCCATGGAGACCGTGGAGAACTGCCAGAAATCGGGCATCAGATGCGGGTGTGGGTAGGACGGCAAGCCCTTGCCCTTGCCGCCGACCTCTTGGCGGAACCAGTCGAGGTTTTCCTCGGTGAGACGCCCCTCGAGGAAGGCACGTGAATACATCCCGGGTGACGAATGGCCCTGGAAATAAATCAGGTCGCCGCCGTGATCGGCTGACTCTGCATGCCAGAAATGGTTCTGGCCACACTCAATCATGGTGGCCAGTGAAGCGAATGAGGCAATGTGCCCGCCCAGGCTGCCGCCATCTGGCGGCTCGATCTGGTTGGCCTTGACCACCATGGCCATGGCATTCCAGCGGATGTACGACCGAATGCGCTCTTCGAGCACCATGTTGCCGGGATGCATGGGTTCGAGCCCTGGCGGGATCGTGTTGACATAGGCGGTATTGAGCGAATATGGAATGTGGGCCCCATTGCGACGCGCCAGATCAATGAGTTGTTCGATCAGGAAATGGGCGCGTTCGGCACCCTCGCGATCCAGAACGGCTTCCAGGGCATCGATCCACTCGCGTGTTTCCTGGGGATCGATGTCTGCCGTAGTGACCTGACCTTGATCAAGAGAGGACATGGTATGTGTCTCCTGTGGTTTGAATCGCTGGCACCCCGATGGAGGTGCCAGAGCGGAGTTTCATGCCGGGTGCAAATGGTTTGCCCTCAGCGCCGGGTGCCCTGAAACGGGACATCTGGCACCATTCTAGGGAAGTGGCGGGATCAACACAAGTAAAATTTCATTTTATGAGTTTAAATTCCATGATATGAAAAACAAACCCGCCCAATGATGGCAATCATGACTAAAATGCTTACGTTGCGACACAGTGACTGACATGGCTCCACCACAGCGAAAGTCTCTCATACCGACCACATTCTACGAGCACGCGCGCAACAGCCGGCGCCTGTACTGGCTGACGCCGGCCATCGTGCTCGTGCTGTACCTGTGCGTCATGGGTGCTTTCGTCTGGCTGCAGCGGCTGCACAGCGACAGCGTGATGTTCGTGACTATCGACCAGGAAACCCGCCAGGAGCGGCTGTTGATGGTGATCTTTGCGCTTTCGCTGGTCATCGTCTTCAGCCTGCTCGCCCTCTGGCGGTACACGCGCTTTCGCACGCAGGCCGAAGCAGCCCTGATCGCCGAAACCGGGTTCAGGCGGGCGATGGAAAACTCGATGTCCACGGGGATGCGGGTATTCGACATGCAGGGCCGCATCGCGTACGTCAATCCGGCTTTTTGCCGCATGATCGGCTGGAACGAAGCCGACCTGATCGGCCGGACCGCGCCTTTCCCCTATTGGCTGCCCGGGCGGCACGACCAGCACCGCGAGACCCTCGCGCAACTGCTATCGGGGCGTACACCCAGCAGCGGGCTGGAAATCGAGGCCCAGCGCCGCGATGGCTCGCGGTTCACGGCGCGCATGTACGTGTCCGCCCTGCGCGACCCGCAGGGCGAGCAGATCGGCTGGATGACCTCGATGACCGACATCACCGAGCCCAAGCGGATCCGCGAGGCGTTCACGGCCGCCCATGAGCGCTTCATGACCGTACTCGAAGGGCTCGATGACGCGATTTCGGTCGTGGCCGACACCCCCGAAGGCCTCGAGCTGCTGTTCGCCAATCGCATCTACAGGCGATTGTTCGGGGCGCAGACCGCGGGCCACGCCGAGCTGCTGGGTGGCCGGCTGGGGCGCTTCACCGACGAGACGATGGAGATTTATTCCGCGTCCGCGGAACGCTGGTTCGAAGTGCACCACCGCATGCTGGCCTGGACCGATTCACGCCGGGTGCGTCTGCAAGTGGCGCGCGACATCACCGAGCGGCGCAAACACGAAGAGGCCCTGCGTATCCAACAAGAAAAGGCCCAGCTCACCAGCCGGCTGACCACCATGGGCGAAATGGCTTCATCCCTGGCGCACGAGCTGAACCAACCCCTGACGGCCATCAATAATTACAATATGGCAGCCGTGGCCATGCTCAAGTCCGGCAAAGCCTCTGAAGCCGCCCTGCTGCAGGCCCTCGAGAAAGCGTCACAGCAAACCGAGCGGGCGGGAAAAATCATCAGCCGGATCCGTGATTTCGTCAAGCGCAGCGAACCGCGGCGCCAGGCCACCAGCCTGGCGCGCATCGTCGAAAATGCCGTGGGCTTTGCCGACATCGATGCCCGCAAGCGCCAGGTCGAGATCGTCCAGGTCGTGCCCGACCCCCTGCCCGATGTGCTGGCCGATCCGATCCTGATCGAGCAGGTTCTTTTGAACCTGCTCAAGAATGGGGTCGAAGCCATGGAGCACAGCGAATATCGCACCTTGCTGCTGCATATCACCGACCAGCACCCGCTGATCGAAATCGCGGTGATCGACCGCGGGCATGGGCTACGCAACCCAGAGCGCCTGTTCGAGCCGTTCTACAGCACAAAATCCGAAGGCCTGGGCATGGGCCTGAACATCTGCCGTACCATCATAGAATCTCACCATGGGCGCTTGTGGGCCGGTGCCAACCCCGAAGGCGGGACCATTTTCCGCTTCACCTTGCCCAAGGCCGCCACCCATCCAGAGCCCGCAGAGGCCACCACAGAGGAAACCCGAGCATGACCGAATCCCAATCCAGCCATACCATTTTCATCGTCGACGACGACGAAGCCGTACGTGACTCCCTGCGCTGGCTGCTCGAGGCCAATGGCTACAAAGTCCGGGTCTACGCCGGCGCCGAAGAGTTTCTCGACAGCTACAACCCAGAGCAAATCGGGGTGCTGATTGCCGACGTGCGCATGCCGGGCATGAGCGGTCTCGAGCTGCAAGAAGCCTTGATCGAACGCAAGGCCCCGCTGCCCATCGTGTTCATCACGGGCCATGGCGATGTGCCCATGGCAGTATCCACCATGAAGAAAGGCGCCGTGGACTTTCTCGAAAAGCCCTTCAATGAGGCAGAATTGCGCAAGATCGTGGCCGCCATGCTCGTCCAGGCCGAGGAACGGGCGCGCGAGCAGCAGGCTCAACGGGCACAACAGGCCGTACTCGACCGGCTGACTGCCCGTGAGCAGCAAGTGCTCGAACGAATCGTGGCCGGGCGCCTGAACAAACAGATCGCCGGCGACCTCAACATCAGCATCAAGACGGTCGAAGCGCATCGCGCGAACATCATGGAAAAACTCGAAGTCAACACGGTGGCCGATCTCATGAAAATCGCCCTGGCGCGCACCGAAGAGGCCTGACATGACAGCGCGTCTGATCGATGGCAAAGCCCTGGCCGCACAGGTTCGCGCTCAGGTGGCCGAACGCGTGCAAGCACTGAAGGCGCACGGCATCACCCCCGGCCTGGCTGTCGTGCTGGTGGGCGACGACCCGGCCTCGCAGGTCTATGTGCGCAACAAAGCGGCCGCCTGCGAGGCCGCCGGCATGTTGTCGCGCACGGTCACCCTGGCGGCCGATACGCCCGAGGGTGAGCTGCTCGATCTGCTCGAGGCCCTGAACACCGACGCATCCATCCATGGCATCCTGGTACAGCTGCCGCTGCCGGGCCATATCGACACAGGTCGGGTCATCGCGGGCATCGATGCCACCAAAGACGTCGATGGCTTCCATGTGGCCAATGCGGGGCTGCTGCTGACCGGTCGGCCCCGCTTCCTGCCCTGTACCCCGTACGGCATCATGAAGATGCTCGAATCCGAAGGCGTCCCTCTGTGGGGTACCGAGGCCGTGGTCGTGGGGGCCAGCAACATCGTGGGCAAACCCATGGCCCTGTTGTTGCTCGCGGCGGGCGCCACCGTCACGATCTGCAATTCCAAGACTCGCGACCTGGCTGCCCAAACCCGGCGGGCCGACGTGCTCATCGTCGCCACGGGGCGGCCGGGCATGATCACGGGCGACATGCTCAAGCCGGGCGCTGTGGTGATCGACGTCGGCATCAATCGCCTCGAAGACGGCCGCCTGGCGGGTGACGTCGACTTCGAGACCGCCGTTCCGGTCGCTTCGGCTATCACCCCAGTACCCGGGGGCGTGGGCCCCATGACCATCGCCATGCTGCTGGTCAATACCGTCGAAGCCGCCGAACGCCAATTGTCCGCTTGAAATGGCGGTCTTCAGCCCCATGTGCATTCCATGAACAGCCTGTCTACCGATGCCGGCAACCCTTTGCTCGTCCCGGCCGAGTCCTTCATCGATTACGGCGCCATCCGCCCAGAGCACGTCGAACCCGCCATACGCGCACTGATCGGCCAATGCCGCGCGGTCATGGAGACCGTTGGCTCAGAGACCGCACCGGTGTCGTGGGCCAACTTCATCGAGCCCATGGAGGATGCCTCCGAGCGCCTGCACCGGGCCTGGTCCGTGGCCGGGCACCTGAACAGCGTAGTCAACACCCCCGAACTGCGCGACGCCTACAATCGCTGCCTGCCCCTCATGAGCGAATTCTCCACTTGGGTGGGGCTCAACCGGGCACTCTACGAGCGCTACCGCAATCTCGCAGAAAGTGCTGGCTACGCGCTTCTGTCGCCCACGCGCCAACGCATCGTGCAGCTGGCGCTGCGCGATTTTCGCCTGGCCGGTGTAGAGCTCGAAGGCCAGGCTCGCGAAGATTGGGCCCGAAACGCCGAACAGCAGGCCAGTCTGTCGCAGAAATTTTCTGAAAATGTACTCGATGCCACGGATGGCTGGTCGCTGTCGATCGAAGACGAGACACGCCTGCAGGGGCTGCCGGCCAATGTCATCGCGGCGGCCCGGGCTGCCGCCGAAGTCGCGGGGCAAACGGGCTACCGCCTCAGCCTGCATATGCCCTGCTACCTGCCGGTGATGCAGCACGCCCAAGATCGCGCCCTGCGCGAAACGCTCTACCACGCACACGCTACGCGGGCCTCCGACCAAGGCGATACGGCCTACGACAACTCCGATATCATCGAAGCATTGCTGCGCTTGCGGGCCGAGGAAGCGCATCTTCTGGGTTACGAACATTTCGCCGCCCTGCGCCTGGTAACCCGCATGGCGGACGATGCAGCGCAAGTCCTCGGGTTCTTGCGCGAACTGGCCGGCAAGGCGCGGCCGGCCGCCGAGCAGGACCTTCAAGCGCTGCGTTCGTTCGCTCACGAGCAGTTGGGCCTGGAAACCCTCGAAGCCTGGGACATCGCCTACGCCTCCGAACGCCTGCGCGAGCAGCGTCACAGCTATTCCGACGAAGAACTGCGCCCCTATTTCACCGAATCCCAAGTGCTGAAGGGGCTGTTCGAAGTCATTCACACCTTGTTCGGCGTGCGCCTGCAACCGTGCACGGCGGAAACCTGGCACCCGGATGCACGTATTTTCCAGGTGCTGGATGCTCAAGGGCGCGAAATGGGTCGCCTGGCTATCGACCTCTACGCCCGGACGGGCAAACAAGGCGGCGCCTGGGTCAACAGCGAGCGCAGCCGCCGGATGCGCAAGGGCCAGCTGCACATCCCGCTGGTCTGGCTGACCTGTAATTTCCCCGCGCCCGTGGGGGGGCAAGAAGCACTGCTCAGTCACGATGACGTCATTACCCTCTTTCACGAAAGCGGGCACGCCATGCACGCACTGCTGTCACGCGTGGACGAGCCAGCCGCAGCCGCGTTCGCTGCCGTCGAGTGGGATGCCATCGAATTGCCATCGCAGTTCATGGAGAACTTCTGCTGGGAATGGAACGTACTGCAATCGCTCACGCGCCACGTCGATACCGGCCAGCCCCTGCCGCGCGCACTGTATGAAAAAATGCACGCCGCGCGCAATTTTCAGAGCGGCCTGCAGACCTTGCGGCAGATCGAATTCGCCCTGTTCGACATGCAGATTCATCTGCAGTCGCAGGGGTTGGCAATCGCCGAGGTCATGCGCACGCTCGATCAGGTCCGCCAGGAGGTCGCCCTCATCGTGCCGCCCGTCTGGCATCGTTTCCCACACGCTTTCTCGCACCTGTTCGCGGGCGGTTATGGCGCCGGCTACTATAGCTATAAGTGGGCCGAGGTGCTGTCGGCGGATGCGTTTGCAGCGTTCGAAGAACAGGCGCGGCCCGAACCCGACGGCGGGCGCAACGTGTTCGACCCGGCGACGGCACAACGTTACCTGGATGAAATCATCGCCGTAGGCGGCTCAAGACCGGCGGCCGAGTCGTTCAGGGCGTTTCGTGGGCGGGGCCCCCAAATCGATGCGCTGCTGCGTCACGGCGGCCTCATTCGCGAAGACGGCGTACCGGCCACGCCCTAAGTACCCGAGCGCGCTGCGGACAAGGCACTGCGCAGCGCGGTGCGCACGCCTTCCTCGATCGTGGGGTGGTAAAACGGCAGCGCCAGCATGTCTGGCACAGAGAGCCGCATCTGCAGCGCCCACGCCAGCAGGTGGGCCACGTGCTCCGCGTCGGGCCCCACCATTTCCGCCCCCACGAAACGCTGGTCGTCGCGGCGCATATAGATGCGCAGCACGCCCTGATTGCGCAGCATCACCCTCGAGCGGCCCTGGCGGCTGTAATCTGCCTGGCCCGCCACCATCGTTTCCGGATCGAAGCCCTGCCCGCCAATGCCCACCCGCATGATCTGCGGATCGCTGAAAACCACCTCGAGCGGGGCGCGATGCGAACGCGCCGGCATGTCGGGCCAGGCCGCGGCGTTACGGCCGGCCTTTCTGCCGTCATGGGATGCTTCGTGCTGGATGGCATGCCGTCCAGTCACGTCGCCTGCCAGAAACACGGGGTGGCCAGGTATTTGCAGGGTGTCGGGGTCCAGTGCCGGACGGCCGTCCGCATCCAGGTCGATGCCGGCCCGCTCGAGCTGGAGCGCCGCCAGCGTATGGCGGCGCCCCGTGGCGATCAGCACGCGTTCGAACGTTTCGGTCACCTCGGGCCCCTGCCCGGTCGACCAGGTGACTTCCGCCTGCTGTCCGCGGCGGCGTGCCCGAATGACCCGAGCCGAACGCACCAGCCCGAGCGCCTCGGCAAGGCAGGCGACCGCGGTATCCCGCACCAGCCCATCATGGACGTGGGCAAAGTTCTCTGAGCGGGCCAAGGTGCGCACGCGCACGCCGAGGCGGGCCAGCGCCTGCCCCAATTCGATGCCGATGACGCCGGCCCCGACCACCAATAGGCTGCGCGGCAGATCCTGCCATTCGAATACGTCGTCATTGACGACGACCCGATCACCCAGGGGCTCGAACAGCGCTGGTATGGTGGGTTCGGTACCCGTTGCCACCACGACGCGCTGTGCGCGAATGATGCGGCCATCGTCCGCCTGCAGCACCCCGGGAGCGAGAAACCGGACCTTTGCGTCCAGCCGGTGCTCGGCTGGCATGGCTTGCACGTCCGCAAGAACGAACCCCACGAATCGGTCTCGTTCGAACCGCACCCGTTGCATCACCGCGACGCCATCGATGCGAACCCCGTCAACCCGAATGCCGAAACGATCTGCCTGCCCCACATCCGCGGCCGACTGCGCGGCAGCGATAAGCAACTTCGAGGGCATGCAACCCACCCGCGCGCACATGGTGCCATACGCGCCCGCCTCGATCAGCAGCGGACGCAGCCCCGCCTTGACCACTTCGCGGTAGGCGGGCAACCCGGCCGAACCAGCGCCCACGATCGCGACGTCACAGACCTGTTCCTTCGACATGCCGACCTCAGGCCGGTTGTACGTCGTAGCCCTCGGCCGCGATGGCGGCCTGCAGGCGCGCGGCATCCACAGGTGCCTCGATCGTGACCTGGTGCGCCGCCAGATCGGCCTGCACGACCGCATCGGCCGACACGGCCTGCACGGCTTTCGTGATGGTCTGTACACAGTGGTTGCAGGTCATGTCGCTGACTACGAATGTGGCTTTCATCAAACGGGTCTCCATAATGAAAATGAACCTGTCCATGATAAACCCTGACACGGTGGCAGACGCAAACACCCATCGGATGCTTGACCTTGACACGAGGTCAAGCTGTAAGCTGATCCTGATGAATGGATCAGGAACTCATGCCATGTCGAAACTTGCCTCTTCTGCCGCCACCATGGATTTCGAAGTGGACGGAATGACCTGCGCCTCGTGCGTACGCCGCGTCGAGACCGCGCTGAGTGCCGTCCAGGGGGTTGCTCTGGCGAACGTCAATCTGGCCACCCGGCGTGCTCACGTAGAACTGTCCGACGCGCACGTAGACGCGCGCGCCCTGCTGGAAGCCATCGGCAAACGTGGCTACGAAGCCCGGTTGCTGACCCAGGCCCCTGATACCCCGGCCCCATCCGGCGACGATGAAGCCACACTTGCGGGCAGGCGCTTTGCTTGGGCGCTGCTGCTGACATTGCCGGTCTTCGTGGTCGAAATGGGCAGCCATCTGATTCCCGCCTTGCATCATCTGGTGGTCGACACGCTGGATTTCCAGTCCCTGGCCTGGTTCGAATTCGTGCTCGTGACGGCCGTACTGGCGGGGCCTGGACGCGAATTCTTCACACGGGGCTTCAAGGCACTGTGGCACCTGGGCCCGGACATGAACACCCTGGTCGCATTGGGGGCCGGAAGCGCGTGGCTCTATTCCACGCTGGTCACCTGGGCACCCGGTCTCCTGCCGCCCGACTCGCGCCATCTGTACTTCGAAGCGGCAGCGGTCGTGGCCACGCTGATACTGCTTGGGCGTTGGCTCGAGGCCCGGGCACGGGGCCGCGCCGGCTCGGCCATCCGCCACCTGATCGGGTTGCAGCCACGCACGGCCTGGGTACGGCGAGATGGCACCTGGCAGGAGCGCCCTCTGGCCGATCTGGTGCCAGGCGACGAAGTCCGTGTGCGGCCAGGCGAAAAAATCCCGGTCGATGGCACGGTCATCGAGGGCGAGTCCTGGGTGGACGAGTCGATGATCACCGGAGAACCTATTCCGGTGGCCCGTCGGATGGACGACCGTCTGATCGGCGGTACCCTCAACACCCAGGGCAGCCTGGTACTGCGCACCACGCAAGTGGGGGCTGATACGGTGCTGGCCCACATCATTCGCCTGGTCGAGCAGGCCCAGGGCTCCAAACTCCCTATCCAGGGCCTGGTCGACCGCGTGACCGCCTGGTTCGTACCGGTGGTCATGGCACTGGCCGTGCTCGCATTTGCCGCCTGGTGGGCCTGGGGCCCAGACCCCGCCCTGACTCACGCCCTGATCGCCGGCGTCGCCGTACTCATCATCGCCTGCCCGTGCGCCATGGGGCTGGCCACGCCGATTTCCATCATGGTGGCGACCGGTCGGGCCGCCGGGCTGGGCATCATATTCCGTCATGGCGACGCCTTGCAGCGCTTGCGTCAAGTGCGTGTCGTGGCATTCGACAAGACGGGGACCCTCACTGAAGGCCGCCCTTCGCTCACCGACATTCAACCCACCGATGGCTCGGATCCGGCCTCTCTGCTGCGCGCCGTCGCTGCAGTTCAGAACGCTTCCGAGCATCCCATTGCCAAAGCCATTCTCGAAGCCTACGGTCAGACGTCCGACACGCTGCCGGCCGTGACGGATTTTCAAGCGCTGACGGGGGCTGGCGTGCGCGGCCGAGTCGAAGGAAAAGACTACTTGCTGGGGTCGGCCAGCCTGATGCAGACGCATGGCGTCGCGGTCGCCGACGGCATCACGCGGCAAGTGGAGGCGTGGGCAGCCCAGGGCAAGACCGTGTTTCTGGTGGCCCGCGATACGCACCTGGTCGGCATTCTGGCCGTGGCCGACACCCTGCGCGAGAGTGCCCGGCCGGCCCTGGCCGCCTTGCACGCGATGGGTCTGAAAACGGCACTGATCACAGGGGATCACGAGGCCGCCGCTCGACACGTGGCGCAGCGACTGGGCATCGACATCGTGCACGCACAGACCCTGCCCAAGCACAAGGCCAACCTGCTGCAGGGTCTGCAGAAAACGGTCGGCCCATTGGCATTCGTCGGCGACGGCATCAACGACGCGCCCGCCCTGGCGACGGCCGACGTGGGCATTGCCATCGGCCAGGGGACCGATGTCGCCATCGAGTCGGCCGAAGTGATCCTCATGAACGAAGACCTGGGCTCGGTCGCGCGCGCCCTGGTGCTGTCGCGCCTGAGCATGCGCAATATCGCGCAGAATCTGTTCTGGGCCTTTGCCTACAACGCCGCACTGATCCCGCTCGCAGCCGGTGTGTTCTATCCCTGGTTCGGCTGGCAGCTTTCACCCATGCTGGGTGCAGCAGCCATGGCCTTGTCGAGCGTATTCGTGGTGGTCAACGCATTGCGCCTGAAATGGCTGCCCCTGGAGGTGTCCCATGTCTGAACCCACACACCAGCCGCCGCTGGAGCGTTCGGCCGGCCACGGGCCATGGTCGATCGGCGAAGCGGCCAAACGCACAGGCCTCAGCCCGAAAATGATCCGGTACTACGAACAGTATGGGCTGTTCAGCCCGCAGGGGCGCTCGGAGGCAGGTTATCGTCAATATGGCCCCAATGACCTGCATGCCCTGATCTTCATACGCAGTGCACGCGAATTGGGTTTCTCGCTGAAACAGATCAGGGCGCTGACGGATCTTTGGCACGACCAGCAACGCGCCAGCGCTGAAGTCAAGCGCCTGGCCCTGGCGCACATCGAGGCGCTGGAACACAAGGCTGCGATGCTGCAGAGCATGGCCGCCTCATTGCGCAACCTGGCCCAGCGCTGCCATGGTGATGCGCGCCCCGAGTGTCCGATACTGGAAGGGCTTCAAGAGGGCCAGGCCGTCTGCGGCGAGGCTCAGGCAGAGATTTCAGCGTCGAACTGCCACTCGGACACGAAGTCGCTGTAATCCGGCCGCGCAACCGGTTCGGGCTGCTGAATGGGGGTCCCCAGGGCCAAGTAGCCCATGAAGCGTTCATCCAGCGCATCGAACCCAAGGGCCTCGGCAACCCCGTCGAGATACGTGCCCATGCCCGTGCTCCAGAAGCCCGCCAGCCCCAGGGCATGGGTGGCATTGAGCATGTTCATGACCGCGGTACCCACGGACAGAAGGCTTTCTTGCTCGCGGATCCGGCCAGTGGGATCCGGCCGGCAACCGATGGCGATCACCAGCGGCACCTTGGACAGCCACGTGCGCCATTTCTGGATCTTGAAGTCGGGCATGGGTTTACCCGCCGCCAGGCCGGCACGGATCGCCAGATCGACCAGAGCCGGTACGTGTTCCTGGCGTATCAGCCTGAAACGCCAGGGCCGTATGGCGCCGTGATCCGGTGCCCGCATGGCGGCCTGCAGGATCAGGTCGAGCTGTTCTGCGGTGGGTCCTGGCGCCTGTACGAACTTGACGGATTGGCGGCTGAGCAAGGCGTCCAGTATTGGATTCATGGATACATCTCCCGCATCAGGCGGACTTCGCCTGGATCATAAGCGCCTTCATGCGCCGTATGGCGGGTCCCCAGCCATCGAACACGGCCTGCGCGACGATGGCATGGCCAATGTTCAGTTCGGCGATGCCGGGCAAGGCTGCGACCGCTTGCACGTTGTCGTAGTGCAGGCCATGCCCCGCGTTGACCCTGAGGCCTTCGCCCACGGCCACGGCAATCGCTTGGCGCAAGCGCTCGAGCTCGGCGGCGCGCGCCGGTGAATCCGGCGCATCGGCATAGGCGCCCGTATGCAACTCGATGATATGGGCCCCGCATCGGACGGCGGCCTGGATCTGGCTGGCTTCGGGGTCGATGAACAGAGACACCCGGATGCCGGCTTCGTGCAGGCGCCGCACGGCGGATTCGACCTCGGCTGTGCGTGACACGACATCCAGCCCGCCTTCGGTGGTGAGTTCGAGCCGGTGTTCGGGCACCAGGCAGACATCCTGGGGTTGGACGTCGCACGCGATGGCCAGCATCTCGGGCGTGATGGCACATTCGAGGTTCATGCGCGTGCGCAAGACGGCACGAATCGCATACACGTCGGCATCCTGGATATGCCGGCGGTCTTCGCGCAAATGCAGCGTGATGAGATCGGCCCCTGCCTCTTCTGCGCGCAAGGCGGCCTGCAGGGGATCTGGATAGGACACCAGGCGCTGCTGACGCAAGGTGGCGACGTGATCGATATTGACGCCCAATTCCATCAGGACTCCTTGGGTGGGTTGGATGCCTGGTCTGCCGGGCCTTCGGCCGCGAGATCCTGTGCGGACCACCCGCCGCCCAGTGCCTTGTACAAGGCCACCCGGTTGAACAGCGCCGCGGTGCCCAGGGCAATAAATTGCTGCTGAACCCCATACAGGCCGATTTGTGCCGTTTGTACCTGCAGGAAGCTGTCCACGCCGGTTTCATAACGGATTTCGGAAAGGTTCAGGGCTTTCAGGGCGGACGCCTCGGACGCCCGCAAGGCATCGAGCTGACGCCCATAGGTGGCCTCGCCGGCGAGGCCGTCGGCCACTTCGCGGAAGGCGGTTTGTATCGTCTTCTCGTAGTTGGCGACCGCGACGTGCTCGCGCGCCTTGGCGAGGTCCAGGCCGCCGCGAATCCCCCCGGAGAACAGCGGCAGGCTGATCTGAGGTGAAAATTGCCAATATTTGTGGCTGCTGCCCAGGAGCGCGCTGAGTTCAGGGCTGGCAAACCCCAGCAGCCCGGTCAGCGAGATGTTTGGGAAGAACGCCGCGCGCGCCGCGCCGATCTGGGCATTGGCCGCTTTGAGGTCATGCTCGGCGCCGATGATGTCGGGACGGCGCTCCAGCAGTTGCGAAGGCAAGCCGGCCGGAATGCGTTCGAGCAGTTGGTCGCGCCCATAGACCAGCGGTTCGGGCAGGTCTTCTGGAACGGGCTTGCCCAGGATCAGCTGCAGCGCATTATTGGCCAGTGCGATGTTGCGTTCCGCAGCGACCAGGTCGGCCATGACGGTGTCGCGCTGTAATTGGGCCTGCGCGAGATCGAGATCCGAGGCGACCCCGACGTCGAACCGGGCCTGGACCAAGTCGAGCGTGCCCTGTCGCGCCTTCAGGGTCTGTTCGGTGAGGGCCTGCATGGCCAGGCCTGATCGCAGCGTGAAATACGCCTCGGCCATTTGCGCGATGAGAGCCAGTTGTACGGTGCGCCGGGCTTCTTCGGTAGACAGGTACTGCTGGTAGGCCGCTTCGCTGAGATTGCGCACCCGGCCGAAGAAATCCAATTCAAAGGCCGGAATCCCGATGCCCGCAGAGTAGCTGCGGCTGACCGATTTGGCATCGGCCCCCCCGGCGCGCATGTCGGCCGGCGAGCGAGTGATCTGGCCGGACCCTTGTGCGCCGATGGTGGGCAGGCGTGCACTATCGGCAATGCCGAACTGGGCGCGGGCTTCTTCGACCCGCCCGATGGCCACGCGCAGGTCGCGGTTGTTTTCGAGGGCGAGCTCGATCAGGGCCTGCAACCGCGGATCGAGGAAGAAGTCTTGCCAGGCAGGCAGGTCGGTGGCGCTGGCCTGCCCAGCACCACCGCCGGGAAAGTGCCCAGGAACGGGTGCCTCGGGTCGTTCATAGACAGGTGCCAGGGAGCAGGCGGCCAGGGCCAGGCTCAGCCCCAGCACGCATACCGGCCGCAAGCCAAAAGCAGTCATGAGGAGTCTCCGGAATGCCCGCTGTCGGCCACCGAGATATGGGGTGGCGCGTGACCCAGCAGTTTGGGTTTGGTCTTGAACAATTTCAATATCACCACAAAGAATGTGGGCACGAACAGCACGGCCAGCGGCGTGGCGGCCAGCATGCCGCCCAGCACGCCCAGGCCCACCGCATTCTGGCTGGCCGCACCCGCCCCGGTCGCCAGCACCAGGGGCAGCACCCCCAGAATGAACGCAAAGGACGTCATGAGGATCGGCCTGAACCGCAGGCGGGACGCTTCCACCGCAGAATCGATCAGACTGGCACCACTGGCATACATATCTTTGGCAAATTCGACGATCAGGATGGCATTCTTGGCGGACAGGCCGATGACCGTAACCATCCCGACCTGAAAATACACGTCGTTCGATTTCCCCATGAGCGCGCTGAGCAGAACGGCACCCAGCATACCCAGCGGCACGGCCAGCATGACGGACAACGGAATGGCCCAGCTTTCGTACAGCGCCGCCAGCACCATGAACACCACCAGCACCGACAGGCCCAACAGGATGGCCGATTGATTTCCTGCCTCGATTTCCTGGAATGAAAGGCCTGTCCATTCGTAGCCCAGCCCCGGGGACAGCTCGGTAATGAGGCGTTCCATTTCGGCCATGGCCTGCCCCGATGAATAGCCCGGTGCCGCAGAACCGCCAATGCGAACGGATTCGTAGCCATTGTAACGCACCACCTGGACCGGGCCTTGTGTCCATTCGAGCGTGACGAATGACGACAGGGGCACCATTTCACCTTGCCCGTTGCGTGCATTGAGCTGCAGGATGTCGTCTGGGTGCATGCGGGCCGCCGGTTCGGCCTGCACCCAGACATTCTGCACCCAGCCCTGGTTCGTGAACTTGGTGATGTAGGAAGAGCCGATGGCCGTCGCCACCAATTGGGCCACCTCGGCGAAATCGACCCCCATGGCGGCGACCTTGTTGCGGTCGATCTGCACCCGCAACTGGGGCCCAGGCCCCAGGCCCGTGATGCGGGTCTGGGTCAGGATGGGGCTTTGCGAAGCGAGCATCAACAACTGCTGGGCAGCCGCCTGGAGGGTGTCCTGGCCCACACCGCTGCGATCTTCGAGACGCAGATCGAAGCCTGATGCATTGCCCAGGGAAGAAATGGCCGGCGGGATGATCGAGACGACCATGGCATCCGGCAGGCCGAACATCAGCTTGCCCATGGCCTCCGCGGAAATGGTCTGGGCGGAATTGACGGGCCCCTTGCGGTCTTCGAACGGTTTGAGCGGCACGAATGCGATCGCCGCGTTCAGGCCATTGCCGTTGAAGCTGAAACCTTGCACGGTGATGATGTTCTCGACTTGCGGCAGGTGCATGAAATACTGCTCGACCTGCTCGATGATGCCGATGGTGCGGTTGGAGGTCGCCCCCGATGGCAGCTCGATGTTGGCGATCACATAGCCCTGGTCTTCCTCGGGCAGGAACGAGGTCGGCAGGCGCATGTACATCCAGCCCAGCACCCCGACCAGGATGACGAACAGCAGCATCATGCGCAGGCCGCGCGTCAGGCTGCGCGCCACCCACCGCGTGTAGCCGTGGGTGACCCGTTCGAACGAACGGTTGAACCAGCCAAATACCCCGCCCTTGCTGGCGTGCGCGCCCTTTGGAATGGGCTTGAGGATGGTCGCGCACAGGGCCGGTGTGAAGCTGAGCGCGAGGAATGCGGAAAACAGGATGGATACGGCCATCGCCACCGAAAACTGGCGATAGATGATGCCCACGGAGCCCGACATGAATGCCAGGGGCAGGAATACCGTGGTCAGGACCAGCGTGATGCCGACGATGGCGCCGCTGATCTGTGGCATGGCCTTTTTGGTGGCCTCTTTGGGGGGCAGGCCTTCCTCGACCATGATCCGCTCGACGTTCTCGACCACGACGATGGCGTCATCGACCAGGATCCCGATCGCCAGTACCATGGCGAACATGGTCAGTACGTTGATCGTGAACCCCAACGCCAGCATGACGGCAAAAGCCCCCAGTATCGCCACTGGCACCACCAGGGCCGGGATCAGGGTATAGCGAACGTTCTGCAAGAATATGAACATGACCACGAACACCAGCACCATCGCCTCGAACAAGGTGTGCACCACCTGTTCGATCGACGTCTCGACATAGGGCGAGGTGTCGTACGGAATCGCGTACTCGATGTTGTCTGGAAAGAAGGCAGCCAGTTCTTTCATTTTGGCTTTGGACAACTGCGCGGTTTCCAGGGCGTTTGCGGTCGGTGTCAGCGACAGCGCAAAAGCCGCGGTGGGCTTGCCATTGAGCCGCGAGCCGAACTGGTAATTGTCCGAACCCAATTCGACCCGGGCCACGTCGTGGATGCGAACGGAGGACCCGTCCATGTTGGCCCGCAGAATGATGTTGCCGAATTCCTCTGGGGAGTCGAGCTCGCCCTGGACCAGCAGGGGGATGGACACCTGCTGCGAGCTGGGGTTGGGTGGCGACCCAAGCGCCCCGCCCGATATCACCATATTCTGACGCGTGATGGCCTGGTTGATGTCCCCCATGCTGAGGTTGTAGCCAACCAGTTTCTGTGGATCGACCCAGACCCGCATGGCCCGGCTGGAGGCAAAGAGCTGGAATTTCCCCACCCCCTTGATGCGCGACATGGGGTTCTGGATGTTGCGGGTGATGTAGTCGGCGAGTTCATCCTGCCCCAGAGAGCCGTCGGTGGATGACACCGTGACCACCATGAGGAAGCCGGAGTTGGACTGACTGACCTTCAGGCCCTGCTGCATCACGGCCGACGGCAACCGGGCGGACGCGTTGGACAGGCGATTTTGCACGTCGACCTGGGCCATGTCGGGATCGGTGCCCGATTCGAAGGTCACCGTGATCTGTGCCTGGCCATTGCTGTCGCTGACGGACTCGTAGTACAGCAAGCCCTGTGCGCCGTTGAGTTCGTTTTCGATGATGCTCGAAACGCTGGTGGAGACTTCGGTGGCCGACGCCCCAGGATAGGTGGCATTGATATTGACCGTCGGCGGGGCGACCTCTGGGTACTGCGACACGGGCATGTTGGGAATCGCCAACAAGCCGGCCAGGGCAATACCCAAGGCCACTACCCAGGCAAAAATCGGTCTGTCGATGAAAAACTGAGGCATGAATGCTCGCGATAAAGGACGCCGTCAGCCGGCTGGCTGGCTGGTCGCGTCGTTTTGACCCGAGCCGGCTGCCGGATCCTTCCAGGGCGTGGGCTGCACGGGCGCCCCGGGTCGGATCTTCTGAAAACCCGCCACGACGAGCTGATCGCCCGCTTTCAACCCTTTGTATACGACGTAGCCGCCCCCCGAGCGAGGGCCCAGCTGGACGGGCACATAGGCCGCCTTGTCATCTTGCACCAGCACCACCGTACTGTTGCCATCTGGAGTGCGCAAGATGGCTTGCTGAGGGACCACCAATGCCTGGTCATCCGAGCCCTGATCCAGCAACACGCGGACGTAGAGCCCAGGCAGGAGCGTTTCTTCGGGATTGGGGAACAGGGCCCTGAGGTTGACCTGACCGGTACCCGGATCCACGGCAATCCCGGAAAAAAGCAGCGTGCCCGCGTGCTCGTAGGGCTGGCCATCGCCCAGCAGGATCGTCACGCGGGAATTGCCCTGCGAATCGGGGCGAATCTCGCCACGGGCGATCTGGTTGCGCAAGGTGGCGAGTTCGGACACCGGCTGGGTGATGTCGACGTAGACCTCGTTGAAGCGGTGCACGACCGCGAGAGTCGTGGCCGAAGAGGCACTGACCAGGGCCCCGACGGTGACCTGGGCTTTGCCGATGCGACCGTCGATGGGCGAGGTCACCTGGGTATACCCCAGGTCGATTTCGGCCGCATCGAGGGCGGCCTGCGCGGCGGCCACCGCGGCCGAGGCCTGGCGGGCCTGGGCCTGGGCATTGTCGAAATCCTGCTGGCTGATGGCATGGTTTTTGATCAGCTTGGCATAGCGCTGTTCGAGCAGGCGCGCAGAGAGGTCCGCAGCCTGGGCGTTCTGGAGCTGTGCTGCGGCCTGGTCGCGAGCCGCCTGGTACGGCGCCGGGTCAATCACGAACAGCAGCTGACCCGCCTTGACCACGCTGCCCTGGTCGAAATTGATGGACTTCACGATGCCCGTGACGCGCGCCCGGATCTCGGCGTCTTCGATGGCCAGGACACGCCCTGGGAGATCGGTCGTGATCTGCGTGGCCTGGGGTTGCAGCTCGATCACGCTCACGGGGATCTTCATGCCGGCGGGTGCCTGGGGCGCCTCGCGGCCACAGGCGGACAGGCCTAGCAACACCACCAGAATCAGAAGGCGCATGCTGCGACCTGACCATCGACTGCTGAGGATCATGCAAAAGACTCCGAAAAACGGCGACGAAAGGCCAAGTATAAAGGGAAACCTCGGGACCCCATGGGAAGCGCTCAGTCGAGCAGAAGGCTGTCATCGGCCAGGACCTCGCCACGCACCTGTTCGAACATCTGGAGCAGGTCAGGAACATCGAGCCCCTGACGCGACGCGCCGGACACATCCAGAACCACCTTGCCGTGATGCAGCATGACCGTCCGATCGCCGACGTCGAGCGCCTGGCGCATGCTGTGCGTCACCATCATGGTGGTCAGGCCCTGTTCGGCCACGATGCGCGAAGTGAGCTCGAGCACGAAGCGCGCGGTACGCGGGTCCAGCGCAGCGGTGTGTTCATCCAGCAGCAGGATGCGTGACGGCCGCAGGGCCGCCATCAGCAAGCTGACGGCCTGGCGTTGCCCGCCGGAGAGCAGGCCGATGCGGTCGGTCAGCCGGTTTTCGAGGCCCAACCCCAGCATGGCGAGCCGCTCGCGAAACAGGACGCGCATCTCTTCGCGTACGGCGCGTCGCAGGCTCCGAAACTGGCCGCGCCCCAGGGCCAGCGACATGTTTTCCTCGATGCTGAGATTCTCGCACGTGCCCGCCATGGGATCCTGGAAGACCCGTGCGACCTTGTGCGCCCTGTCCCAGACCGCCAGACGGGTGACGTCTTCGCCGTCGATCAGGATGCGCCCCGAATCCACGGCCTGCTCGCCGGAGATCGCGTTCAGGAAGGTCGACTTGCCGGCCCCATTGGAGCCAATGACCGTGACGAACTGGCCCGTCGGGATGTCGAGCGACATGCCGCGCAGCGCCTGGGTTTCGATCGGCGTGCCAGGGTTGAATGTCAGGTGCAGATCTTGTGCGCTCAGCATGCATCAGGCCCTTTTCTTCTGCAGCCGCTGCTTGACCAGCGGAATGACCAGCGCCACGGTGACCAGGACCGCCGTGATGAGATTCAGATCCTGCGCTTTCAGGCCGATGAAGTCCGCATTCAGCGCGAGTGCGACGAAAAAGCGATACAGCACGGCGCCGAGCACGACCGCCAGCGTGATGACCACGAGCCTGCGCGAAGGCAGAATGGATTCGCCAATGATGACCGCGGCCAGCCCGATCACGATGGTACCGATTCCCATGGAAATGTCCGCGCCGCCCTGCGACTGGGCAAAAAAGGCACCCGCGAGCCCGCACAGGGCATTGGAGATCGCCATCCCCAACAGGACCATGCGCCCCGTGTGGATGCCCTGCGCGCGCGCCATGCGCGGATTGGAGCCCGTCGAGCGCATGGCCAGCCCGATCTGGGTGGCGAAGAACCAGTCCAGCAACCACTTGGCTGCCAGTACGATGAGCAACAGGATCAGTGGCCGCGCCACATAGTCTTCCAGGCCGGCCGGCTGCAGCACGGTAAAGACCGTGGGCTCCATGATCAGCGGAATGTTGGGCGCATCCATGACCCGCAGATTGATCGAATACAAAGCGATCATGACCAGGATGCTGGCCAGCAAGTCCATGATCTTCAGGCTGACGTTCAGCCAGCCCGTGACCACGCCGGCAAAACCCGCAGCCAATGCGGCGGCTCCGGTGGCCAGGAAAGGGTCGCTGCCATGGTGGATCAGGATGGCCGCTGTGGCACCGCCCAGTGGGAAACTGCCGTCGACCGTGAGGTCGGGAAAGTTGAGGATTCGAAATGAAATCAGGACGCCCAGGGCGACCAGGCTGAAAATCAACCCGATCTCCAGGGCGCCCCACATCGAATAGACGGACATTACTGGATAACCTGCGCCGCCGTCTTGATCAGGTCTTCAGACAGGGTGACCCCCTGTTTTTCGGCGGCCGCCGGGTTGACGAACAACTCGACCCTGGAGCTGGTTTCCGATGCCATGTCGCCCGGCTTCTCGCCCTTCAGGATGCGCACCACCAACTGGCCGGTCTGCAGCCCCAGATCGTGGTAGTTGACCCCCAGCGCAGCGATGGCGCCGCGCTTGACGCTGTCGGTGTCCGACGCGATCAGGGGAATCTTGGCGGAATCGGCCACCTTCACCAGGGACTCGAACGCCGACACCACGTTGTTGTCGGTGCTGGTGTAGATCGCGTCGACCTTGCCGACCAGGCTGCGCGCCGCCGCGCCCACGTCGACGGTACGCGCCGCTGAGGCCTCGACCAGGGTCATGCCCGACTGCGGCAGGAGCTCGCGCATCTGCTTGACCACCACCACCGAATTGGCCTCGCCCGGGTTGTAGACCATCCCGACTTTCTTGGCGTCGGGCACGATCTGGCGAATCAGTTCGACCTGTTTTTCGAGGGCCAGGGCATCGGATACCCCGGTGACGTTCGTGCCGGACGCCTCCCAGGATGGAACCAGCTGTGCGGCCACCGGATCCGTCACGGCGGAATACACCACCGGGATGGACTTGGTGGCAGCCACCACCGCCTGGGCCGATGGCGTGGCAATGGCGACGATCACATCCGGATGGTCGCCCACGAATTTGCGCGCAATCTGGGCCGCGATGGCCGTGTTGCCCTGCGCGGTCTGATATTGCCATTTCAGACCCTTGGCCTCGGTGTAACCCGCCTCTTTGAGCGCCTGATGGACGCCTTCTTTGACGGAATCGAGCGCAGGGTGCTCGACGATGGAGGTGACGGCCACCGATTGGGCCTGTGCACTGGCTGCCAGCATCAGGCTGGCCAGCGCCGAAGCAGTAGCCAGTTGGCGAAGGACGGAGGACAGATTCATGAGGAGCTCCTGGAAGATTGCAGGGTATGGTCCCTGACGGTGCGAGATCTGGATACGCGGGATTGTAGATCGGCTTGCATGACCGCCTGCACGAACTGGTGGATCTTGTGTTCGTCTTTGATGCCGGGGGCGGACTCGACCCCGCTGCTGACGTCGACCGCATAGGGCGCACAGGCCGCCAGGCCCGCAGCCACGTTATCTGGTGTAAGCCCCCCTGAAAGCACGATGGCGCGCGCCCCTGGCGCGCTGGGCACGGCGCTCAGCAGGGCCAGGTCGAACTTCAGGCCGCTGCCGCCATAGGCCGGGCTGTAGCTGTCGAACAGCCAGGCCGAGGCAGAGGCATAACGCGAGCAGGTGCGCGCGAGCGCCGCCGCGTCATGCTGGCCGGGCGCCCCCACCCGGAAAGCCTTGATGTAGGGCATGCCGAACGAGGTACAGAATGTCTCGGGTTCTTCACCATGAAACTGCAGGATGTCGGGCCGCACGGTGGCGATGACCTGTTGTACATCCGCCGCCCGTGCATTGGCAAACAGCGCGACCGTACTCACGAACGCAGGGACCTGTGCCCGCAGCCGCGCGGCAGCGCGCGGCTGTAGATAGCGCGGGCTGGCAGGATGGAACACCAGGCCGATGGCATCCACGCCGCAATGAATGGCTGCCTGGAGATCGGCGTCGCGGGTCAGGCCACAGATCTTGATGCGCGTACGGCCGGTCATTGGAATGCGCCCCCCGGATCGTCGTCGAAATCGTCCAGCCCGTAGGTGCTGTCCTGGCCGAAGGTCACTGTCGCCGGATCGATGACCGGGGCATCCCCTTTGTAGTGCGTGACCATGCCCGGGAACGCCAATACGGCCGCCACCATCAGGATCTGGATGATGATGAACGGAATCGAACCCATGTAGATCTGTCCCGTGGTCACTTTGGCGATCAACTGGCCCGTGACCCGGTCGTGATAGTCTTCCTTGGGTGCCACGGAGCGCAAATAAAACAAGGCAAATCCGAACGGGGGGTGCACGAACGAAGTCTGCATGTTCACGGCCAGCAATACGCCGAACCAGATCAGGTCGATCCCCATTTTTTCGGCCACCGGCCCCAGCAAGGGCACGATGATGAAGGCCAGTTCGAAGAAATCCAGGAAAAAGGCCAGGAAGAAGGTCATCACGCTGACCACGACCAGAAAGCCCAGCTCGCCCCCGGGCACGTGCAGCAGCAGTTGCTCGACCCACAAGTCACCGTTGATGCCCCGGAAGCTGAGGCTGAAAATAGTCGAACCGACCAGAATGAACACCACGAAGCACGACAGCCGGGCCGTGCTTTCCATCGCCTGGCGCAATTGCCGCATGGAAAAGCGCCCGCGCGAAATGGCCATGACCAAAGCACCGACGGCACCCATGGCGCCGCCTTCGGTCGGTGTGGCCAAGCCGATGAAAATCGTACCCAACACCAGAAAAATCAGCGCCAGCGGTGGAATCATCACGAAGACGACCCGCTCGGCCAGCGCCGACAGCAACCCCAGCCGCAGCCATCGGTTGCCAAGCGCCATGGCCAAAGCCGCGCAGCCCCAGATCAGGAGAATGATGACCACCCGTTCATCGACTGGGATGTCTTCATGCGTGCTGAAATAATAATTGGACCCCCAGTAGGCGGCGGCCGCGGCGATCAGCGTCAGGACCAGCAGTGAACGCAAGCCCCGGTGGCCGCGTTCGTCCACGAAACCACGGGCTTCCATGGGCAGAGCCGGGACATGCGAGGGACGTACGATGGCCACCAGCAGCACGTATGCCATATAGGCGCCAGCCAGTATCAGGCCGGGCATCATGGCGCCCCGATACATGTCGCCGATCGAACGCCCCAGTTGATCCGCCAGAATGATGAGTACCAGCGACGGCGGTATGATTTGCGACAAGGTTCCGGAGGCAGCGATCACGCCTGAAGCCAGGCGGCGATCATAGCCATAACGCAGCATGATCGGCAGGGAAATCAGCCCCATGGAAATCACCGAAGCCGACACGACCCCCGTCGTCGCGGCCAGCAGGGCACCCACGAAAACCACGGCGATGGCCAACCCGCCTCTCAGGGGGCCGAACAGCTGGCCCACGGTATCCAGCAGGTCTTCGGCCATGCCTGAACGCTCGAGGATCAGGCCCATGAAGGTGAAGAACGGCACGGCAAGCAAGGTGTCGTTGCCCACAATACCGAAAATACGCTGCGGCAAGGCCTGAAACAGCAGGGGGCTCATGAGGTCCAGGTCGATGGCGATCAGCCCATAGAGCACGCCTGTGGCGGCCAGCGAAAAGGCGACCGGGAATCCCAGCAGCAGGAACACGATCAGGTTGAGGAACATGATCGGGGCCAGATTGCCGACGATGAATTCCATGGCTCAGTGCCCTTGACCGTGGGTGGCGCGCTGCTGTTGGGCCAGTAAATCTTCGACCAATGCTTCCTCGTCGGTTTTGCGGTCGGATATTTTCATGGGATTGGGGCACTGCCCGCGCAGGAAGCCGACGCACTTGATGAGATGCGACAGGCCCGCCAGGATGAGCAGGAAGAACCCGACGGGTATCAGCAGCTTGGCAGGCCAGCGAATCAGGCCGGCCGTATTTGAAGAAAGCTCCTGCAACTCGAAAGACAGCCAGAAATAGGGGATGGACAGCCAAAAGACCAGGCTGGCGGCGGGCAGCAAAAAGAATACGACACCGAAGATCTCGATGCCGACCTGTGTTCGTTCCGACAATTTCTGAGACAGCACGTCGACCCGCACGTGTTCATTGCGCAGGAACGTGTACCCTGCGGCCAGCAGGAAAATGGCACCGAACAGATACCACTGCAGCTCGAGCCAGGCATTGGAGCTCAGGCTCAGGAACTTGCGAAACACCGCATTGCCGGCGCTGACCAGCACTACCACCAGAACCAGCCAGGTCACGGCCCGCCCCACCAGCGTATTGAGTGCATCCACCCAGCGGGACCACAGGAGTAGGAGTTTCATGTTGTTTCCGGCGAAACGGCCAGGCGCTTTTGGCACCCTGTTCGAATAAACCGCTCAATTCTATACGAAGCGGTCGTGAGCTGGCCTCGGTAATCCCCCGAGTATGCTCAAAAATGCAGGGCGACGTGACGCGCCAGGGCCTGCATGGGGGCCAGCAGCGGCAGATCAGGGTGCGCCGGGTAACCGACGTGCGCCAGATACAGGCCATCGGGCATGAAAGTCGGCGCCGCGAGGCGGCGGTCGCGCTGTTCGAGCAGATCCGCCACCCAATCCGGCGGTCGACGCCCACGTCCCACCATGAGCAGCGCGCCCATCAGGTTACGCACCATGTGGTGCAGGAAGGCGTTGGCACGGAACTCGAACAAAAGCCAACCGGGCCGATCGTAAATCACCAGGGCCTGTAGCGTACGCACCGGGCTGGCGGCTTGACATTCGGCCGAACGGAACGCACTGAAATCGTGCTCGCCCACCAGGTACTGGCCCGCCCTGCGCATGGCCGCAGCGTCGAGCGCGTCATGCACCCAACCGGCGCGTCCACGCATCAGGGGCGAACGAACCGCGGCACTGTTGAGCAGATACAGATAGGTCCGGCTGCGGGCGGCGAAGCGGGCGTGGAAGTGCGCCTGAACCGGATGGGCCCAATGCACGGCCACGGAGTCGGGCAGCAAGGCATTGAGCCCGCGCACCCAGGATTCCATCCGGCGCTCGGCCTCGACGTCCACGTGGATCACCTGCTGCAGCGCGTGCACGCCCGAATCCGTGCGCCCCGCGCAGACGGTCGGGCAGCGGGCACCCCCAAGAAAACGCTGTAATGCCGTCTCTACGGCATCTTGTACGCCCCTGTGATCGGGCTGGGTCTGCCATCCGTGCCAACCGGTGCCCTGATAGGACAAGCCCAGAGCGATGCGCGCCACGGGGACCCTGCCCTATTTGAGATCGAGGTCGATGTCGCGGATTTTCTCACTGACCATGGCATGCGTTTCGCTCGAACGCAGGGCCGCCGCCTCGCGCGCCTTGCTGGCCCGGCGCAGTACCCAGGCAATGATCAGAACCAGCAGCGCCAGGATGCCCGATACGACCTTGACGGCATGCTGCTGCCACCACGATCCCGTTTCCGCCACAGCCGCACCGGGCGTGGCCGCTGCGGCCCTGGAGGACGAGTCGGCTGGCGCGGGCAACTGGATCGCTCCGGCCCCCCCACCTTGCGCCCCCTCTGGCCCGCCCCCCGGCGCGCCGGAAGACACCCCCGTGGCGCCCTCTGTGGCGCCCGCCACGCCTGCGGCCTGCGTTGCAGCCGCCGGGGCTGCAGCGCCTGCAGCCGAGCCCGTTATGCCGGCACTGCCCGATGAATCGGTGGCACCCGCCGGTTGCGACTCGCCGACGGTGGGCGCTGCACCGCTGGTGGCCTGCCCCCCCGCCGTGCCCGCCGATTTTGCATCCGTGCCGTCGTTGGCACCTACGGCCTCGGCACCCGCGCCGGGCGCGAGACGCTCTGAGTCAGCCGCCTGCATCGTGCCAACCGGACTGCTGGTATCCTTCGTGCCGGCATCCGCACCGACATCCACCTTCGCATGGGTATCCGCACCGACATCCACCTTCGCATGGGTATCCGCACCGACGTCCGCCTTCGTACCGGCGACATCGACCCCCGGACCGGCTGCATCGGGTTCAGCACCCATGGAACCGGAAACGGCGGCGGCTGACTGATCGGCGGCCTGCGCACCGGCGACGTCCGTATCTGCGACGTCCGTGTCTGCGGCATCCGAGCCTTTTGAGGATTCATCCGAAGGATCGCCGATCACGTCGGCCAAATGGCCCAGGGAGCTTCCCAGCGCCTCGACCCCCTGCACGATGGCACTGCGGGCCGCCTCACCCTGCGACTTGAGCGCCTGATCCAGGTTCTTGATATTGTCTTCAAGCTGGCTGATACGGGATTCGGCTTCTTCCAGGGCGTGCTGACGCGCCGTGACGGTGTCCGAATCTTTGGCCACGGCCGCTGGGGCAGTGTCGGGTTCCTGGGTGGACGGCGTATCTGCCGCGGAGGGTGCCGAAGCACTGGGCGCGCCTGAAGGGCTGGAGACGGAAGACGTGGCATCGCTCTGTGCCTGGACTGCGGTGCTGGCGGCATCCGTGCGGTCGGATGAAGAAGCCGCGACACCCGATGCGGCGGCCATGGCGTCCTTGGAATCCATGCCCTTCGCAGCCGGACTGCCTACTGCCGATGCTGCGCCGTTCGAGGCCTGGTCATGCGAAGAGGCCGAATCCGACAAGCGGCTGGCAGCAGACTGCGCTGAAGCGGCGGCATCGCTGCGCGCCACCGTGCCCGGCAAAGGGCCGGAATCCGAGAGGACTGAAGGCCGAGAGACGGCATCGGCATCAGCCACTGCAACAGGCCCCACTGCAGCCCCGGCTGCCACCGTGCTGCCCGACGGTGCCGGAGCGGGAGACTGCACCGGTTCGGTCAGGCGCAGGCGGTCTTGTACGTCGGGCACGGTCGCGACGGGTGGCTGTGCAGGCGTTTCTTTGTTGGGCGCCTCGATGGCTTGCGCCTGACTGGCCATGGCCCGATCGATGGCCGCCATACTGGGCACGGAATCGGCCAATGCGCCGCGCAAGCGCTTGAAAGCCGCTACGTGGGCCATGAACTGGCGCCGGGCTTCGGCATCGGAAATGGACAGGATCTCTGCCAGATCGGGCATGTTCAGCGTGGCCCCGGCGCGAACCAGATTGACGTTGTCATGAATGAAGGCGCGCGGGTTGACCCGCTGAAACGCCATCATAAGCTGGTAGATGGAGGCCCCTTGAGGCACCCTGTAGCGACTGATCTTGAACAGATTGTCACCCGGCTTCACCAGGATGGCTTCTGGCCGGACTTGCCCGGCTCGGGTCGTGGCCGAACCATTGCCCGGGCCCGATGCCTGCCCCACGGCAGCCCCTTTGCCCGGTGCGGGAGACACCAGCGATACCTGGTAGCGCTGCTGGCCACTGGCCGTCGACACGTCGAGCAGGAGATCCGCCAGGTCGGCCGTAAAGGGCAGCTTGGAAGACACACGCAGCACCCGCCTGCCTTCCCCGGCTGCAGATGGCGCGATCGAGACCGTCAGGCTGTCTAGCGATACGGGGGGAGTCAGGCCCGCAGCCAGCCATTGCTCGGCCGGCGCGGGCCGGGCCGAGAGCACGCCTTCGTCGGCCGGCGTCAGATCGGATACCGGGATCAGGACGAGAAAAGGCTCGCCGGCGGCAGAGGCCAGGCGTGCATGGCCAAATGATGCGGCATGGACTGCCCCGGCGGCCAGCAGGCTGCTGCCCAGCACCCCGATGGCCAGACAGCCTGTGGAAAGATGACGAAATCGTGACAGGCGGCGGGCCGTGATGTTCATTCAGAGTTCACCCAGAGCGATACGCAACATGCGTCGTAGTGGTTCGGCAGCACCCCACAGGAGTTGATCACCTACGGTGAAGGCGCTGAGGTACTGCGGACCCATGGACATCTTGCGCAAGCGGCCCACGGGAATGGACAGTGTCCCAGTGACCGCCACAGGTGTGAGGTCGCGCATCGAGGACTCTTTTTCGTTGGGGATCAAGCGGGCCCATTCGGTGCCGCCGCGTATCGCCTCTTCGATGTCTTCGAGGGGAAAATCGGCACGCAGCTTGATGGTAAGCGCCTGGCTGTGGCAGCGCATGGCGCCGATCCGTACACACAGGCCGTCGACCGGAATGGGATCCGCCCCGGCCTGGCCGCGCCCCAGGATCTTGTTGGTCTCGGCCCCGCCCTTCCATTCTTCACGCGAGACGCCGTTGCCGAGGTCCTTGTCGATCCAGGGTATCAGGCTGCCCCCCAGAGGCACGCCAAAATTGTCTTGTGGCAGCGTGTCGGCCTGCTGCGCCTGGAGAACGCCGCGGTCGATCTCTAGAATGGCCGATGCCGGGTCGTCGAGCAAAACGCGCACCGACTGATTGAGAATGCCGAACTGGGTCAGGAGTTCGCGCATGTGGCGCGCCCCGCCCCCGGAAGCCGCCTGGTAGGTCATGGTGCTTAGCCATTCGACCATATCGGCCTTGAAGAGGCCGGCGAGCCCCATCAGCATACAGCTGACCGTGCAATTGCCGCCGATGAAATCACGCACCCCGCGCTGGATGGCCGCATCGATGACCGGCCGATTGACGGGATCCAGCATAATCACGGCGTCGTCATTCATGCGCAACGTGCTGGCCGCGTCGATCCACAGACCATCCCAGCCGGACGCGCGCAGTGCCGGATACACGGCCGACGTGTAATCGCCCCCTTGGGCGGACACGATGATCGGAAGTTTCCTGAGCGTGGGGATATCGTGGGCGTCTTGTAGGGGACCCGCCCCGTCTGCCCATTCGGGTGCCCTGCCGCCGGCGTTGCTGGTTGAAAAAAACACGGGCTCAAATAGCGAGAAATCATTTTCCGTGCGCATACGCTGCATGAGTACGGAACCCACCATGCCGCGCCACCCCACCAAACCGACTGCCTGTACCATGAAAACCTGCCCGAAACAAAAAGCGAAATTGCGTCGAATCTGTCTATTTTAATGCTTTCAGCACGGCGTCGCCCATTTCGGTGGTGGATACCCGGGTCGTACCCGGTTCGTAGAGGTCGGGCGTGCGCAGGCCTTGCGCCAGGACATGCCTGACCGCCTGCTCGATGCGCAGGGCTGACGCGGGCTGGTCCAGCGAATATTGCAGCATCATGGCAACGGACAGAATCATGGCCAGCGGGTTGGCCTGGTTCTTGCCCGCGATGTCGGGCGCCGACCCGTGGCACGGTTCGTACAGGCCCTGTCGGCTTGCGTTCAAGGATGCGGACGGCAGCATGCCAATCGAACCTGTCAGCATGGCAGCCTCGTCGGACAGGATGTCACCGAACAGGTTTCCGGTGACGATCACGTCAAATGCCTTGGGTGCGCGCACCAGCTGCATGGCGGCATTATCGACGTACATGTGGCTGAGTTCGACCTGCGGATATTCGCGGGCCACGTCGATCACGGTGCTGCGCCACAGCTGGGACGTCTCGAGCACGTTCGATTTGTCGACACTGCACAGCCTGCCCTGCCGCCGGGCGGCTGCCTGGAAGGCGACGTGGGCAATGCGGCGGATTTCCCCTTGCGCATAGTGCATGGTGTCATAACCCTGTTTCTGACCCGCATACGGCCCATGTTCCAGGATGCGCACGCCGCGCGGCTGGCCAAAATAGATATCCCCCGTCAGCTCGCGCACGATCAGGATGTCGAGCCCCGACACCACGTCCGGCTTGAGCGAAGAGGCATTGGCCAGTTCTTCATAGAGGATGGCGGGCCGCAGATTCGCGAACAGGCCAAGTGCTTTGCGCAGGCCCAGCACGGCTTGCTCGGGCCTCAGGGCGCGATCGAGCTGGTCGTATTTCCAGTCGCCGACTGCGCCGAACAGAATCGCATCGGCGGAGCGCGCCAATTCGAGCGTACTATCGGGCAACGGATGGCCCGATATTTCATAGGCCGCCCCACCGACGGGGGCTTGCTGAAGATCCAGGTCGAGGCCCAAGGCCCCGAGCACCCGCATGGCCTGTTCGGCGATTTCAGGCCCGATGCCATCGCCGGGCAATACAACGATACGAGCAGTCATGTTTCATCCAATGACAGGCACCACGCCGTCGTGGTGGAAAACCATCAGGAAGCCACCTTGGTGAGCCAGGGGTGGCGCGCCAAACGGGCCGCCTCGAAGGCGCGGATCTCGTCGGCGTGCAGAAGCGTCTGGCCGATTTCATCGAGGCCCTGGAGCAGCGACTTCTTGCGATAGGCATCGACTTCGAACGACCACGCGGTGCCATCCGGCGCCGTCACCTGCTGGGCAGCCAGGTCTACGGTGAGCTGAAAACCGGGCGTGGCTTCGACCGCCTTGAACAGACCCGCGACGACCTCCTCGGGCAGAATCACCGGAAGCAGCCCGTTCTTGAAACTGTTGTTAAAGAAAATATCCGCGTACGAGGGCGCGATCAATGCCCGAAAACCAAATTGCTGCAAGGCCCATGGCGCATGTTCGCGGCTGGAGCCGCAGCCGAAATTACGGCGGCACAGCAGGATGGAAGCCCCCTGGTAACGTGGCTGGTTGAGCACAAAATCCGGATTCAGCGGGCGCTTGGCGTTGTCCATCCCAGGCTCGCCATGGTCCAGGTAGCGCAATTCGTCGAACAGGTTCGGGCCGAATCCGGTTCGTTTGATCGATTTGAGAAACTGCTTGGGGATGATGAGATCCGTGTCGACATTCTCGCGATCGAGCGGGGCCACCAGCCCCTGGTGCTGGGTAAAGGCTTGCATAGTCATTCCTGGGAAAAAGAACGTACATCGACAAAATGGCCGGCCACGGCCGCGGCAGCGGCCATGGCCGGGCTGACCAGGTGCGTACGCCCGCCCTGCCCCTGGCGGCCCTCGAAGTTGCGGTTCGACGTGGAAGCGCACCGCTCGCCGGGTTCGAGCCGGTCGGCATTCATGGCCAGGCACATGGAGCACCCCGGTTCGCGCCATTCGAACCCCGCATCCAGGAAAACCCGATCGAGCCCTTCTCGCTCTGCCTGAGCCTTGACCAGGCCCGAGCCGGGCACCACCATGGCGAGCTTCACGCTGCCCGCCACCTGCCGTCCGCGAATCACCGCGGCCGCGGCGCGCAGGTCTTCGATGCGGGCATTGGTGCAAGAACCAATGAATACCTTGTCGATGAAAATATCGGTGATGGCCGTGCCCGGTTGCAGGGCCATGTACTGCAAGGCCCGTTCCATGCCCTTGCGCCGTCCCGGGCTGTCCGCGCCTTGCGGGTCGGGTACCTGCCCACCGATGGACGTCACCATTTCGGGCGACGTCCCCCAGCTGACCTGCGGCTCGATCTGCGCGGCGTCGATCTCGACCACCCGGTCGAACGCCGCATCCGGGTCCGAATGCAGGGTCTGCCAGTAGGCTACGGCCTGGTCCCACAAGGCGCCTTCAGGGGCATACGGGCGGCCCTTGAAATAGTCGATGGTGGTTTGATCCACCGCGATCATGCCTGAGCGGGCGCCGGCCTCGATGGCCATGTTGCAGATGGTCATGCGGCCCTCCATGGAGAGCGCGCGCACGGCGCTGCCACCGAATTCGATGGCATAGCCTGTTCCGCCCGCGGTGCCGATCTGGCCGATCACGTACAGAATCAGGTCTTTTGCCGTACAGCCAAAAGGCAGGTCGCCCTCGACCTTGACCAGCATATTGCGGCTCTTTTTCATGAGCAGGGTCTGGGTGGCGAGCACGTGCTCGACCTCTGAGGTGCCAATGCCGAAAGCCAGAGCCCCCATCGCGCCGTGCGTGCTGGTGTGGGAGTCGCCACACACCACCGTCATGCCCGGCAGGGTCGCCCCCTGCTCGGGCCCGATGATGTGCACGATGCCTTGGCGCGGATCGTCCATGCGGAATTCGGTGATGCCCCAGGTCTCGCAGTTTTCGTCCAGCGTCTCGACCTGCAGGCGCGAGATCGGGTCCTGGATCCCCTGGCTGCGGTCCGTCGTGGGCACATTGTGATCGGCCACTGCCAGATTGGCGGCCACGCGCCAGGGCTTGCGCCCGGCCAGCGTCAGGCCTTCGAAGGCCTGGGGGCTGGTGACCTCGTGGACCAGATGCCTATCGATGTAGAGAATGCAGGTACCGTCGGGCCCCTGATGCACTACGTGGGCGTCCCAAAGCTTGTCGTACAGTGTTTGTGACATGATCGTGAACTCGAAATTCGTGAATGGTTCATTATGCCAACATCATCGATGCCGACAAGACCACCGATGATACTGGTATCAGCAGTACCCCTCTTTCCGGCGCGGGCCAGGGCCACCTGGGATCAACGCTTCTGGTACAGCGGCATCACTTGTTGCGCAGCGCGCTCGAGATCCTGGATGCGGCTTTGCGAAGAAGGATGGGTCGACAGGATCTCGGGTGGCCCGCCCGCCGAGACCCGCCCCATTTTCTGCCACAAGGACACCGCCGCATGAGGGTCGTAGCCCGCGCGCGCAGCCAGTTCGACCCCCATGCGATCCGCTTCGGTCTCGTGGGAACGGCTGTTGGGCAAGGTAAACATCACGTTGGCCAGCGTGCTGCCCAGATCGGCTGTCGCCTGGCTGCCGGTCACGGCCGCGAGAACCGACAGGCCGATGCCAGTGGCCATTTGCTGGGACACCTGCTCGCGCGCATGTTCGCGCAAGGCGTGCGCGATCTCATGGCCCAGTACAGCCGCCAGCTCGTCATCCGTAGGATTGAGCTTGTCGATCATCCCCGAGTACACCGCCATCTTGCCCCCAGGCATGCACCATGCATTGACGTCGGGCGAACGCAGCAGATGGACTTCCCAGTTCCAGGCCGCGGCGTCGGGCCGAAAGACGCCCACCTGGGCGATCAGCCGGCGCGCGATGTTCTGCACGCGCGCGGCTTGCGCGGCGGGCGTATCGAGCGCACCCTGCGCCCGGGCCTGCGCCAGCACCTGCGCATACTGCTGGGCGGCCTGCTGTTCGAGCTGCGCCTCGGACACCAGGCTGGTCATGTATTGTGGACGCTGCACGCCCACCAGGCCCGATCGAGTGGTCTGCACCGGTGCGCAAGCAGCCAGCAGCCCGCTGACTGCCAGGATCGAGCCAAGCCGGCGAATCAATCGTCGCGTCATCATCCGCATTGCCCCCTGTGACGCAGGGCGTGGTCCATGAGCACGATGGCCAGCAAGGCCTCGGCAATGGGTGTGGCGCGAATGCCGACGCAGGGATCGTGACGCCCCAGCGTCTGCACCATGACCGGTTCGTGATTGCGGTTGACCGAGCGCCGTTCGATGCGAATGCTGGAGGTCGGCTTGATGGCCAGCGACACCCGCAGGGGCTGGCCCGAGGAGATCCCGCCCAGCACACCGCCGGCCTGGTTGGAATAAAAGCCGTCGGGGCCAAGTTCATCGCCCTGCTCGGAACCGCGCAAGGTCACGCAGTCGAATCCGGAACCCAGCGATACCCCCTTGACGGCGTTCAGCCCCATCATTGCATGGGCGATGTCGGCATCCAGGCGATCATAGATCGGCTCGCCCCAGCCTGCGGGCACGCCTTCGGCACAGACCTCGATGCGCGCGCCAATCGAATCCCCCGAACGGCGAAGCTGGTCCATGAACGCCTCGAGCTCGGGCACCAACGCCGCGTTCGGCGCATAAAACGGGTTTTGCGATACGGGCTCCCAGGAATCGAACGGGATTTGGATGGGCCCCAATTGGCTCATGTAGCCTCGAATCACCACGTCGTGGTTTTCAAGCAGCCATTTTCTGGCGACGGCGCCTGCCGCGACGGTAGGCGCCGTCAGGCGCGCCGAGGAACGCCCGCCGCCCCGTGGGTCGCGCACGCCGTATTTTTTCCAGTAGGTGTAGTCTGCGTGGCCGGGCCGAAACGTGTCGGCGATGTTCTTGTAATCGCGGCTGCGGGCATCCGTATTGCGGATCAGGAGCCCGATGGGCGTACCGGTAGTGACGCCTTCGTAGACCCCCGAGAGGATTTCCACCGCATCCGCTTCCTGGCGCTGCGTGACGTGCCTGGAAGTGCCCGGCCGGCGCCGGTCGAGCTGGACCTGGATGTCGGCTTCGGACAGGGCCATCCCAGGCGGACAGCCATCGATGACGGCACCAATGGCCGGCCCGTGCGATTCACCAAAATTGGTGACGCGAAACAGAGTACCCAATGCGTTGCCGGACATGCTTGACCCATGAACAAAACGATCGGGATATTATGGCATTCTTTTCAGGCCTTCCGGCGCAGGCGGGCCGCTTGCTTGGCCGGGCGCACCGCCATAATGGCGCCGAGATACAGCCCCGAGGCGCACACGATTTCAAGCCAGGCCAGGTATTCAGATGCCGCGGACAGGTCTGACCAGGCACGAACCGCCCCTTCCATCAGGTAGAGCAGGCTGAGCATGGCCACCCACTGCAGGGTATACAGTTTGCCCTTGAGCACGCCGGATATGGCAAAGAGCAGCGGCACCCCCTTGAGCGCCCACAGCGACCCCCCGGGGCGCAAAGGCGCCCACCAGAGCTCCCAGCCCGTACACAGGACGATCAGCGCCAACAGGCTGATGCGCGCCAACGCCAGCCAAAACGCAGGTGGATCTGGATTCATGCTGCTATCATCGCCTCAAGGTTCCATGCCACAATCGCTCGCATATGCGCAAAACATTCAGCCTCCCCGGCCCGGTGCTGTCGGCCGAGCGCCGAACCCACATCCTGGACATCCTGAAGTTTACGCTGGAGTTCGCGGCCCGGCGCAAACTGACGCAGGTGGCATCCAGCCTGACCTTCACCACGGTACTCGCAATCGTCCCCCTGCTGGCCGTGGTGCTGGCGCTGTTCACGGCATTCCCGCTCTTTGGCGAATTTCGTCATTCGCTGGAAGCTTTCCTGGCTGACAGCCTGCTGCCGCCGTCGGTATCGGACACCATCGTCACCTATCTGAACCAGTTTGCCGCCCAGGCGTCGGGCCTGACGGCAGTAGGCGGCGCCTTTCTGGTGGTGACGTCGATTCTGCTCATCATGACCATCGACGAGGCATTCAATGACATCTGGCGGGTCGCGCGCCAACGCCCGCTGCGCCAGCGCCTGCTGGTGTACTGGGCCAGCATTTCGCTGGGTCCCCTGCTGGTTGGCGCCAGCCTGTGGGCCAGCGCCGTCGTGATGCGCGAATCGCTGGGTTACATCGCTGCCCTGCCCGACACGTTCATGTTGCTGCTGACCCTGGTGCCGTTCCTGGTCTCTGTGCTGGGGTTCACCGCCCTCTATGTCTTCGTGCCCAATTGCCGTGTGCAATGGCGCGACGCGCTCGCCGGCGGCCTGGGCGCCACGGTGGTCCTGAGCATCATGAAAGGGGCGTTCACCTGGTATCTGACGCAATTCCCCTCCTATACGGTCATTTATGGCGCATTTGCCACTTTGCCGATTTTTCTGTTGTGGATCTACCTGTCGTGGCTGGTGATCCTCATGGGGGCCACCGTGGCGTCCCTGTTGCCGGCCCTGCGCCTGCGCAGCCGCAGTCTTCAGCATCAACGCGGCGCGGGCATTCTACGGGCGCTGGATATTCTCCAGGCGCTCTGGCTGGCGCGTGACGGCAATCCGCCGGGGCTGGATCTGGCCTCGCTCGAAGCCCAATTACAGCTGCACCCAGACGATCTGGACAAGGTCCTGAATGCCTTGCGCGAGTCGGGCTACGCCGTGCCCGTCGCGGATTCAGATCACTGGGTCCTGGCCTGCAATCCAGCCAGCACGGACATCACCCCCGCCGTGGAGCGCCTGCTGCTGGACACCCGCCAGCCCGGCATTCAAGAGTGGCAGCTTCAGGCCCTGTCCGACGCTTTACGGGGTGAAGCCCCGCTGCTGGATCCCCTGTTCACTTCGGCATCTGTCGAAAAACGAACCGATCAGGCACAATAGCAACACGTGTCGATCACGCATCCAGGAGCCCGCCATGCTGAAAGTCAATGAAATCCTGCGCGTCAAGGGCAATGCCTTATATACCGGCACGCCCGATATGCCGGTGCGCAGCGCCCTGGCGACCATGAGCCAGTTCGACATCGGTTCGCTGGTCATCATGGATCACGGGCAGCTGGCCGGCATGCTCACCTTCCGTGAGATCATCCGCCACCTCGACGCCCATCACGGGCAAACAGATGACTTCACCGTACGCAGCATCATGGACGACGCACCGGTCAGCGTTACGCCCAACACCGATGCACATGAAGTCCAGCGCCTGATGCTCGACAAGCATGCGCGCTACATTCCCGTCATGGATGGCCCCACCCTGATGGGGGTAATTTCCTTTTACGACATGGCGCGCGCATTGGTCGAAGCCCAGAAGTTCGAAAACGACATGCTCAAGGCCTACATACGCGACTGGCCGGCAGATGACGCCAGCCCGCCCGCCCGTGCCATAAGACCGGGTTGAAGGGCCCGCCAGGCGTGGCGCACCGCTTGGGGGCCCAGGCGGTTCAGTATCGCGGGGTCGGACAGCATGCGCCGCCACTTGCGGGCGCCCTTGGTGCCCGCGTGCCAGCCCAGCAAGCCGCGCACCAGAATGGGCATGGGCACCCCTTGGGCATGATGCCGGGCCAAGTAGGGCAACAGGGTCTCAAGGATTTCTTCGCGGGCTGGCAGGGGGCTGTGGGGCTCGAGCGCCTGATGCAACTGTGAGAGCACATCCGGGTGATGCCATGCGGCCCGGCCCAGCATGACCCCATCGAGTTGTTCGAGCCAATGCAGACAACTGGCCACGTCAGCCAGCCCCCCATTCAGAACGATGACCGCATCGGGGAAATCGGCCTTCAGCCGATGGGCGTACTGCGGGCGCAGCGGCGGGATCTGGCGGTTTTCCCGGGGCGAGAGGCCCCGCAAGATGGCATTGCGCGCGTGCACGATGAACACCCGGCAACCGGCTTCGTACAGGATACCGACGAAATCACGTACAAAATCATAGGATTCTTCGTGATCCAGCCCCAAGCGATGCTTCACGGTAACGGGCAGGCTGGTGGCGTCTTGCATCGCCCGCACGCAATCGGCCACTTTCAGGGGTTCGGCCATGAGACAGGCGCCGAATGCGCCCTGCTGGACCCGATCCGACGGGCAACCACAATTCAGGTTGATTTCATCGTACCCCCACTGGGCCCCCAATCGGGCAGCCCGCGCGAGATCATATGGATCGCTGCCCCCCAATTGCAGGGCCACGGGATGCTCGGCCGGATCGAAATCCAGGTGCCGTGACGCCTGGCCGTACAGCAGAGCGCCCGTGGTGACCATCTCGGTATAGAGCCGCGCGGTGGGCGCCAGCTGGCGATGAAAGTAGCGGCAATGGCGGTCGGTTACGTCGATCATGGGTGCCACGCAAAGCCGCCAGGCCCCAGGGCGCACAGGATCCGGCGTTGCGCGTCGGGCAAGAGTAGACACAGGCCGTCGATGGTATTTTCAGCAAAGCCTCATTCTACCCTGGACCATCCCGACCAGGGCCGCAGCGACCCCGCTGGTCATTTGGACTAAAATCTTCCATTCCTGGTTTGTCGGCGCGTCATTGACGCCAGGCAGATTCCCTCTCGTCAATCCGCTGCGGCACCTGCCCGCTTTCCTCATCCATGGCCGTTTTCACCCCTGTCAGCAACGACGATGCCTGTACGCTGCTGCTCGAGTACGATCTGGGCAGGCTGGTGGCCCTGCGCGGCATCGCCGCCGGCATCGAAAATACCAACTACTTCCTCGACACTGAACGCGGTGCCTTCGTACTGACGCTGTTCGAAGTGCTGACGGCTGAGCAGCTGCCTTTCTATATCGAGCTGATGCACCACCTGGCGCTGGCCGGCGTGCCGGTCCCACAACCCCAGACCCGATACGACGGCGCCCGCCTCAGCAGGGTATGCGGCAAACCGGCGGTGATCGTCACCCGTCTCTCGGGGGGGTATGAACCCGAGCCCGGGCCCCAGCATTGCGCACTCGCAGGTCGAACCCTGGCCCAAGCCCATCTGGCTGCACAGGATTTCCCCATCCATCAACCCAATCTGCGTGGCCTGGCGTGGTGGCAGGCGACCGCGCCCGTGATACAGGCGTTTCTGAATCCCGCACAACAGACCCTGCTGCACGAATCGCTGGCCGAGCAGGCGGTATTTGCCGCCAGTGCCCTGTATGCGAAATTGCCGTCGGGGCCGGCGCACTGCGATCTTTTTCGCGACAATGTCCTGTTCGATGGCACCTGGGAATCGCCCCGCATGGGTGGTTTCATCGATTTTTATTTTGCCGGTTGCGATACGTGGTTGTTCGATGTCGCCGTCAGTGTGAACGACTGGTGCATTCAGCGCCCGACCGGGCGCTTCATCCGCACGCGCCTGCAGGCATGGCTCGAGGCCTATCACGCGGTGCGTCCATTCAGCCCCGAGGAAGCGGCGGCATGGCCGACCATGCTGCGGGCCGCTGCGCTCCGGTTCTGGGTGTCGCGCCTGCACGACTATTATCTGCCGCGCCCTGCCCAAACGCTCAAACCGCACGACCCGCGCCACTTCGAGCGCATCCTGCGGCTGCGCAGCACGCGCCCCGCCCCTGCCTTGCCCCAACCATGAAACCATTGCAAGCCGCCATCCTGCCGACCCGCGCCGGCTGGTTCTGGATCCAGCAAGGTTATGCGCTGTTCAGACGCCAACCCGTGGCCATGCTGTTCTGGAGCGTGCTCACCAGCCTGTTCATCAATGCGGGCGCCCTGTTTCCGGTCATTGGCCAGGCGATTCTTGTAACGCTGACGCCGACGCTCACGTACCTGACACTCTGCGCCGGCAAACATCTGGCCAACGATCGCCGCATTCTGCCGGGCATGTGGTTCCTGCCGCTGAAGACACCGGGCGTTCTGCGCGGTTTGCTCAGGCTGGGCTGGGCCTGGCTGGTATGCTCCTTCGTCGCGGCGTTCGTAGCGCTGCTGCCGTTCATGGACACCCTGGTCGACCTGATCGATTTGCAGGAAACGCCCGACCTGCAGGCCCTGGCTCAGGCCATGTGGGCGCCGTTGATGCTGTTTGGCCTGATCTATCTGTTCCTTTCGGCCCTGTTCTGGCACGCGCCGGCGCTCGTGGGCTGGCACGCTCTGCCGCTGCGCCGGGCGCTGTTCTACTCGATGGTCGCGTGCTGGCGCAATAAAGGAGCCATCCTGCTGTACATCGTCACGTGGGTCGCAGCTTACCTAGGATTGCACGAATTCATCGGCCTGCTGGCAGCATCCGGCATGAGCGACTCGACCCTGGCCTGGGTCATCCTGCCACTCGACATCCTGATCACCGCACTGCTTTACTGTAGTTTTTACCCCATTTACCGTAGTATTTTTGAAAGCAATCAGGGGGCGTCGATCCGAGACCAGGCCTCGGCAAGCTGAGCCTGCCAACCAGGCATCCGACAATACCCGGCCGGCAGCTCGAGCACGGCGGACGCGCGGACGCACCCAGCCCACCGCCACGGCCGCAAGGATTCATGCTGGCTCAGCACCGCGCCCGCAGGCCCCAGAAACAGGACATCGATGGGGTTGGCCAGGGCCCATGTATGGATCGCATTGCATGACATGAACAACAGGCCACGCGGGCTGTTCCCCCATGTTGACCAAGCGGCCAACCCCAGCCAACGGGCTTTGAAACCCCGCGCCGCAACCAAAGTCATGGGCTGTTGGCTACCCAGCCAGCAAGCCACCTCCTGCGGGCCCAGACCCCGGTGCCGCCCGATCACGGACTGAGCCCCAGAAATTTGACGATGACGGGGAACGCAATGACCAGGAAAGTGCAGGGAAAAATGCATAGAACCATCGGAAACAGTATCTTCACGGGTGCTTCCAGCGCGAGTTTCTCGGCGCGCTGAAAGCGTTCGCTGCGCTGGTGCTCGGCCTGCGCTTTCAGTAGCGGGCCCAGACTCATGCCAAGCCGATCAGCCTGAAGCAGCGCAAAGACCAGATTGCGCACGCCTTGTACATCGGTGTCCTCGGCCCAGCGCTGGAGCCACTCGGCACGGCTTACCCCGGTGCGCTCCAGGCGGACGGCCGCAAACAGACTGGCACGCAACAGGCCTTCAGGCGCCTGCCCGGCGACCTGTTGCAACGCGGCGGACAGGCCCTGGCCCGCCTCGACACACAACGACAGGAGATCCAGCAGGAAGGGCAGCTCGCGCTGCATGGCCAGGCGGCGCGCGGCGATCTGCCGGCGCATTCGCCATTCGGGCCAGAAATAGCCACTGGTGGCGGCCACGATGCCGCCCAGGCCACACGCCCGGGCCGGTGCGTCCAGCCACGCCGCCAGCAGCAGCGCCGCCATGCCAGCCCCCAGCAAGCACAGCAAACGCGCCGCCAGCCATCGGGCCGGATTCCAGCGCTCATCGAGGCCGGCGCGAGGCCCCCACTGGCGCAAATGCAGGCGCATCTTCCAGGTGACCCACGGGCGGCACCAGGGTTCCAGAGCCACGATCCATGGCCACCATGGCGGGGCCGCAGGCTGCGTTTCGCAAACCGGCAGGTTCGCCCATGGCCGCCCCAGCAGCCAGAGCCCCAGGCCCATGGCAAGCGCGGTGAAGGCGAGGCTGGCCCAGAGCATGGGGTGCTCAGATGTCGATGCGCGTGATGCGCCGGATCCAGAACATGCCGATCAGATCCAGTACGATGAGCGCCGACAGGACGAACCACCCATACCAAGTGGTCCACAGCAGAGACATGGCGTCGGGCTCGAGCCGAGCCAGCACGATCACCAGCAGGACCGGCAAACCCAGCATGATGTGACTTTGCAGGCGGCCCTGTGCCGTCAGCGCGCGGACACGCCCGATCCAATGCTGGCGCATGCGCAATGTCGTCGCCATGCTCTCGAGCGTGTCAGCCAGGTTGCCGCCCGTGCGCAAGGCGATCCCGACCGCTGATACGAACAGTGCGCAGGACTCGGTCGGCATTCGAGTACGCAAAGCGTCGAGTGAGGATTCCAGGCTCATGCCCAGGCGCTGCTGACGCAGCATCAGGCCCAGTTCTTGGGACAGGGGTACGGGCGATTGCGCCGCCAGATGCTGCAGTGCCGGCTGCAGACCCGATCCGGCACGCAGCGCCCCCGCAAGCGCCAGGATCATGTGGGGCAGTTGAGCATCGAAGCGCTCGACCCGGCGACGCCCGAACTGTTGCAGGATGAGCCTGGGCAGGATCGCCAGTGCGACGAATACAGGCCATACGCCCCACCAGCGGCCCACGACCCAGGCAAATACGACGGCCAGTACCGCCAACAGCCCCATGAAGGCCAGCCACACCCGACGTGGATCGATAAACAGAAACGAGGCATCGAGCGTATGCCGGGTTTCCTCATCCACACGCTGTCTGTAGGCCTGCCAACGGCGCTCGGCCTGGTTCATCAGCAGCCAGGCCCCGATCGCCAGACAGAGCCCTGCAGGCAGCCACATCAACCACCACATGCTAACCTCCGAAACGCGGCGGTGCGCCGGCAGCCGTTGGCGCGGGACACACGGTATGCCCCGTGAAAAGTGCTGGATCGAGCGCCTGGATGTCTTCGAAACCCCGTGGCAACAGGCCACAGCCAGAAAACACAGCCGGCGGCCCCGGTTTGCCCAGATAGATATCCTGCAGCTGAATGCGGCCGGCCTCCATGCCGGTGACCTGCACGATGGCGCTGATCAACCGGCGGCCATCCGCGACCCGCACGAGCTGAACCAGCATATCGATACTGGCTGCGATATGCTCGCGAATGGCGGCCAGGGGCAAATCCATCCCGGCCATCAGGATCATCGTCTCCAGGCGCCCCAGGGCATCGCGCGGGCTGTTTGCATGCAAGGTGGTCAACGAGCCCTCATGCCCTGTATTCATGGCGGCCAGCATGTCGAAGGCTTCGGCGCCGCGGCATTCTCCGACCACGATCCGGTCGGGGCGCATGCGCAGCGCATTGCGCACCAGATCCCGAATTTCGACCCGGCCCCGCCCTTCGAGATTGGGCGGCCTGGCCTCCAGGCTGACCAGATGCCCATGATTCAGGCGCAGCTCGGCGGCATCCTCGATCGTCAGGATACGTTCGCCGGCCGGGATGGCATTGGACAGTATGTTGAGCAAGCTGGTTTTTCCAGAACCGGTTCCGCCGGATACGACGATGTTCTTGCGGTGCCGGACACAGAGCGTCAGGAAGCTTGCCATCGCCTGATCCAGGGTACCGGCGTCCAGGAGGTCTTGCATGGCCAGGCGACGCAGCGGAAATTTTCGGATAGTCAGGCTGGCTCCCCGCAGTGCGATCGGGGAAATCACGGCATTGACTCGGGAGCCATCGCGCAGGCGGGCATCCACCATGGGCGAACTGTCATCGATGCGTCTTCCCAGCGGCGTGACGATACGCTCGATGATCCCGAGCACGGCTTGTTCGCTGCTGAAGCAGGCGCTGGCGCGCAGCAGGCGCCCGGCGCGCTCGACAAAGACCTCGTCGTGCCGATTGACCATGATTTCGGAAACATCGGGATCAGCGAGCAAGGGCTCGAGGGGGCCCAGGCCGACGGCTTCATCGACCAACGCCCGGACCAGCGCATCACGCTCGACACCAGTGGCCGGGTGCGGCTGGCCCGACAACAGCTGGTGCAGAACCGCCGTGGCTTCGGCCCGCAGGGCATCGTGACTCATGTGGCTGATATCATGGCGGCGCAGCTGCAGGGCGGCGATCAGCTCGTCGTGCAAATGCTGCCGCATCGCCTTGTCCTCGGCGGACCACGCCATGACCGAAACGGTTTCAGACGGCCCCGCGTCGGCATGAGATGGCGCATCAGCCAGGTTCGTACCCGATTCGCAGGGCGGTGGATGCTCGGACGAATCCTCGCCGCCGGCCGGCCCCTCGGCGGCAAGAAGGCGGATCAGGCATGGGCCGATCAGCAACTCGTCGGTGGGGCGCAAAGGGCCATGGGTGGCCACCCGGGTGCCGTTGACGAACGTGCCGCCCAGCGACCCGAGGTCTTCGACCCAGATCTCGCCCTGGCGATCCACCAGGCGGGCATGGTGGCGCGCCACACGCCAGCCTCGCAGAACCAGCGCACACCCTGACTCGCGCCCGATCAGCAGGGGCAGCGCATGCTGCGCCTGCAGTTGGCGCCCGTCTTCAAAGGATAATTGCAGCTTGACCGATCTCATTTCAGCGCATCCCGATGGGCGGGACCGCCCGCCATTGCGAGCCTGGGCCGGGCGCCCGGGGATTCCAGCGCTGCTGGGTGCTTGAAGGCGGGGCGGGCCGCGCGCCGCGGATGGGATTGATCAGCGTGGGTTCTTCGCTGAAACCCTGTTTCACGATGCCGATGGCACGCTGCACCCGCTCGCCCAGATCGGGATGATCGGCCATTACCACATGCGGGGTGACCAGTATCACCAATTCGGTTTCCTGGCGCTGGCTGCGAACCGACCGAAAAAGCGAACCCACCAGCGGCACATCGCCCAGGCCTGGCAGCTTGTCCACATTGCGGGACTGGTCGCGGGACAAGAACCCGGCCAACACCAGCGTTTGCCCCGAACGGACGTTGAATTCCGTGGCCGTGCGCCGGGTCTTCAGTGATGGCCCGCCCGGCACCGAGAGCGAAGAGTCGATCGAGCTGACCTCGACCTCGATACGCGAACGCACGGCCCCATTGCGTTCAATGGAAGGTGTGATGCGCAAGGACACCCCATAGGATTTGAATGAGGTCTGGGTATTGCCATTGTGGTCTGTCGTACTGTAGGGAACCTCGCCGCCGGCGAGAAACTCTGCGGTCGCGCCACTGCGCGCAAGCAGCTGGGGCTGCGCGAGGACCAAGGCCTGACCCTCCTGGGCCAGCAGGTCGATGCGCGAGGCAAACAGTGCGTTGATGCCGTAGTACCCCGCCGCGGGTGCCGCAGGAAACGGCAGGGGCAGTACGCTCTGGCCGGGTCGGTCGGCAAAGCGCCGCGATCCGCCGTCGAGCCCCAGGCCGACGGTGGCGCCGCCGCCACTGTGCGATTCCCAGCGCACGCCCAGCTCACGCAGCAGGGTTCTGGGGACTTCCACTACCTGTACGTCCAGCAGGACCATTTGGTCCCAACCCATGGTGCCAGTGAAATCCAGCAATTGTGGATAGCGGCGCCCCAGCTCGGACAGCCGCTGCCGATCGCTATCGGACAGCTCATCGCCTTCGACGACCAGCTTTTCACCCAACACGGATACCCGGACACCCGGAATGCGCTCGACCAGGCTGCGCAACTCGTCCTGAAGCTGGCGGGCGCCTTCCGGCGCCACCTCGACGGCATAGCGCTGCACCTTGCCATCGGCCGTCCAGACGTGCAAGGTGGTAAACCCCATGTTGCGCGCAAATAGAATCACTTCACGGTCATCCGTACTGACTGCATTGAGAATCTTGCCATCGCCCACCGCGACCCGGGCAACGCCAGGTATGCCCAATACGCGCACCTCCCCCACTTGCAGCGCCAGCGCGGTTTCAGGAACGGCCTGCGCCGCCATGACCGCCGGGAGCAGCAGCAGCCATGCCATCACCACGGTGCAGCAGCAGCCGATTCGGGCGCACACTTGGATGCTCATGGAAATTCCTCCTCATCCGGACCGGCCGGATCGATGGCGGGCAGGCGCTGATCGAACGGCCCTTGCAACTGCGGCCAGGCACCGGCGTTCGCCTGGGGATAGAGATCTGTATCCTGGGCGCCAGGGCCATCGGCCGAGGGATCCGCCGCGACACCGCTGCGCTGCCACGCGGTGCTCAGTTGCAGATCGGCGGGCATGTCGAACCAACCGCTACCGGGGCGGGCTACCGGCCTTTCGGTTCGGGCCCAGGCAGGCAAACCCCGTGCCCCTGACGAGCCATACAGAATGACCGCCTTGCGCGCCGGCTGCGGCGGCGGATTGGCCACCCCCAACAGCGAAGCAAGATCTCCGCGAGCGGCCAGCCGGTTGGCTTGTGCATCGCCCGGGTGCCGAAGAATCGCGGTCAGGGAGCCGGCCTGACGGGCGGCCACCAGCTTGATCACATCCTCTGGTGCCGCATCGAGCGTGATCGTGCTGTAAGCCACCGCCTCCGGCTGCCCGGAAACCTGGGTTTCATGGCCCGTAGCCAGAACTTGCACCCCTTGCAGCAAGGGTGTCGTAAGGCGCTTGCGTTGGTGGTCGAACGAAACATAGAGATCGATCAGGTCGCCGGGTTGCAGCAGGCCAGACAAAGAATTGACCTGATCCACCGGCAGTGTCACAGCGCGCCGTCCGGGCGCCAGCTGCTCGGAGAATGCCTCGGACGGCGGCCGCACATGCGCGAGCAGGAGCGGATTGCCCGCCTGCACGTCTGCCGTCAGCACCCTGCCCTGCAGTTCGAGATGGCGCGCGGCTGGCAGAGTATCGCTGCCCGCCCAGCGGACCGGGAACGCGCGCACTGCGAGATCGGCTGGTTCGAGCCGGGTGCCGGCCAGCATGTCGCGGGCCGCGACAATGCGCTCGACCATTTCGAGACGCGCCTGCCGCTCGATGGCCTGGACCCGCTCGCGCACATGCTGACCCAGCAACACGGCGGCCAGCAATCCGCAGAAGGCCGCCAAAATGCCCAGGAATACAGGGCGCGACGGAAGTGCAAGCCGCATGTTCATGAGCCCTCGGGACGCAGCCAAAATACCAATGCCGTTTCTTTGCCGAGTCTGCGAACGAGCACGTTGAGAACCGCGTTGAACCGTGGAAGCAGCCAGTCTGTCGAGAAGCGGGGGTCATCGATGTCCGCATCTGGGGTATCCGCTGCCTTCGCGCGCCTGGGCACGGACCGCTGCCAACCCTGCGCCTGCAGGCTCTGGTGGACCTGCATGACGAGAGGGCGGGCGCCTATTGGGCAGCGATAGATCATCAGTTGCTCCCGGCCCGCAGAAGCCCGAGTGGACATGCTGAGTACCCGCGAGCAAACCGGTGGCGCAAGCGTTGACAGGCTCTGCATTGCAGGCTGAACAGGCCTGGGAGAAAGGACCGACAGCACCCCGTAGGTGCCCGATGCAGTGGGTTGCAGGCGAACGAGCCAGTGTTGACCCTGCCAAAGGCCGGACAGCTGCAGACCTTCGATGGAAAATTGCATCCGATCGAAGCGCCGACCCAGGCGTGCCGCGAGCGCGTCCACAACCGCAGGTATGCCGTGCGCGGCCTTGAAAGGCCGCACGTCGAGCGATGCGGCCGGCCAGTCGAAGCGTTCGGGGTCGGCCCACGCCCAATCGGGCCCTGTAGGCAAACCAGTGTCGTCCCAAGAGAACGTGCCCGCCCGGCTGGCGCCGACCTGGAGCCCGAATACGAGCGGCAGCATGACCAGCCAGTACATCAGGCGATGCAGGCGGTTCAACAAGGCGCGGTTCATGGTGTGTCCTCGAGATAGCGGGCGGGAATCCGCCCGACCCAGGATGACAGCCAGTCCCAGTCTGGTTGCGCGCGCCCCCAGGCCTGATCGACCCCAGCCATGCGCTGGCTGACCGCCTGCCCGGCCCCCCGGGATGGCTCCGCCATGCTTCGCCAGGCGGCTGCACTGCGCCCCAACGTGTCTTGCACCGCCGCATCGGAATGCGCGGCCCCAGAACCCGCAGCAATGGCTGTATGACGGTGCAGGGACAAACCCAGTTGATCGAAATCGCGCAAGGTGCCCGTCGCCGTTGGTAGGCCGCGCGTGGTGAGTGAAACGTGTGCCCGCCAGGGCAGCGCATCGCCCAGCTGCAACTCGGCCCGCAACGCAGCGGCGATCGGCAGGGGATCACCGATCTGCGCAAAGGGCGGTGTCTCGACCTGGTCGAGACTGACCCGGGGTGCGCCAGCCGCCCGTGCCTGGCCATCCCGGCCTTGCCAGCGGTTGCCGGGGCCAGACAGATCCTGTTGCACCTGCAAGTCGATCATGAGAGGCTCGAGCCCTTGATAGGCATGGGCAAAAGCGGCATGCCGGCTGGCGTGATCAAGCTGCTGGCGGATATCCTGCAACTGGCCCAGCCAGCCGATCGCAATCCAGAACGAACCCAACCCGCCCAATACCAGCAACGCTTCGATCAGCGCCTGGCCCGCTTGTGCTTGACAGCCCATGTCATTCCCCTGCCGGCTCATCGAGCCCCGACGCGAGGCGGGCCAGCCAGTACGGATGAAACAGGTTGGGGGTTTCACGCCGACCATCCAGGCGGATATGTGGCCTTGAAAAATGGCTTTCCGCCGCGCTGCGGGCCCTTACGCGTCGGCCTTGCGGCCCGGTACGCTGTGCCCGCACCACGAACCGGGCCTGACCCTGATGCCCGAAAGACGCCTGGATATCCTGATGAGCAGCCAACCCGCGCCCGCCCCACACCTGCCGATCGCGCACGGCGTATGAATTGGCCAGGGGATTGGCCTGCCCGCCCGCCAGATCCCAGCCGGCGGCAGCCTGAACCCAGCGCCAGAAAGCCTGATCGGCAAAAGCGTCAGGCGGATTCTGGACATGGTCTTCAGCCAGTACCTGCCCGTCATGGGCGGGGAGCCAGGCCCAACCCATGGCGTATTCGCGGTAGTAACAGCCGATCCAGCGGTTGGAGCGCAGGGCATGAAAGGATTGGGTGTCGCCCGCCTGCCAGCGCCCTGCGGTGTCTATCCGGGTTTCGCCCCGACGCCGCAGTTCATGGCGCCGCGACGGGCAGCGTCCGCTGACAGGCCATGGATTGCGCGCGGTATATTGCCTGGGGCCCAGGAACCGGTAGGGGGCCGCCAGCGACGTGAGCCATGCAACCATGGCCGCATCGGGCGGCTGGCGCTGGACGAAACCGGGCCAATCGTCGTGCAGGATTTCAAGTTGCCAGGACAGCGTGCCGTCTTCAGGGTAATGGGCCGCCATGACCGCCTGCATCATCGCCATCCGGCGGTCGGGCAGCGCCTGTACCAGCACCGCCGCCAACGCCTGAGTCGTGTCATGCACAAAGGTTTCATGAGCCGCGTAGGCCTGGCGCAATGCACTGCCCTGGCGCGCCTGCTGCTCGAGCCCGACCGCCTGCGCGGCCGCCAGGTAGGCCTGCCCATGCGCGGGTCCGAATTCGAGGCCGATCAGATGAGCCGGCGGGTTGCCCTGTGCAAGGCGTCGGGCCTCCATGCCACCGAAATGCGCCCAGCTGCCCAGCGTGACCAGGTGGGCCATGGCCAGCTGGTGTGCCCATTGAGCACGGTGTAGATAGGACAGGAAATTGAGGGTGCGCGCCTGCACCAGCGCCCCGCTGTAGGCGGCCGCATCGAGCCCGTGGATGAGGCGGGTTTTTTCACCCAGGAGCTGCCCCATTGAAAACCGGCTGACCCAGGCCAGACCCACAATGGCGGCCAACAACAGCCCCAACGCCAGCACCTGCCCTTTCTGGCGGCGCGCGCTTGCGGCCGCTGGCCAGCCGGTGAGGCCGCCCCGCCCATCATTGAGCCGCATCTGCATTGCCGGTAAATGACTTGAGCGACTTGGCGGCCGCCTGTGCCGCCGCCGCGTCTGCGGCAGACTGCGCCATGCGGGATTGTTCCGAACCGTCTTCCCCGGCGATTTCTCGGGCCATCGCCGCGGTCTGTGCCCGTATCACCTGGCCGAAGAGCTGGTACACGGCAATCGCGGCGACTGCCACCAGCGCGACCACAATCACATATTCGACCATGGCCTGGCCCGCGGACCGGGCACGCCGCACGTTTGGCTGGCCTGCGACGGGATGCCGGATGAACGCAAGGGGATCGGGGATTTTCATGGCGGGCTCCGATTGGACAGGACGGGAGCCCAGTGTCCCGCAGCACAGAATCCACGGCTATTCGCGGAACCCGAAACGGATAAAAAAACCCCGATGCACGCATCGGGGCCGGTTTTGGGTTGGATACAGCCGCTAGACTACCTGTAACCGCAGCATGCCGAGCCGTTCGATGCGGGCCTCGAGCCGGTCGCCCACCTGGACGGCACCGACGCCCGCCGGCGTTCCGGTAAACAGCAGATCACCCGCCCGCAACTCGAACAGCGTCGAGAGATAGGCGATGGCTTCGGGCACCGACCAGATCATGTCGGCGAGATCCCCCGATTGGCGCAACTGGCCGTTGACCCACAGCTCGATCGCACCGGACGACAGGGCCCCCACCGCCCGCACTGGGTGCAAAGGCCCCATCGGCGCGCTGAAATCGAAGGCTTTTGCCGTTTCCCAGGGCCTGCCGGCTTTTTTCGCGGCGGCCTGGAGATCTCGGCGCGTCATGTCCAGCCCGATCGCGTATCCCCAAGGCGTCTGAGCCGCCTGCTCTGGCGAGAGGTTGCGCCCCCCCGAGGCCAATGCAACGACCAGTTCGACCTCGTGGTGCAGATCTGCGGTGGCTGGCGGGTATGGCAGATCGCCGCAGGCGCCTTCGGGCACGCTGAATGCTGCATCGGCTGGCTTGGCAAAGAAAAACGGCAACTCGCGCCCCGACGCCCCCATTTCACGGGCGTGGTCCGCGTAATTGCGGCCTACACAGTAGATGCGGCGCACCGGAAAGCGCGCCCCGGAGGCGGCGATGGCCAGGGTATGGACAGGTACCGAAGGAACGGCCGGATCACCAGGCGGCGTCATGACGAACGCGCTCAATTGGACGAACCGCCCGCAAAGCGCCTGACCGAAGCCATGATTTCTTCCTTGGCCGCCTCGAGCCCGGACCAGCCCTGGACCTTCACCCATTTGCCCTTTTCGAGATCCTTGTAATGCTCGAAAAAATGCCGGATTCGCGCCAACTCTTCGGACGGCAGGTCGTCCGTTGAGCGCAGGTGCCGATACGGCGGATACAGTTTGTCTGTTGGACAGGCAAGCAGCTTCGCATCCAGGCCCGCTTCATCTTCCATGTTCATCACGCCCAATGCACGGCAAGGAATGACCGTGCCCACTTGCACTGGAAACGGCGACAATACCAGGACGTCGACCGGATCGCCGTCCTCGGACAGGGTTTGCGGTATATAGCCGTAATTGCATGGATAATGCATGGCCGTCAGCATGAAGCGGTCGACGAACACGGCGCCGCTGGCCTCGTCGACTTCGTATTTGACCGGATCCGCGTTCATGGGAATTTCAATCACGACATTGAATTCTTCGGGGAGCTTGTCCCCCGGAGGGACCTGGTTCAGGCTCATTGGATTTCCTTGTGAATCAAAGAATGAAAAGTGTCAGCGATGCAGACCGCGATCCGACGTCTGCGACATGTCTACACCGGGTAAGGGCGCGCTGTCGAAATAGAGCTCTTCGGCGCGCTTGGGCGGGTTCGGTGCATCGGGCTCCGGCGGTGTCGCCACGCCATCGAGGCTCAGGTAGCCCGGATCATCGCGAATGTCTGCGGCAGGCAACATATGCCGTATGGTGGGAATTTCGGCATCTGCCGCCTCGCAGGCTTGACGCCAGTGCAACAATGCCGATTCCGGCCGCCCCAGGGCATCCTGGAGATTGCCCAACAACGCGTGCACGTGAGCATCTGAACGCAATGCCAGGCTGCGCTGCAGATAGTGCTCGCCCTGCCCCCAGAGTTCGGCGGCCAGGCACAGCTGCCCCAGCGCCGTCAGAAGGCCAGGGTGTTCTGGACTGGCCTTGAGCCAGATCTCGGCATGCCCGAGGCGTTTTTTTGCCTGATCGGCATCGCAGCGTGCATACGCGCGCAACAGCCGGTCGTCGAGCGCCTGATTGAGGGCGGCTTCGAGGATGCGCGCCGACTCGTCTGGATGGCCAAAACGCAACTGGGCATCGGAACCCGCCAAGGCGACCAGGGGATCGAGGCGCTCTGCGGCGGACAAGTCGCCCCAGAGGGCGCCCCAGCTGGATTCGGTGGCCTGGGACAGGCGCTGAACCGCCGCGTCGCAGATCAGGCGATGGGCGCGCGGCGCTTCGATGGCGCTGCGCCGCAAAAGCAGGCGGGTGATCTCGTAGACCTGATCAGCATGCCCAAGCTGGTGATGCGCCCGCAACAGCAGGCGCGTGCCGTGCAGAAAACGCGAAGAGGCATCCTGCAGGGGCTGCAGCAGTTCGAGTGCGTCCTGGGCGCGATTTTGATCCAGCAGCATCTCGGCCGTGACGGTATCGACCGCCTGACGCAGGCGCATGTCTGAAGCAGCGCCTTCACGCGCCAGTGCCAATGTCTGATCGCGCCGTGCGTATTCGCCCAGAAGATGCAAGGCACGCGCCGCACTGAGCCCGGCCAGCACTTTGCGGGGCACGGACCGTGTGCGCGCCATCAGCGCGCCCAGGTCCTTCTCGGCCTGGGCATACCGGCCCTCGAGCGCATTGATCCAGCCCTTTTCGAGCAGCTCGACATCGCGTTTCTGGGTTCGGCGGCCACGCCAGTCGCGCACCCGCTGGGGGCCGCGACCCAGCCATTCGATCAGGCGCAGTACGCCATGCAAGACGATGAAGGCCAGAATCAGCAGCGTGATGGCCAGCGAGATCGAAAGTTCGATCCGCCAGGGCTGCGCCAGGATCAATACATTGCCGCCGTGCTCGTTGAGCAGCAAGGCGGCCGTGACGGCGGCTGCGAACAGGATGAAGGTCCAGATCAAGGTCCGCATGGCTACCCCTGCCGGGAACCCGGTGCGGGCCGTTCGGGATGGGTCTGACCGGCCCCATCCGCCGGTGAACCGCCATCGGACACGGACGGCCGCAAAGCCGACTGCTCTGCCTCGCGCGCGGCCGCCAGGGCGGCGAGGCTGTTATCCAGGCCGGGCAGCTCGATCTCGATCGGCGTATCGTAGAGGTCTCTTGCAAGCTTCAGGGCCTGCCGCGCGGATGCATCGCGCATATCGTAGCGTTCATCGATCGCCGTCGCCAGGTGGGCGAGTTCGGTACGCCAGATCCGTGTCTGTTGCATGAGCAATGCCAGCTGAGCCATCATCACCCGCTGCTTGAGCGCCTCGCGGAAACGCAACGCCTGTTCCGGCGACATGAGCAATGCGGCCGGATCATCCACGCGCCGCACGTCCAGCAGCTCGCGCAGGTCGCGGGCGGCCAGCCGGGCGGTCTCCTGGACCTGATCCCAGGCCTGCCCGGCCAGCGCCTGCCAGCCCGCGCTCGTGGCTTCGGGATCGGCTGCGGCGGCGTCGCGAGACGCCGGTGCGCTAGACTGCGCCGGGCCCGTATCGGATGCTTCGGCCGGGGGTTCGGTTTTTTCGGGAACCAGCAGGGTCGCCGACCCCACCAGGTCGGACAGGCGATTGACCCGTTCGGACAAGGCGGGCAGGTTGATGGTAGAGACGGCGCGCAGCCGGTCGATGTCGCCATTGATCGATTGCTGCAGGGCTGCCAGCGCAGGCCGGTTGGCGCGCGCCAGACGCGCCTGGGCGGACTCGAGCGAGATCAGGGCGTTGGCGACATTGCCGCCCATGGCCAGCTGTTGCTCGGCCATGGCCAACAAGTGATCGATGTCATTGAGCAAGAGCAGGTCGGAACCGCTGTCGGTCATGAGCTGCAAGGCCTGGTCGAGTTCCTGGACCTGGCCGTTGGTGGCCTCGAGGGTCGCCTGCAGATCGCGCAGTTGCGCAGCCTGCTGACGCACCTGGCTGAGAGCCTGGTCGGCTTGCTCGCGGGTGCGGTCGATCAGCTGCTGGTAACTGGCCCGCTCTTGCTGTGCATCGGCCTGCAGGGCACGATATTGCTGATTCTGATAATACAGGGCGCCCCCCAGAACCAAGGCGAGCAGGATCAGCAAAACCCCCAGGATCAGTGCACCGGCTGAACGCTTGCCCGACGCGGCCCGCCCTTCGGTTGCCTGACGGACCGAGGCATCCGGGGCTGGGGTGGCCGATGGAGCGGGTTCGACAGCAGGCGCAGACGAATTCTTGTCGGTATCGGTCATGAGGATGGCGGGTTCCTAACAGATTGTGCAGCAGCCAATATAGCGCGAAACAGCGAGGATTCATCTGGATCGCTGATCGTGATGGCCAATGGTTCCGCAGAGGCTTGTTCGCAACGCCATTGTAAACGGCGTGCGATTCTTTCGTGCAGCGTCACCACGGCCAGCCCGGTTGCCGGCCACGAGAAGCCATGAAACGTCAGGCTCCGGTCGATGGCATCCAGCGCCTCCAGACTGGTCAGCAATAGCACGAGCGCGCCCCCCCGTGCCAATCGGCGGGCCACCGGCGCTTCCCACAACACGGGTACGCGATGATAGGCTGCATGGCAGGAAACGGTCCACCTGCGGGCACGCAGCTGATCGGCCAGCCAGTCGCGCCCATGCTGGGCGCGGAATACGTAAGCCCGACCTGAATCAGGCAGACGGGCCAGCAGCACGTCGAGCAAATGCTCGGAATCGGGCGCGCAACCTGGATCCGGAGCCAACACATGAGTGGCAGGTATTTGGCCGCGCAAGGCCTGCGCAGTGGCCGCGCCCACAGCCGCGGCCCAGGCGCCGGGCAACCAGCCGGCATGGTGGCTGAAATACGCATCGACGGCCTGCCGGCTGACGAAAATACCCAGTTCGCCAGGCTGCGGAACCGGGCAGGCTTCGGCGACGGGCTCGATGCGCAAGGCAGGCGCATCCATGACGATCAAGCCGTCGGTGCGCAGGCGACGGGCCAGGCTTTCGTTACGGCCTGCCGGACGCGTCAGCAAAATGTCGACAGCGTCTGCGTCATGACCGGCGGGTGTCTGGTCCATGAGCGCCGATGGAAATGAAGGCCCGCCGATCAGCGCGCCGCCGCCTGCGTCAGCCTGGCCAGGATCTGATCGGCCCCTTGTGCCAGGAGCGCCTGCGCCAGCCGGATGCCCAGCGCCTCGGCCTGTTCCGGAGTGCAGCGGCCTTCGGCCCGCAGACAACACGAACCATCCGGTTCGGCGACCAAGGCCCGCAGAAAAATTTCCCCGGCCTGCCACACCGCATGCGCAGCCAGCGGTACCTGACAGGAGCCACCCAGCGTGCGCGATACCGCCCGTTCGGCCTGCACACAGATCTGCGTTGCCTCGCAGGCCAGGGGCGCCAGTATGGCCGCCAGGTCACCACGCGAGGCCAGTACCTCGATCCCCAGGGCCCCCTGGCCAGCAGCCGGCAGACACCACTCTACCGGCAGGAATGAGTGGATCCGTTCGGCCAGGCCCAAGCGCTGCAACCCGGCTGCAGCCAGGACGATGGCCGAATAGTCGCCCCGATCGAGCTTGGCCAGGCGGGTATCCAGATTGCCGCGCAGAGGTTTGACCTGCAGGTGCGGATAGCGCGCACGCAGCTGGGCCTCGCGCCGCAGACTGGATGTTCCCAGCACGGACCCCGCCGGCAGGGCTTCGAGCCCACCCGGCACCGGGCAGACCAACGCATCGCGCGCATCGGCGCGCTCCAGGACCGCGGCCAGACGGAACGGCTCGGTGAGATCTACCGGCACGTCTTTCAGGGAATGCACGGCGAGATCGGCGCGGCCGTCGAGGAGCGCGAGCTCGAGCTCTTTGATGAACAACCCCTTGCCACCGACCTTGGACAGGCTGCGATCCAGGATCTGATCGCCGCGGGTCGTCAGTTCGAGGAGGTCTACCCGACACGCGGGATACAGGGCCTGCAAGCGGCCTTGTACATGACGAGCCTGCCACAGCGCCAGGCGGCTGGCGCGGGTGGCGATCACCAAACGCTCGGGGGTCGGAGACATGGCCGGGAGCCCTACAGTACCGACTTGAGCAGCGTGCCCATTTCGGACGGATTGCGGGTAGTGCGTATGCCGCAGGCTTCCATGACCTCGAGCTTGGCGTCTGCCGTATCGGCCCCCCCTGAAATCAAGGCGCCGGCATGACCCATGCGCTTGCCTGCCGGCGCCGTGACGCCAGCGATGAAACCCACCACCGGCTTGTTCATGTGATCCTTGGCCCAACGGGCTGCATCGACCTCATCCGGGCCGCCGATCTCGCCAATCATGATGACGGCATCGGTTTCAGGGTCGTCGTTGAACATCTTGAGCACATCGACGTGCTTGAGGCCATTGATCGGATCGCCGCCGATACCCACGGCACTGGACTGGCCCAGCCCCAATTCGGTGACCTGCGCCACGGCCTCGTAGGTGAGCGTACCCGAGCGGCTGACGATCCCGACCCGGCCTCTGCGGTGGATGTGCCCGGGCATGATGCCGATCTTGATCTCATCGGGTGTGATCAGGCCCGGGCAGTTGGGCCCGAGCAGCAAGGTCTTGCGGTTTTCATCGCGCATGCGGTTGCGCACTTCGAGCATGTCGCGCACCGGGATCCCTTCGGTGATGCAGATGACCAGCTCGAGATCGGCCTCGACGGCTTCCCAGATGGCCGCCGCCGCACCGGCCGGGGGCACGTAGATGACCGACACCGTGGCGCCGGTGTCTGCCTTGGCCTCTTGCACCGATGCGTAAATAGGAATGCCTTCGAAATCCTGGCCGGCCTTCTTGGGATGCACGCCCGCCACGAAAGCCGCCTGGCCGTTGGCATATTCGCGGCACATGCGCGTGTGGAACTGGCCCGTTTTGCCGGTAATGCCCTGGGTGATGACCTTGGTATTCTGGTTGATCAGAATCGACATGAATATTCCTCTGAATGCTTTTTATTGTGCAGCGGCAACGACGGCGGTCGCCGCATCTGCCATGGTATCGGCGCTGATGATGGGCAAGCCGGATTCGGCCAGCATCTGCTTGCCTTTCTGCTCGTTGGTGCCTTTCATTCGAACCACCAGTGGCACGTCGAGATCCACGGCACGACAGGCCGCGATGACCCCCTCGGCAATGACGTCGCAGCGCATGATGCCGCCAAAGATATTCACCAGGATGGCCTTGACGTCTTTGTTCGCCAACATGATCTTGAAGGCCTCGGTGACTTTTTCAGCGGTCGCGCCGCCGCCCACGTCCAGAAAGTTCGCCGGTTCGCCGCCAAACAGCTTGATACTGTCCATGGTGGCCATCGCCAGGCCGGCCCCGTTGACCAGGCAGCCGATATTACCTTCGAGCTGGATATAGGCCAGGTCATATTTGCTGGCTTCGATTTCTGCCGGGTCTTCTTCATCGAGGTCGCGGTAGGCCACGATCTCCGGATGGCGAAACAAGGCGTTCGGATCGAAGTTGAACTTGGCATCCAGCGCCTTGATGTCGCCGTTGCCTTCCAGGATGAGGGGGTTGATCTCGGCCAGAGAGGCGTCGGTATCCCAGTACACCTGATACAGCTTCTTGAATTCTGCCGCCGCCTTGGCCACCGAGGCGTCGGGCACACCGATCCCGCGCGCCAGTTGTTCTGCTTCTGCATCGGTGAGGCCGGCGACTGGATCCACGAAGACCTTGAGGATTTTCTCGGGGGTCTTTTCGGCCACTTCCTCGATTTCCATGCCCCCCTCGCTGGACGCCATGACGCAGACACGCTGGGAGGCCCGATCGGTGACGATGCCGACGTAATATTCCTTGCGGATGTCGGCGCCCTCTTCGATCAGCAGGCGCCGCACCTTTTGCCCCTCGGGCCCGGTTTGGTGGGTCACCAGCTGCATACCCAGGATCTCGTTGGCCAGCGCACGCACCTCGTCGATGGAACGTGCCAGTTTGACGCCCCCGCCTTTGCCCCGGCCCCCTGCATGGATCTGTGCCTTCACGACCCAGACGGAGCCCCCCAGTTGTTCGGCCGCCTTGACGGCTTCGTCGACCGTGAATGCAGGGATTCCGCGTGGGACTGTCACGCCAAACTTCTTCAGCAATTCCTTGCCTTGATATTCGTGAATTTTCATGAAAGCGTTACCTGTGAAGGGATGGAGAAAAAAACGGGCCGGCCGGCCAGACGTTACCCTGCGTCCAGCGCTGGGGGCTTGGGCTCTGGTGCATCGGGTCCTTCGTACCAGTCCGGGTGATGCACGCGCACCACCGGGCCGTCGACCCGCAGCGCGTGGCAGCCATCGAGCTCAAAAGGCCGTTTTCGGGAGACGGGCCGCACGCGCCTGCGCCCCGCCATTGTTTGTATGGCTGCGGTGGGCAGGACCTGCGCCAATTCGGTGACGTGCGTGCAGCCAGCCGTACGGCCAAAGCGCTCACGCACGGCATGGCGAAAGCGCCGCAGCAGGTTGAGCCCCACCAGATTCTCGTATGCCGGTGCGATGGCACTGCAAAAATCCCCGTACGGCGCGGCTTCATACGCCACCTCGGCCGCCGTGATGGTGTAGTGTTCGTCGATGGTGATGCGCAGCAACATGTGGTGCACCGGCTCGCCCGCCCGGTGCAGGCGGCCCGACCGTTTGGGGAAGTCATAGGCTTTGGTGTCTATGAGCTCGGCTTCGAGATCCCATAGGCCATCCTCCCGTTCATACGACTGGATGTGTATGGAACGGCGGTGCAAAGGCTCGCGGGCGCAATCGGGGGGAGATAAGGGCATCGAAAGGCTTGATGTCTGTCAAACCTTTCGGATTATATACGCACCCCGTCAGGCCGCCTCGCGCAGGATATGCGCCGCCTGCACCATGTGTTCCAGCGCCGCCCGCGTTTCGGGCCAGCCGCGCGTCTTCAGGCCGCAATCCGGATTCACCCACAGGCGCTCGGCCGGCAGATACCGAGCGGCCTTGCGCATCAATCCGACCATCCAGTCCTGCTCCGGCACGTTCGGCGAATGGATGTCATACACGCCCGGTCCGATATCGTTGGGATACGCATACGCTTCAAACGCATCCAACAGTTCCATGTTCGAACGCGACGTCTCCATGGTGATGACGTCCGCATCCATGGCGGCAATGGCCTCGATGATGTCATTGAATTCCGAATAACACATGTGAGTGTGGATCTGTGTGGCATCCTGCACGCCGCCCGTGCTCAAGCGGAAACAGTCGACCGCCCAATCCAGATAGGCGCCCCAGTCATCGCGACGCAAGGGCAGGCCCTCGCGAAACGCCGGTTCGTCGATCTGGATGACCCGTATGCCCGCCTGTTCCAAGTCCAGCACCTCGTCGCGCAGCGCCAGCGCAATCTGCCGGCACGTCAGATCCCGCGGCTGGTCATCGCGCACGAACGACCACTCGAGGATCGTCACCGGCCCGGTCAGCATGCCCTTGACCGGCTTGTCGGTCAGCGACTGGGCATACGAGGACCACGCCACGGTCATCGGCGCCAGGCGGCTGACATCCCCGTAAATCAATGGCGGCTTCACGCAACGCGAACCATAACTCTGCACCCAGCCATACGCAGTAAACGCAAACCCGGCGAGCAGTTCGCCAAAGTACTCGACCATGTCGTTGCGTTCGGGTTCCCCATGGACCAGGACATCGAGCCCGATATCCTCCTGGAACCGGATCACCCGCTCGATTTCGGCGCGTATGGCTTTTTCGTAGGCGGCGTCCCCCAGTACACCGGCACGCCAGTCACGCCGCAGGCGCCGGATTTCCGCCGTCTGCGGAAACGAGCCAATAGTGGTCGTGGGGTAGGCTGGCAGGTGCAGGCGCTGCTGCTGAGCCTGGATGCGCTGCGCGAACGGCGGCCGTTGGCGCTGGATCGTCGCCGATCCCGCAAGGCGACGCGCCACCTCAGCGCGGTGGATGCGCCCCGAGGCCCGCCGCTGGCGCACGGCGGCCCGCTGGCTCTCCAAGGCCACCCGATCGTCCTGGCTGAGCATCCCATCCAGCAGCGCACCCAGCAGGCGCAGTTCGCCCAATTTTTGCGTCGCAAACGACAGCCAGCTGCGTAATTCGGCGTCCAGCTCGGTCTCGAGATCCAGGTCGATGGGCACATGCAACAAGGCGCAGGACGGCGCCAGCCACAACCGTTCGCCCAGGCGCCGGCGGATCGGATCGATCACGTCGCGCAGGTGGTCCAGATCGGCGCGCCAGACGTTGCGCCCGTCAATGACGCCCACGGACAGCACCTGATCGTCTCGCACGGCGTCCACGACCGCCTCGAGCTGTTGCGGCGCACGGACCCCATCGACGTGTATGCCCTGCACCGGCAATGAATGCAGCAGCGGCAGCTTGTCGATCACATGATCAAAATAACTGGTCAGGAGCAGCTTGGGCCCGTGGTGAGCCAAGCGCCCGTAGGCTGTCTCGAAACCCGACAGCCAAGCAGGCGGCAGGTCGAGCGCCAGGACTGGTTCGTCAACCTGCACCCAGTCCACCCCCTGGCGGTGCAGGCGCTGCAGAACCTGCTCATAGACGACCAGCAGGCGCGGCAGCAAATCCAACTTGGCTGGATCAACGGCCCCGCCGGCATAGGCGTCGCCCTTGCCCAGCCACAGCCAGGTCAGCGGACCGGGAATCACTGGCCGCGCACGGTAGCCCAGGGCCTGCGCTTCGGCCACCTGATCGAACAAGTCCTCGCGGGCGATCCGATAGGTTTGCTGCGGATGCAGCTCGGGCGTGATGCAGTGATAGTTGGTGTCGAACCATTTGGTCATCTCGCACGCATGCGCCGGCGTGCCCGACGGCGCACGACCGCGTGCCATGCGAAACAGGGTGTCCAGGCTCACGCCGGTGCGTTCATCTTGCGCAAAACGAGCCGGCACGGCCCCCAGCAGACACGACCATTCGAGAATATGGTCATACCATGCGAAATCGCCGACGGGTACCCAATGCACGCCAGCCTGCGCTTGAATCGCCCAGTGTCGTGCCCGCAACGCCCGCCCTGTATCGAGAAGCGCCGCCTGGTCGATGCGGCCGGCCCAATAGTCTTCCAGCGCGCGTTTCAATTCACGCTGCGCACCGATCCGAGGAAATCCTAAATTATGAATAATAGTCATGTTCTTACCAGATTAAATTACTTTTTCTCAATAACTGGTATTCTGCCTCAAAGCGTCCCCGATAAAAAATCAAATCCCACAAGCAATACTTGAGAAATATTCATGTTAGAAGTCCGCCACCTTGAAACCATGCTGGCTATCCGCGAAGAAGGCAGCCTGCAGGAAGCCGCCGAACGGCTGCACCTGACGCAGTCCGCGCTGTCACACCAGCTGCGCGACCTCGAAGTGCGGCTGAAGATTTCGCTGCTCAACCGGCGCACCCGCCCGGCGCGCCTGACCACCGCCGGACTGCGCCTGGTAGCGCTCGCAGAAGACGTGCTGCCGCGCATCCGGGCCGCCGAGCTGGAGCTGTTTCGCCTGTCGGTCGGGCGCGCCGGGCGCCTGCACGTGGCCATCGATTGTCACTCCTGCTTCCAATGGCTGATGCCGACCCTGGACACCTTTCGCAAGGACTGGCCGGAGGTCGCCCTGGACCTGACGGCCGCCTTCGCGTTCGCCCCCCTGCCCGCCCTGGTTCGCGGCGACGTGGACGTTGTGGTGACGTCGGATCCCCAGCCCCTGGAAGGAATCCGCTATACCAGCCTGTTTGCCTACGAACTGGTGCTGGCGGTCGCAAGCCGAAGCCCATTGGCGCAGGCGGCCCGCCTCGGCCCTGAAGACCTGGCAAACGAAACGTTGATCACCTACCCGGTAGACCGCAGCCGGTTGGACGTGTTTACAGGATTCCTTGACCCTGCCGACGTGGAGCCGCGCGCGCTGCGCACGGCAGAGCTGACCCCCATGATCGTGCAGCTGGTGCTCAGCGGACGCGGCGTGGCCGCCCTGCCCAGCTGGGCGCTGGATGAATATCGCGATGTCGCCGGCCTGACGGTCTGCCGCCTGGGCGATGGCATCTGGCGCACCTTGCAGGCCGCCATCAGGCTGGAAGACGAAGCGACGCCGTACGTGCAAGCCTTCGTGAAACAAGCGCGCGAGACCTCGTTTGCCACTTTGCCGGGCATCCGGGCCCCCTGAACGGAGCGACGATCAAACGCGCGTGAAGGCAGCCGCGCCAGGCCACGCTGAACGATGGCACCGGGCGAGGGCTCAGGCGTCTGGGTCTTGATGGGCCAGGACAGCGCGGATGACGTCGGCGCCAAACCCCCGGCCAGCCAGGAACCGGTACTGCCGGGCGTACTCGCGGGCATCGGCGGCCGGCCCGGAAAACCGGGCCTGCCAAACCTGCCGCGCCCGGGCGTGCTCGGTGCCCTGCAACTGCTGGCGCACCGCATCGAGTTCGGCTTCATCGACGCCCTGCTGGCGCAGGGCCTGGAGGATGCGCAGGGCCCCTTGGCGTGGTGCTTTGGTGCGTACGTACCCCTGTACGTAACGGGCGTCGGATTGCCAGTGACCGGCCGTCAGTTGATCGAGCACGGCATCAATGGCCGCGGGATCGTCGCCATGCGCCATCAATTTGCGCCGGAGTTCGGCGCGCGAGTGTTCACGGCGCGACAGATAGCCCACGGCCCGCGCCTTGATGCGGCTGGCCGGCGCGCCCTTGGGCCCTGATGACGGCTCAGTCGCCATCGGCCACGGAGGGTTCGGCGCGGGGCGCATCGGAACGCACGGGGATCCCGAATTGCTCGCGCACCCGATTTTCGATGTCGAGGGCCATGTCAGGGTGCTCTTTGAGGTATTCGCGCACGTTGTCTTTGCCCTGCCCGATGCGGTCCCCGCGATAGCTGTACCAAGCCCCGGATTTGTCGACGATGCCGGCCTGGACGCCGAGGTCGATGATTTCACCTTCGCGCGAAATGCCGGTGCCATACATGATGTCGAATTCGACCTGCTTGAACGGCGGCGCCACCTTGTTCTTGACGACCTTGACCCGGGTTTCGTTGCCCAGGACCTCGTCGCCCTTTTTGATGGCGCCGATGCGCCGGATGTCGAGCCGTACGGAAGAATAGAACTTGAGCGCATTGCCACCGGTGGTGGTTTCCGGATTGCCGAACATGACGCCGATCTTCATGCGGATCTGGTTGATGAAGATCACCATGCAGTTGGCCCGCTTGATGGTGGCGGTGAGCTTGCGCAGGGCCTGGCTCATGAGCCGGGCCTGGAGGCCAGGCAGGGAATCGCCCATGTCGCCTTCGATTTCGGCCTTGGGCACCAGAGCGGCGACCGAGTCGATGACGATGAGGTCGACCGAGCCCGAACGCACCAGCGCGTCGGTGATTTCGAGGGCCTGCTCGCCGGTGTCGGGCTGGGAAATGAGCAGGTCGGCCAGATTCACGCCCAGCCGGGCGGCGTATTGCACGTCGAGGGCGTGTTCGGCATCGATGAAGGCACAGGTGCCGCCGATTTTTTGCATTTCTGCAATGACCTGCAGGGTGAGCGTGGTCTTGCCCGAGGATTCTGGGCCGTAGACTTCGATGACGCGCCCGCGCGGCAACCCGCCCACACCCAGGGCGATGTCGAGGCCCAGCGAACCGGTGGACACGACTTGGATGTCGTGCTCGACCTGGTTGTCGCCATAGCGCATGATGGAGCCCTTGCCGAACTGTTTTTCAATTTGCGACAGGGCGGCTGCCAGGGCCTTGGCGCGTTCTGGATTGACCTTGCCGGAGCGTTCGTCCATGGGGAAGATTCCTGTGTGATGTGATGGCAGCGGGTTTGCCGGCCCGCATGCCGATTGACTGGATAAATCAAATTATGGCATCAAATGATACTGTATGAAAACCCAGTTGTCACATATTCGGCACAGCGCGCGGACAGCCGGCCAGGCCACGTCATGCGCCAGCCCATCGTTAACCCTGATGCTGGCACGCCGCCGATCATGTCAAAATGGCCCGAAGCGGGTTGCCTCCGGCAGGCGGCCCGTGCCTCGAGCCCGACTTCCGGAGTGTCTTCTCCGTCATGCGTATTCTCATCGCCGAAGACGACAGTATTCTAGCCAATGGCTTGTCCCGATCCCTGCGCTACGACGGCTATGCCGTCGACGTGGTGAATGACGGCTCCAGCGCCGATTCGGCCCTGCAGTTGCAGGCATTCGACCTGCTCATCCTCGACCTGGGCCTGCCCCGCCTGAACGGCCTGTCCGTGTTGCGCAAGCTGCGCCAACGCGGCACCCCCATTCCGGTGCTCGTTCTGACGGCAGCCGATTCGGTCGAACAGCGCGTCGAAGGCCTGGACCTCGGCGCCGATGACTACATGTCCAAGCCCTTTGCCCTCAGCGAGCTCGAGGCGCGCGTGCGGGCCCTGATACGCCGCCATGGCGGCAGCCGCAGCTCCATCCTGCGCCATGGCCGGCTCACGTTCGACCTGGTCGGTCGCCTCGCCAGCATCGACCAGTCCCCCCTCGATCTCTCCGCGCGCGAGACCAGCCTGCTGGAAATCTTTCTGTCGCGCAGCGGGCGCATGATCAGCAAGCACCAGCTGGTCGATCTGCTGTGCGAGTGGGGCGAAGAAGTCACCACCAATGCGATCGAAGTCTATATTCATCGCCTGCGCAAGAAAATCGAACCCGCCGACGTCCATATCCTGACGGTCCGGGGCCTGGGCTACTGTCTCGAGCCCGACACACGCGATATGCAGGCCGATCCAGCCACGGTCAACTGACCACGCGCATGTTTCCCAGCAACGGGCGCCGCCGGCGCAATCATCGACACCCCACCCTGCTCGGGCGCATTCTGCTGTGGATGATCGTACCCTTGTTCACGCTATGGTCGATTGGCATCGTCATCACCTATTTCATCTCCTTGAATCTGGCGAATTCGCCCTACGACCGGACGCTGGCCAGCCACCTGCGGCTGCTGCGCCATGAAATCGAACTGCAACACGTGCAGCAAGGGACCCTGCACATCTCCGATGCGGCGCGCAACGTGTTGGCCGGCAGCCATGAAGAAGAGCCTACGCGCTGGCTGATTCTCGATGCCAATGGCCAGCGCCTGGCGGGCGATTCCACCATTCCGGTGCCGGATGACTGGGGCTATGACATCGACCAGGTCCGGTTTCGCAATGCCACGCTGGGTCATCAAGCGCTGCGCATCGCCTACGTATGGGGCGGGCGCGACCTCGACGGCACCGGCTTTCTGGCGGTGGTGGCCGAGCCGGCCGAACCCCGCGCCACCCTCCAGCAGGAAATCCTCACCGGCATGCTCACGCCGCAGCTGATCATTCTGCCGCTGGCCGCCATGCTGGCTGGCCTGGGGCTCACCCAGGGCCTCGAGCCCCTCAGCATCCTGCAGGAACACATGCGCCGGCGCAAACCCAGCGACCTATCGCCAATTCGCGATGACCTCGCCCCAGCCGAGATCGTCCCGCTGATCGCCGCCATGAACAACCTGCTGCGGCGCCTGGCCGATTCCATCGACTCGCAGCGCCGCTTCGTGGCCAATGCAGCGCACCAGCTCAAGACCCCGCTGGCTGGCATTCGCACCCAGTGCGAAGTCGCCCTGCGCGAAAAAGATCCCGAACACATGCGCATCAGCCTGCAGCAGTTGATCATGGGGTCGGACCGCGCCACGCGCCTGGTCAACCAGCTGCTTCTACTGGCACGGGCCGAATCGCATCAACCGGGGATGGAACCGGTGCAAGCGCCGGTCGACCTGCGCCCGCTGGCCGAGCAGTGCATCCTCGACTGGCTGCCCACGGCCCTGCAGCGCCAGATCGACCTGGGTTTCGAAGGCGCCGATGAGCCGCTGCCGGTATTCGGCAATGCCTTGATGATCCGCGAATTGCTCAACAACCTGATCGACAACGCCTTGCTGTATACCCCTGCGGGCGGCCGGGTGACCGTACGCGCCCTGGCCGACGGCCATCAGGTTTGCCTCGAGGTGCAGGACAACGGCCCTGGCATCCCGCCGGCCGAACGCGAACGGGTCTTCGACCGGTTCTATCGCATCCTCGGCCAGGAGGCCGAAGGCAGCGGCCTGGGGCTGGCCATCGTGCGCGAAATCACTGAACACCACAAGGCAGACATCCGTTTTCTGCCCTGCGGCAACCACCATGACCCCGACAGCGCCGGCACCCGGCTACGCGTCTCTTTTCCGCGCGACCTCCCGAAAGCCCGAACATGAACCGAACCCTTCGAACGCCCCCCGAAATGGGCAGCGATGCCAGTCGCCCCATGACGTACGAAGAACGTCGCGTCATTCTTGCGTCCTCTATGGGCACGGTATTTGAATGGTACGATTTCTACGTATACGGCTCACTCGCAGCCGTCATCGCACAGCACTTCTTCACCGAATTGAATCCGACCACCGGATTCATCTTTGCGCTGCTCACTTTTGCGGCCGGTTTTGCCGTACGCCCTTTCGGTGCCTTGGTGTTTGGGCGCCTGGGCGACATGGTGGGGCGAAAGTACGCTTTCGTGATCTCGATCCTGATCATGGGGCTGTCCACGTTCCTGGTCGGCGTGCTGCCATCGGTCTCCTCGATCGGTTCGGCCGCGCCCATGATCCTGCTGTTGCTGCGCCTACTCCAGGGTCTGGCCCTGGGCGGGGAATACGGCGGCGCAGCCGTGTATGTGGCAGAACACGCGCCGTCCCATCGCCGCGGTTTCTTCACCAGTTGGATACAGACCACGGCAACGACCGGCATGTTTCTCTCACTGGTGGTGGTCCTGGGTACACGTGGCGTATTGGGTGAGGAGGCCTTCCACAACTGGGGCTGGCGCATTCCGTTCCTGATTTCGGTGCTGCTGCTCGTGATTTCGGTCTGGATCCGCTTGCGCTTGCACGAGTCTCCCGCCTTCACCCGCATGAAGTCCGAAGGCCTGGTGTCGCGCGCGCCGATCAAAGAGGCCTTCGGGCGCTGGCGCAACCTGCGCCTGATCCTGCTGGCGCTGCTGGGCCTGACGGCCGGGCAGGCCGTGGTCTGGTACACCGGCCAATTCTATGCCTTGTATTTCCTCACCGAAACCCTGCGCGTGGATGCCAACACGGCCAATCTACTGGTTGCGCTGGCCCTTCTGCTGGCCTGCCCGTTCTTCCTGTTCTTTGGCTCATTATCCGATCACATCGGGCGCAAGCCGATCATCATGGCGGGCTGCCTGATTGCCGCCGTCACCTATTTTCCGATCTTCAAGGGCCTGACGCACTATGCCAATCCGGCGCTCGAGCGCGCCCAGGACACAGCGCCGGTCTATGTCATCTCCGATCCAGATGACTGTTCGCTGCAGTTCAACCCCATCGGGCTGGCCACATTCACCAGCGCCTGCGATCTGATCAAGACCTTCATGGCCAACCATTCGGTGAACTACATCAATCAGCCCGCGCCGGCCGGGAGCACCGCCTATGCCATGATCGGCCAGCAGCGCATCGACAGCTTCGATGGCACCGATCTCAGCCGCATCGAATTCGCGCAACGCAGCACCCAGCTGCAGAACGCCCTGGCTCAGGCCATCCGCAGCCACGGCTACCCGGCACGCGCCGACCCATCCCAAATCAACTACGTCATGGTTCTGCTGCTGCTGTTCTTTCTTGTTTTCCAGGTCACCATGGTGTATGGGCCGATTGCCGCCATGCTGGTCGAAATGTTTCCGACGCGCATCCGCTACACCTCCATGAGCGTGCCCTACCACATCGGCAACGGTTGGTTCGGCGGCTTCCTGCCACCCGTCGCCTTTGCCACCGTGGCGACCACCGGCAACATGTACGACGGCCTGTGGTACCCCATCATCATCTGCATCATGACGCTCGTCATAGGCAGTCTCTTCGTGCGCGAGACGCGGCACAACGACCTCGATGCCCCATGAAGGCCGGCGTGTACAATCAAGCCCCGCCCATATCCAGTCATTCGACTCTGTCCGCCGATCACCATGTGGTTCAAGAATCTCAAGCTGTACCGTCTCGCCAGCCATGCTGCCCTCTCACACGACGCCCTCGAAAGCGCGCTCGAACCGCTGGCTTTCGAACCGGGAGGCAGCCAGGACAGCCAGGCATCGGGCTGGCTGCCACCGCGCGAGGAGGGCGGCCTGGTCCATGCCGCGCATGGCCAGATTCTGCTGCGCATGCACACCGAAAAGAAGCTGCTGCCGGCCACCGTCATCAACCAGGCCAGCCTCGCACGGGCGCAAGAAATCGAAGCCCGTCAGGGCTACCGGCCGGGCCGCAAGCAAATGAAGGACATCAAGGAACAGATCACCCTCGAGCTGCTGCCGCGTGCCTTCGTAATTGCGCACGATACGCGGGCCTGGATCGATACCCAGCACGGGTGGATGGCGATCGATGCGGCGGCCACCGCCCGCAGCGACGACTTCCTCGGTCTGCTGGCCCGGACGCTGACCCCCTTCCCCATCGTTCCCCTGCATGTCCAGGTATCCCCGGCGGCCGCCATGACCCAATGGCTGCTGGATGACGAACCTCCCGTCGGTTTTGCCATCGACCAGGACACCGAATTGCAGGCCACCAACGAATCGCGCGCCACGGTGCGCTACGTGCGACAGACGCTAGACCCAGAGGAAGTGCGCCGGCACATCACGCAGGGCAAGCAGTGCACCCGCCTGGCGCTGACCTGGCATGACAGGGTCTCATTCGTGCTGACCGAAAACCTGGACATCAAGCGAGTCGCCCCGCTGGATGTACTCCAGGCCCAGCAGGATGGCCAGGCCGCCAACGAGGCGGAACGCCTCGATGCCGACTTTGCACTGATGACGGGCGAACTGGCCCGCCTGCTCGATGACTTGACGGCGGCTTTGGGCGGCCTGAAACAGGCCTGAGCCGGATTCGCCGGCACGCCCGGGGGACGCGGCTCAGTACATGCCGTGAAACACGCTGTCGTCGGGCCCGATATGCGAGGGCGGAACCCAGGTCACGTCGCGCATAGAATGCTGCACCAGGCTCTCGACGCCCAGCAATACCGCAAAAATGGCCATGCGCACGGGAATTCCGTTGTCGGCCTGTCGGAAGATGGCCAGCCGGGCATCGTGGTTGAGATCGGTGCTGAGGTCGTGCGCCCCTTCGCGGCTGTCCCGTGGCAAGGGGTGCATCACGATGACGTCGGGGCCGCAGCAGCGGTCGACAATCGCCCGATTGACCTGGAAGGCCTCGTCATAGCCTTCGAGCGTTTCCCCCGCAAAGCGCTCTTTCTGGACACGGGTGGCGTAGACCACGTCGGCTCCCTGCAGACCCTGCTGCAGATCGTGAGTCTGTTCGATGACATGGCCATTACAGCCCGCCTTTTCGAGCAGATGGGTTGGCATCTCGAGACCGGGCGGCGAGACCAGCGTGAATTTCAAGCCGCGGTACAGCGCGAGCAGCTTGATCAACGAATGCACGGTACGCCCGTATTTCAGGTCGCCCGCCATCACCACATGCGCGCCATCGACCAGCTTGCCCAGCCGCGAGAATTCCGTCAGGATGGTGTAGAGATCCAGCAAGGCCTGGCTGGGATGCTCGCCGGGGCCATCGCCCCCGTTGACCACCGGGATGTTCGTGGCTGCGGCGAACTCGGCCACCGAGCCCTGCTCGGGGTGGCGAATCACCATGGCATCCACGTAGCCACTCATCACGCGGCTCGTGTCGTAAATTGATTCGCCCTTGGCCATCGACGAAAAGGTGAACCCCGTGGTGTCGCACACAGAGCCGCCGAGCCGACAGAACGCAGCCCCGAAACTGACCCGCGTGCGGGTACTGGCCTCGAAGAACAGGTTGCCCAGCACCGCGCCTTCCAGCACCCGGGATACTTTTTGCCGACGGGCGATAGGCTGCATCTGGTCTGCCACCCGGAACAGTTCTTCGACCGATTCGCGGCTGAACTGGTCGACCGACAGCAGCTGATGCTTGTTGTCGATCGCAATGCGGTCCCGCAATGGCCCTGTCTGGGCCGTTTGCGCATATTTCTGCAGCAGTGCGTCGTTTTCGACGATCTCCGTCACGAAACGGCCAACGACCTCGGGCATGGCGCGGGATTCCTGCGAACCCTCGGGTAGCAGCCAGGTGTCCAGAGCGCGCCGTTTCACCCCGATTCGGGCGGCAAACAGGTCCCGGGTGAGGTTCAGGCGCCGCATGGCGTCACGCAGAAACACTTGTTGGGCAATCGCCATGGCGGCCTCCAATATACGCAATGCGTAGATTTTAACGAACTCCGGCGACTGCGCGAGCAATATTCTCTGCTTCAACCAGCGAGTCAAAAGAAAACAACAGCTGCTGCTCGCTGACGGGTGCGGCATATCGAGGCGCTGCCAGCAATTTTTGACCGACCACCAGCGCCAGCCGCAAGCCAGGGTATGCCGCTGTGCCTGCCTGTGCCCGATCGAGCCCCCGTTCAGTCAGGATCAGGACCAGCTGGCCGCCCGGCCCTGGGCCTTCGACGGCGCGAATGCCCATCAGGTCGGAGCGGCGGATCAGGGGCTCGGGACGCAGGTAGATCACCCCGGTTGGCTGCAAGGCCACGGGAACCCAATCCACATGAGGATGCACATCGGCCAGGTAGACCCCGAGGTCACTGGCCGCGGGCGGATCCGACCCCGGAGAGGCCGCCTGCAGTGCGGCGCCTGGAACCAGGACGAGCCACAGCAACAAGAAGCGAAGGACGGCCCGTCGCAGCCGCCCATACACGGTTTCATGGCAAATGAGTTGGCGCAAAAGAGCCTCCCTGGATATCGAAAGTCCCCGCACGCACACGAACGCGGACGTGATCGAGCGGCTGGCCCTGAGGGTCGATGAGTTCGAGCGTGTGCACGCCGGCGGTCGGCACCCACCATGCACCGTGTCCGTCTGGGGCGCTGGGCAACGACATGCCATCCACCCGCCAGAGCGCCTCGTCCACGGTCCTGCCCAGGGCGTCGACCGCCCGCAATCTCTGGCGCTGCCGCGCTTCGGGCACGTCAGGATCCAGCGCCAGGATCGTACCATCCACCGGTGCGGCCACGCGGACCGCTGGCGCCCCAGGCGGCGGGTGTACGAATACCGGTTGCGCCGTGTCGCCCAGAAAATATTCCAAGCGGGCGGGTTCCAAAGCAGCCCCCTGCTGGATCATCTGCGCCACGACCCCATCGGGCACGGCCGGCGCCCTCGAGGGCCTGTCGCGATGAAGCCAGGCCAGTATGTCGTGCCAGATGGGTCCTGCACCGCTGACACCCGATATGCCCCGCATACTGCCGCCTGCGCTGTTGCCCACCCAGACGCCGACGGTGTAGTCGGCCGACCAGCCGATACACCAGTTATCTCGCATGTCGCGGCTGGTGCCGGTCTTGACGGCGGACCAGAACCGGGTGGCCAGCGGGCTGTCGAGCCCGAACGTCCGTACGCGGGCTTCGCGGTCAGACAGGATATGCCCCACGAGCCAGGCCGCTCCGGCGGAATACGGATGACCGCTGCCTTCGGCGCGCGCATGGCCGGCTGCCAGGTGCGTGGCTGGGGTATGAACCCCTCCACGGGCCAGGGTACGGTATGCGTTGGTGAGCGACAGTAAATCGACGTCGGCCGAACCCAGGGCAAGGCTGTAGCCATAATAGTCGCCCGCATGCCGCAGCGGCAGGTCGAGCGCCTGCAACTGCCGCGCAAAGGGCCCCGGGCCCACCATCATCAGGGTGCGCACTGCAGGTACGTTCAGGGACGCAGCCAGCGCTTGGCGTACGCTGACCCAGCCGGCGAACTGATGATCATAATTATCGGGTATGTACAGCCCGCTGCCCGCCTGCAGATCCAGCGGACTGTCATCCAGCAGCGAAGCGGTGGTCAGGCGCTGCTGATCGAGCGCCAGAGCATACAGGAAAGGTTTCAGGGTGGAGCCCGCCTGCCGCAAGGCCAGGACGTGATCCACCTGGCTTGCCTCCGACAGCCGGGCGCCCGATGATCCCACATAGGCCAGCACGGCCCCCGTGCGATTCTCGAGCACCACGACGGCGGCATCCGTCGCACCGGTGCCCCGTAGGTCCTCCAGGTGGCGCTGCACCACCGCCATCGCAAACGGCTGCAGGTCAGCCCACAGCGTGGTACGCACACTGCCCGCCTCGATCTGGGGCGAGCGCGCCATGACGTACCGAGCCCAATGCGGCGCCCACGCCGGCGCCCCTTGCCACGGCCCGTGTGCACGCGCCAGTATCGTGCGCACAAAGGCGGGCAAGTGGGTACACTGGGTTGGCTGCCCAAGTTCGCGCAGCAGATGGCACGTGCGACGCACCAGCACGGGCGCCGGCGCATTGGGCCCGCGCAGCAAAATGGCCGCCAGGGCCGATTCACGCAATGTCAGGCCCGCCGCCTGCTTGCGAAACAGGACCCTCGACAGGGCGTCGACACCGACCAGTTCACCCCGCCAAGCGACCCGGTTCAGATAGGCCTCGAGGATCTGTGCCTTGCTCCAACGGGCCTCCAGCTCGCGGGCCGCCTGCATTTGATCCCACTTTTGCGCCAGGCTTCGACCGCCCGCTGTCCGCTGCAAGCCGGGTTCAAGCAGCGCCGCCAACTGCATGCTGATCGTGGACGCGCCGCGACGGTGGCGCGCCCCCACCAGCGAGCCGGCGGCAGACAGGCTGGCGAGCCAGTCGACCCCATGGTGCGTATGAAAGCGGCGGTCTTCCGAGGCAATGACGGCACGCTGCAGCGCCGCGGAGACCTGGCCCAGCGGCACCCAGTCTCCGCGGCGGCTGGCAAAATCCACCCGAACGCGCTGCAGTTCCTGCCCATCGGCGGACAGGACGCGCACATCGGACGGCCGCCAGGCCTGCCGTACGGACGAATAATCCGGCCAGGCCGCAAACACGGCAGCGTGCCATGCCGCCCAAAGGACGAACACCCGGATCACGCTCACTGCGCCGGCTCCACCTGGATCGGTTCATTGGGCCGGCTGCCGAACACATCGGGCTGATACAGGGCTTCGGCCCGCGTAGGCGGCAGCTGGTAGGTCCCAGGCACGTTCAGCCGCACCGTGTATTCGACCACATGCGTGCCGGGTGGCAGCACGTCGAAATAGGCCTGCCAGGTATCCGCCGCCCGCTCGATCCAGGCGGGCGCGAGGCGTTCGGCCTGTGGCCCGCCCGCAGAGCCGGTTGTCGCAGCCGACCAGATCATCGAGTCCCTGCCCAGCTGGCTTCCGAGAATGCTTGCCCCGGCGGGAATCGGGTCACTGACCACCGCCCAGCTCAACCACTCTGCCGAATGCAGGGTGAGTACCACCCGATATATATCGCCGACGGACCAATGCGTGTCCACGGCTTTGGCCAGGACGTCCATGCGACGCTCTATCCGCAAACCGGCGTCGACTGGGGCCGATGACGGGACTGCAGCCAGCGCCAGCACATTGGCCCAACCCGAACCGGGTGCCTGCTGCTGCATGGACAGGTGGCCCTGCCCGCTCGGGGGCCAAGGCAGAAGCAAGGTGTCGCGGCGAACGCCATCCACCTGGGGCAGGTCCGTCCAGCGGATGGTCTGATCGGCCGAACCGCCAAGAGAAAGCCGCAGAGCCCCTTGCCCTGCCTGCGCCTCGCTGGCCTGCGCAAACCGGTTGATGGCCAGAATCCCCAAGGCATTGGCGGGTGTCGTAGCCCAGGCGCCGTTGCGTTGCCTGGCCAGCAAACCCTGCACCAGCAATGGCCAGTCAGGCTGCCAGCCCGGCAAATCCAGCGCAGACCATAGCAAGCGCGCCTGGGCTGTGGTGGCATCATTCATCAGCCACCACCCCGCATCCGCAGATTCGTCCGCCACCGACAAAGTGCCGCCGTGGCGCCGCAAGCGGGCGCGCACGATTGCCTGCACGTCGGCCAGCCGCTGATCACGATGATCGAGATCAGGCACGTGCTGCAGAATGGACAACCAGGTGACCAGGGCGGCAGTGGGCCAGCCATCCACAACCAGATCGAAGGTATCGAGCAGGCCGGGCTGCCACGCCTGCCACCGTGCCAAAGCATCCACCGCAATCAGTTTTCGCCAAAATGTGTCGTCCACAGGCGCCCAGGCACGTTCGTCGAGGCGACCCAGGACGAAATCCTGCAAACCGGACAGCATCGCCTCGCGGGCCGTGGAAGGAATGGCGTACGGCCAGCCAAGCTGGCGGGCATCAGCGGCAAGTTCGAGCACATAGGCCGTCAAGACCACGTTGCCCCGCCCTCCGGGAAAATAGGCCAGCAAGCCCTGGGTGTCCTGAAATGAAGGTAGCCGGCGCATGAGGGCCTGCCAGGCAGCCGCGTCTTGCATCCCCAGCGCCCGAGAGCCCAGCTGCTCGAAACAAGTGTAGGGATACCGTTCAAGCCAGTCCAGAACCCCGGGCAGGGTGCCCGCCAGGCTGGACTGCAAGCCAATCTGCACGCCACCACGCAAGCGCTCTTCTACGGCGATGGCCCCCACGGGCGCCGCGACGGGCAGGGATACGGGCCGATCGGGTTGCAGGGCGACCAGGGTGGCCTGCTGCACCGCCACAGGCACGGCCGGCCGCAATGCCTGGCGGATGTGGATGGCATCCTGAGCGGCGCTGCCCGTGCCCCCATGGGTAGCGGCCGTGAATGTCCAGTGCAGGGTCGCCGCATCCGACCCGCCTGGCAGCCAGGGTGCCTGCCATTCCCAGTGAACCTGGCGGGAGGCGCCAGCGGGCAAGTCGATATCCTGCGCGGGAAATTCGACACCCGGGTACTCGCCCAGACGTACGGCAGCCCGCACGCCCAGCGCCATAGGCGACTGAGTCCGATTGAGCACCGTGGCCCCGACCTGGAACCGATCCTGTTCACGGATGACCTGGGGCAGGCCAGACACCAACTGAAGATCCTGTGTCGTGACGATATCGGCATACCCCGTACCAAACCGGTCGGCACCCAGATCGACCACGGCAACGAGGCGGAACCGTGACAGAGCATCGTTCAACGGCACCTCGACCCAGGCCTCTCCGTGATCATCCAGCACCAGCCCACCCTGCCACAGCAGCCGCGTATCGAACAATTCGCGGGTGGCATTGAACCCTCCGCCCCCGCCCGCGACAAGCGCCTTACGGCCGTAATGCCGGCGCCCGACCACTTCGGACTGCCCCGTCGCGGTCTGCACGCCATAATCGCGCCGCACGCGCATGGCATCGAGCACATCCCAGCTCGCGTTATCCTGTAGTTCGAGCAAGGCCTCATCAATGGCCGCAAACGCCAGGCCCGCCCCGGCGGCCGGCCTGCCATCGGCCTGCAGGGCCCGAATCCGCACCCGCGCCGTTTCCCGTACCTTGTACGTGGCCTGTGCCGGTTTCACCTCGACCGTCAGCTGGTCCTCGCCACCCTGCACCTGTATGTCCGCGATGCCATATCTGAACGCCGGCTTGGCCAGATCGACCAGGCCCGTTGGAGGCGGCGCATCGGCCACTTGCTGTTCCCGGGCATCCCACCAGACCATGGGATTGCGCCAGCCCCACCGGGCGAAGCTGGCCCAGGGAACGGCGCGTACCCGCCCACGCAGCGCCAACACCGATACATACACATTGGGCCCCCATGCCGCCTCCACAGGGAGGCGAATCACTGGCTCATCCCCCTGAAGCTCGACGACCTGCGCCTGCAATACCCCTTCGCGCTCGACAGCCACCAGCGCGCGCGCTTCGCGAAACGGCATGCGGACCACGAATTCCGCCGTTTCACCGGGCGCCCACGCCTTCCTGGCCGGGATCACGTCCATGCGGTCGTGATCCGCCCCTCCGAACCAGGCGTCATCTCCCCACACCCACAGCCGGGTTGCCGCGCGCGAGGTCCGCCCGGCTGGATCCCGGACACTGGCTTGCAGCTCGACCTCACCTTCGTGCGCCGGCACGAACGTACACTCGAATTCGCCCTGGCCGTCGGTCACGCCTTCGCACAGGGTGCCCAGAGCACTGTCCTGAACCTGCGTATCGTACGCATAAAACCCGCCCACCAGGCGCTTGCGCGTCGAATACGTATTGCGCAGGCGGCCATCCAGCTGCACGACGATCCCTGCCCGAGGCTGGCCATCGATACCGCGCACCTGCATCCTGACAGCGGCCTCGCGGCCTTTGGCCACCCAGCCGCTTGCTTTCAGCCCGACGATGACCTCGGCCGGCCAGACATCGACCTGACGTGCGATGGTCTGCACCTCGCCGGCCGGATCAGAAAATGAGGCCTCGAACAGCCAGGACATGGGCTCGGCGACAAGTGGCACCGGATCGACATCGACACGGGCAAAGCCCTGTTCATCGAGCAGCGCGGGCTGCTTGTCCAGGAACAGGCGCCTGAACCGGTGCGATCCGGCCTCGGGCTCGTCAGGCCGGAACCCTTGGTCGCCAAACACATAGCCCGAATCTTCGAACGGCGGGTCAACCCAGGGTCTGGCCACTGCGGACAAGGTGACCGGCAGCTGTCGGGCGGGCCCGCCCGAGATCCAGGCGAGCTGCATGTCGACCTGTACCATTTCAGGCGCCACCAACGGCCCGTGGTCGATGCCATCGGCCGCGATCTTCAAAGACCCTTCGAGCAAAGGCAGCTTGAAGGATTCGACCCGAAAGTGACCGGCCTCCAGATGGGGCCGCCAAGTGTCCTCATCGCCTATTGACGCGGCAGGCGCCAACTCGATCGTGTATTGGCCCAGCCGGGCGGCTTCGGGCACCGGATAATCGAGCAGCGCATACGCCCCGCCGCCGGCATTCTCTTGCCAGTTCACAGGCCATTCGACGGCCTCGCCGGATCCTGCGTGACGGATCACCACCGTGCCTGGCAAGCGTGTACGCGCCGGGCTGCGTAACCCGGCGCGTACTTTTTCACGCAGGAAGAGTTTCATCGAAACCGTTTCTCCGGTGCGAACCAGGCTGCGATCGAGCACGGCATGCGCCACCTGATCGGGTGCCTCGTCGTGGCTGACCGGAATATCGAAACGCCAGGGCTCGATGCCGCGATCCCAGGTCGACCAGGCAAACGAGAAATCTGCCTGCCCATGCGCGAGCGGATGATTCGCCGCAATCCGCGCGCTCGCCATGACCCCGGACAGCTGAGTGCCTTCGCACCAGACACTGGTCGGCACAGCGGCCTGGACATGCCAGATGCCTTGCGCATCGGTGACGCCGTTCAGCAGGCGATGGCCGTCGCAGGACAGTATGCCCACCTGTGCATCGGGCACTGGACGTCCTTCATCCAGCGTCGTGACCCAGACCAGCGTGTCATCGCGTCCCGTCTTCAGGTGAACCGCCAGATTGGTCACCAGCACCGCAGTACGCACATACATTCGGGGGTCTGGGTCTTGCGCGGTCGCCAAAAGTGCCTGCCCCAGGCGCGGCGAGGATATTTCGATCACGTGCAGGCCTGCCTGGGCCACTGGCACGCCCAGCATCTCGATATCCGGACCATCGGCAAGCGGCAGGCCCGGCAGGTGCAGCGTCTGGATGTCATCCGATGAAGCCAGCAAAGGCAGGCTGCGCACATCCACCCGCGGTTCGTCTGGTTCTGCGTCACGCACCGGACGCAAGGCCAGACGATCCGCGAATTGGGCCGAAGTCATTTGGCCATCCTGCAGATTCAAGACGCGCGCCATCCACTGCAAGGCCTGCACTTCGTCACGAATCGTGAAGTCCTGTAACGTCCCGGCCGACACCTGCAGCGCCTGTGTGCTCAGGTCGGGCCCTACCCGGCGCAAGGCCACCGGCACAGCCGGTGTCTGCGGCTGCTCGGGTGGGCCATCGGCAAAGCGCTCGATGATGCCGAAGGGCCCGGACGCAAACTTGACCAGCGGCGGCAGCGCGTCCATGACGATGTCCATGGGAAAACGATCGGCGTTGTCCAGACTGCGGCCCATGTCATCTGAAAGGTCGGCCGGCAATTCGAGCGTCAGGTGGCTGCTTTCCTGAAATGGCGGATCGAAACGCAAGGCGTCGAGCCATGGGTCGCCAGGGTAGGCATCGGGCGCAAACTGGCTGGCCTGGCGGGGCCCTGCAGGGGTCTGCAGAACGATCTGCTCGGCCTGGGCGCGTGAGATCGGGCTGGAAAATCGTAAATCCAGGGCGGACAATGGCAGACAAGGGGCTTCGGCCGTGGTGCGCGTGCAACTGAACGTCGCCTGAAACGGATCACGCACCTGAAACGTCTGTGCCAAACTGGCCGTGGACGCCGCCGGCGAGTACCCCTGCCCGGCCACGGACGAGACCCCGGGCTGGACCACCAGGCGTACCCGCGCACCGGGCGGCAGGCGCCGCTTGCATTGCAGTATGCGCGCGTCCGCCCGCTCGGGCGTGTCATCTGCCCAGCCCAGCGCATCGAGCAGGCGCTCGCGGTCTGCACCCGCCAACAGGCGCACAGGCACGGCCTCTCCCAGCCCCTGCACTTCACAGAACGCATGCGCCAGCAAGGACTGGTTGTCTACCGGTGCATTGAAACCCAGTACGAAACCCTGATCTTCTGCAATCGTGGATCCCCAGGGCCAGACCAGGCGCGCGCGGGGTCCGCCCGTACCAAAAGACTGTTCGGGGTACGCAAGGGGTCGACCCTGCGCATCGACGAACTGCGGGTTGACCTGCGCATGACATCGCACATCGCCCTTGAGCGTGTTTTCGAACGAGTAAACCCAATGCGCCGGATCCACCCAGCGGCCCGCCCCCGGCTGGGCTGGCGTGCATTGGATCTGGAAGGGATCGGCAGCCTGGGCGTCGCCCAGCGCGACAGCCGGCATACTGAAGCCGACCTGCACCTGGCTGATTTCGGCCACCATGCCTTGCGGCAGAAATTCAGTGACGTCCGCAGCCATGACACCGGGCGCGACGACACACAGGGCCAGCGGAACGAGCCACCGACGGACAGGCCATATTCGCATGCAGCGGCTCCAGGGATGACGATATCGAAAATAGGTTACCATTCGCGTCCCGCAGCGTCATGTCTCGGCAAAAGCGGGAACCTGTGCAATAATTGCTGGCTTGTCGCCCTGGCCTCTACCAGCCAGGCCGCAGTGGGCCTATAGCTCAGTTGGTTAGAGCAGCGGACTCATAATCC
>NZ_JBAYTI010000001.1:0-118627 GCF_041675725.1 Castellaniella sp. | reverse complement strand
GAAGCCGAGCAGGCCATCGTCGAGATTCTCCATGGCCGCTATCCGGATGCCGGCATTCAGGCTGAAGAATCAGGCGGCCGCAAGGGCAACCAGGCGACCTGGTGCATCGATCCCCTCGATGGCACCATCAATTTCCTGTCGGGCATCCCGCATTATGCGGTCTCGATCGCCCTGGTCGGACACGCAGGCTGCCAACTCGACGGCGCAGACCCATTGGCCGTCGATACGCCTCTCGTGGGCGTCGTGCTGGATCCGAATCGCGAAGAACTGTTTACCGCGGTGCATGGTCTGGGGGCGTGGCTCAATGGCCGGCGCATTCAATGTTCCGACACGGCCACGCTCGAGCATGCCGTGCTGGCCACGGGCCTGCCTTTTCGAGATTTCTCCTTCGAGTCCCGGTACATGCCGATTCTCGATGCCGCCATGCATGGCACCCGCGGCGTGCGGCGCTTTGGTTCGGCCGCCCTGGATCTGGCTTGGGTGGCCTGCGGGCGGTACGATGGCTACTGGGAGATGGGTCTGGCACCCTGGGATGTCGCGGCCGGTACCGTCCTGGTACGGGCCGCAGGTGGGGTGTGCGAAGATCTCCAGCATCGGTGTCCATGGCCGGAGACCGGTTTTCTGTACGCTGCCAACCGCCGTCTGGCGGCCCCCCTTCATCTTCTGATCGAGCCGCACGCATGAGTACGCCCCTGACCGACACCCTGCAGCGCTGGCTGCCTGAGTTCACCGAAATCCGCAGAGACCTTCACGCCTATCCAGAAACAGCGTTTCAAGAGTACCGCACGGCCGACCGGGTCGCCGCCTTGCTCGAATCCTGGGGCATCCCCGTCCAACGGGGCCTGGGCGGTACGGGCATGGTCGGCACGATCGCTGGATCGGCGCCGGGGCGCACCATTGGCTTGCGGGCCGACATGGACGCCCTGCCCATGACCGAGGCCAACACGTTCGCCCATGCCAGCCGGCATCCGGGGGCCATGCACGCGTGTGGCCATGACGGGCACATGGCCATGTTGCTGGCAGCTGCGCGCCATCTCGCGGCCGAACGCGATTTCAAAGGCACGGTGTATGTCATCTTCCAGCCCGCCGAAGAAGGGGGGGGCGGAGCCAAAAAAATGATCGACGACGGCCTGTTCGATCGCTTCCCGATGGACGCCGTTTTTGGCATGCACAACTGGCCTGGCTTGCCCGTTGGCCATTTTGGTCTCACGGAAGGGGCGATCATGGCCTCCAGCAACAGCTTCGGCATCACCGTGCGCGGGCGCGGCGGGCACGGGGCCATGCCACACCTGGGCGCGGATCCGGTCGTCGCGGCCGCCCAGCTGGTGTCGGCTTTCCAGAGTATTCTCACGCGCAACCTGGATCCACTCGAGTCCGCCGTCATCAGCGTCACTCAAATTCATGCCGGATCGGCCGACAACGTGATTCCGGATACCGCTGCCATGCGCGGCACGGTGCGTACGCTGTCCATCCAGGCGCTCGACCTGATCGAGTCGCGCATGCGCGATATTGCCCTGCAGCTGCCGGTGGCGCTGGGGTGCACGGCCGATTTCGAATTTCGCCGCGAGTATCCGGTCACGCTCAATCACCGGGCCGAAACGGCGCTATGCGCCCAGGTCCTGAGCGATCTCGTGGGGGCCGATCGCCTGGACACCCAGGTTCGGCCTTCCATGGGTGCCGAAGACTTTGCCTACATGCTCCAGGAGCGCCCGGGCTGTTATGTCTGGATCGGCAACGGCGAGGGCGAGCATCGCCTGCCTGGCCATGGGGCCGGGCCCTGCACGCTGCACAACACCAGCTACGATTTCAACGATGCGCTCATTCCCCTTGGGGCTGCCTATTGGGTGAAGCTCGCGCAGCGAGCGCTGCAGCCCGGGTCCGAAGCCGCCTGACAGGCGCCAGGCGCCAGCCGCCGACGGTACGGTGGCCGGCGCTTGGGTTAGCGGGCCACGGCGACCTTCAGGGTGCGGGTCGAACTGATTTTGTCGGCGCCGTCGGGGGTGATCTGCACGGTCACCTGCCGCAGGCGGTACCCTTTGGGCAGCTCGACCGCCCCTGACAGCGTGGTGAACAAGCCCATTTCGAACGATACCGTCGCCAGGTCGACGGAACCGGCATTGCCATTGCTCCAGGTTCCAGAACCCACGAATTTGGCTTCGCCCTTGAAGGGCGGGGCCTCGGATGCCCCCTCTGGGATGTCCTGGATCAGCAGGGCCTCATAGTGCAGCTCGCTGCCGTGCAGCACCATATTCGCGCCGCGGATGCCCGGCAGGCCACCGCGTGGATCGGGAGGGATGGCTGAAATCAGGCTGGACATGCTGGCTTGCATGTCGGCCATCTGCTGGCTGAGCTGGCTGGCGCGGGCAGACTGGGCTTGCTGATCCTGGCGGGCCTGGGTGATTTCCTCGTTGATCTTCTTGGCGTCGGCGACCAGCCGCTGGTTTTCGAGGTGGGTCGTGTTCAAGTCCAGGCGCAGTTCTTCGGATTGCTCGACGGTGAGGCGCTGCGGACCATAGCTGCGCTGCAGGAACACGACGGCACCTGCCCCCAGCACGATGCCGGTAATCAGCAGCAGCAGCCAGCGCGGGATCCCGCGGCTGCGTCGGGTGTAGCCATAGGGGGTGGGCTTGAAGGTAGGGCGTTTCTGACCAAACGACATGGTTGAATTCCTGTAAATCGGTGAACCGGCTTCAGACGTGCCATACAAACCCCCTAGGATAAACGGTTTGAGTGGGTTTCTGCATCCTGTATGGGCAAGCCGCCCTTTTGTGCGGTCGTGTTTTGTTTCAATTGGCTCAGGCGCGGGCCAGCCCGCAGGCCCGCAAGTGGGCGTCCAGCCACGCCAGGCGCTGCGGGGTGCCGACATCCACCCAGAGGCCTGAATGCAGCACGCCGCGGATGCGCCCCGTCTCGATGGCCGTTCGCAGCAGGGGGGCCAGCGGGGCGGGCTGGCCCGGCGCGAGTGCCTCGAAGAGCGCTGGCCGGAATACCCCCAGGCCTGCGTAGGTCAGGGCTGGCGCCAGCGCCTGGCGCAGGTCCAGCCGGCCGTCGTCCTGCAGCACGAAGTCGCCGGCGGGATGGTGGGCCGGATTGGGGACGAGCACCAGCTGCGCCAGCGTGTCGCCGCGCATGTCCTGCGCCAGTTGCAGGGCGTGGACGGGATCCCAGTCGGTCCAGATGTCGGCGTTCACCACCAGGAACGGTTCGCCCTGGAAAAACGGCAAGGCCTGGGCGATGCCGCCCGCTGTTTCGAGCGCCACGGGTTCGGCGGAATACCGCAATTGCACGCCCAGCTTGCGGCCGTCGCCCAAGGCCGCCTCGATTTGTGCGCCCAGCCATGCATGGTTGATGAGGATGTCGGTCAGCCCGGCCTGCGCCAGGGCCCGTATGCGCCATTCGATGAGAGACCGGCCGCCCGCTTCGAGCAGGGGCTTGGGCCGCTGGTCGGTGAGCGGGCGCATGCGCTGTCCGCGCCCCGCGGCCAGGATCATGGCGCGCATCAGAATGAAAACCCGTCGGTTCGGGGCTGCTGCTCGACGTCGTCCAGCAGGCGCAACAGGGGGTGGAACGGCGGATAGCGCCCGGCGACCTGACGCACGTAACCGCGAACGCGCGGCAGGTGCGCCAAATAGCCATGTTTCTGATCCCGGTGTGAAAGGCGGGCAAAGACACCCAGGATGCGCAGGTTGCGCTGCAGGCTCATCCATTCGTACTCGATGTGGAAACGGGCGAAGTCGGGGTCGACAGGCAGCCCTGCCGCGCGGGCGTATTCCCAGTAGCGGATTGCCCAGTCGAGTTGTGCGGGTTCATCCCAGGTCCAGCGGGCATCCAGCGCGAGCGAGGCGATGTCGTAGGTGATCGGCCCGCAGAGTGCGTCCTGGAAGTCGATGATGCCCGGAGCGTCGTCGGGGGCGCCGTCAGGCGCGGGAATCAGGTTGGGAGAGTGGAAATCCCGGTGCACCAGCACCTGGGGCTGCGCCGCTGCGCGCTGCGCCAGCAAGGCGAACACCTCGCCCAGCATTGCGTGCGTGCCGGCATCGACTTGGACACCCAGATGGATTTCGAGGTACCAGTGCGTGAAGATCTGGAGTTCTTCGAGCAGGCGGGGGGCATCGAACACGGGAAGCGCGTGTGCGGGACACTGCTGGATGCGCACCAGGGCGCGCAAGGCCGCGCGATAATGCCGCTGCAGGCCGGCTGCGTCGAGGAGGCCGTCTTCCAGGCATTGCTGCATGTTGTGCGCGCCGAGATCCGTCAGCAGCAGGAACCCATGCGCGGGCGCGTGCGCCAGCACCCGGGGCACGCGCAGGCCGCCACGCGCCAGCCGCTCGGCCATGGCGATGAATGGGCCGCAGTCTTCGTGCGGTGGCGGGGCATCCATGACGATATACGTGCCAGCCTGCCCCCGGACGCGGAAATATCGCCGGAAACTCGCATCGCCCGAGACGGGCGTGAGGCTGTCCAGGGCGATGCCGTGCGTCTGCGGCAGGCGGGAAAGCCAGCGCAGGCGTGTTTCGTCGCGCGAATCGGGGGGGGCTGGGGGGGTCATGACGGGCATACAATCGAACGTGAAAACAGGAAACTGCCCGAGCCGGGCCAGGCTTCTCTATAATACTGGGTCGTTGCCTGCTATGGGTGTGCAGTCGAGCCAGGCCATTTTTTTCATTTCCCGGACCACTGTTTTGTTGCCTTCCATCGTCCGCCCTGTGTTGCTGTGCCTGTGTCTCGTGACGTCGGTCTGGGCAGCGACGCCGGGCGCGCCATCCGGTGATCTTCCCCACGATGCCGATGCGATGCGCATGGTGGGCAGCCTGCGCCTGCACGCCGTGCCCGATGATGCCTTGCCCGCCTTCCTGATCGGCGACCAGGTCACGCGCGATGCGCAAGATCACGTGATCCTGCAGGGGGATGCCCAGGTGCGCCGGCTCGATGCCGTCGTCAGGGGCGACCAGATCACGCATGACCAGGCCAGTGGGCAGGTCGACGTGCGCGGCAACGGGCTGTTGATGCGCGATGGCCATATCGTGCGCGGGCCCCACCTGCGCTACAACATCAAGACCGACCAGGGCGAGATCGAACAACCCCATTTTTGGCTGGGCGCCACCGCGGGCCGTGGCCAGGCCGAGCAGGCAGAAATCTTCAGCCGCGACCACATGCGGCTGACCGACATGCGCTACAGCAACTACGATGGGCCAGACCCCGCCTGGTGGATAGAATCCAGCAAGGTGGATCTGTACATGGAAGACAACCAGGGCGTTGCGCGCAATGGGGTGCTGTATTTCAAGGGCATGCCGCTGCTGTATTCGCCGTACCTGTCGTTCCCCCTGCGCCAAGAGCGCAAGAGCGGCTTCCTGTTGCCCTACTATGGCACGTCCAGCAACGCGGGCCTGGAGATCACCACCCCGTACTACCTGAACCTCGCGCCCAACTACGATGCCACGCTGTACCCGCGCTACATGAGCAAAAGGGGCCTGCTCATGGGGTTGGAACTGCGCCATCTGAGCCCGAGCTCCTACACCGACGCGTTCGGTACCTACATTTCCAGAGACCGCATCCTGAAAGAGCATCGCTGGATGTATTCCGTACAGCATGAACAGGGCCTGGGTGCAGGGTTCAACGCCTACTTCGACGCCCGCAAGGTGTCCGACGACGATTATTTCCGCGACTACTCCTCGTTCACGCTGTCCGACGCGGCCATCACCCACCTGCCGAGCCGGGCGCTGCTGACCTGGTCGGATGATCGGTATTTTTCGGGCTATCTCGAGTACTACGGGTACCAGACCCTGCAGGACTCGACGGGCACGTTCCTGCCGCCCCCCTACGACATTCTGCCGCGGCTGAATTTCACCGCACAGCGATACAACTGGAACGGCTTCGATGTGGTGTCCCAAAACGAGATCACCCGTTTTGTGGCACCGGTTTACCGGGGCAGCGCCTTTCCGGCCCAAAGCGGCCGGCGCATCATGCCCAACGGGACGCGCATGGTCTCGTATACGTCCGTGTCGCGCCCGTTCGTCGAACCCGGGGCGTATTTCACCCCGAAGCTCGGGCTGCATATCAGCCGATACGAGACCGACTGGTTCGAGGGCTCGCCCGACATGGCCCGGTACGCGGGTCGGCCTCAGGGCCAGACCCGCATCCTGCCGATCACCTCGGTGGATGCGGGCCTGACCTTCGAGCGCGATGCGTCCCTGTTCGGCAATCCGTCCGTCCAGACGCTCGAACCGCGCCTGTACTATCTGTACGTCCCGTACCGCAACCAGGACGACCTGCCGGTCTACGACACCAGCGTGGCCACTTTCAATTTCATGCAGGCCTTCGACGAAAACATCTACAGCGGCGGCTGGGACCGCATCAACAATGCCAATCAGCTCACCGCGGGGCTGACCACCCGCTGGATGGATGCCGACACGGGGGTCGAGCGCCTATCCCTGTCGGCGGCCCAGCGCTTTTATTTCGCAGACCAGGAAGTCGTGTTGCCCGGGCAAACCCCGCGTACGGCCGATGAGTCCGATTTCCTGGTGGGGGCGTCGGCTGCCCTGACCGACCGTTTCTCGATCAGCTTCGATGGTCAGTTCGAACAAAAGACCTTCAAGGGCAATCGGCTCAGCGCCGGCGTGCGCTGGACGCCGAAGCGCCTGGCGTCGGTCTCATTGTCATACCGCTACGAGCGCGACCCCAGCATCTACTCCGAGCCCTACAGCCTCATGCCTTCTTCAGCGGACGAACGGTCGCGCGAGCAGGTCAGCCTGACGGCACAATGGCCGTTTTCCCCTCGCTGGCACGCCGTGGGCCGGTATGATTACTCGCTGGTCGAAAAGCGCAACGTGCAGTCGATCGCAGGAATCGAATACCGGGGTGACGGCGGCTGGGCGGCTCGCGCGGTGGTGCAGCGCTACGCCGTATCGGCCGAAGACGCCAATACGTCGTTGTTCCTGCAACTCGAACTCACGGGTCTGGGGTCGTTGGGTACCGACCCCATGTCACTGCTGTCTGATCGCATTACCGGATACCAACCCACGACCCCGGTCATTCCAGAAAAATCCCTGTTCGAGAGGTACGACTGATGTCCCCACTGTATCGGATGGCTTGCATCCTGCCCCTGGCGTTTGCCCTGCTGGGCGGGTTGCCCGCGGCATCCTGGGCGGCCAATGGCAAGGCGGCCGGCAAGAAACCAGTACAGCCCGTGGCCGAGCAGTTTGTCGATGGCATCGTGGCGGTGGTCGACCGGCAGGTCATCACGCTGGCCCAGCTGGATGTCAAGGCCAGGCAGGTACAGCAGCAGATGCGGATGCAGGGCATTCCGGTGCCGCCACCCGAAGCGCTGCGCCGCCAGGTGCTGCAGCAGATGATCAATGCCGTACTGCTCGACCAGGAAGCAAAACGGGCTGGCATACGGGTGACGGAAGCCCAGGTGGATCAGGCCGTGCAGTCGGTGGCGCAGCGCAATCGCATCAACCCCGAACGTCTGCGCCAGGAAGTGCAGGCCACTGGCATGCGCTGGGATGACTACCGCGCCGAGCTGCGCAACCAGCTTCAAGACGAGATGCTGCGCCAGCGATTCGTCCAGGAGCATATTTTCATCAGTGATCGCGATGTAAATGCCTTTCTGCAGGCGCATGCCGACATGCCGCTGATCCTGCCACAGACCGAACCCGAGCCCGAACCCGAGCCCATGCCGGCACCGCCACCGCCCAAGCCCAGCGGCCCCGAACTCTTCGAGGTGGCGCAGATCCTGGTCGAAGTGCCGGATTACGCTTCCCAGGATACGGTCGACGAAAAACGTCGCCAGATCGATGCCCTGCTCAAGAAAGTCCGCAGCGGAGCCGATTTTGCCGGCGTCGCCGCAGCCTCGTCGGACGGGCCCCAGGCGCTCGAAGGCGGCAACATGGGGGTCAGGCCGCTGAAAGACTGGCCCGACCTGTTCGCCAAGACCATTGCCAATCTCCCACCGGGGGGGGTCAGTGGGGTGATCCAGAGTGGCCGCGGCTTCCACATCCTGAAGGTGCTTCAGCGGGGGTGGGCCGAGCCACCGGCACCGCCCAAACAGGTCCGCAAGGCGCCGGCCCCGAAACCCACGCCGCCCAAGACCGCCGAGCCCGGGCCCATCATGGTCACCCAGACGCACGCCCGCCATATTCTGCTCAAGACGTCGCAGGTGGTAACCGACGACATGGCGCGCCAGACACTCGAAGGCCTGCGGACCCGGATCCAGCATGGCGAATCGTTCGAAGAGCTCGCCAGGCGCTATTCCGAGGACGCTTCGGCCCCCCAGGGGGGGGATCTCGGCTGGCTCAGCCCAGGCGAAACCGCCCCGGGGTTCGAACAAGCGATGGACGCCCTGAAAGACGGCGAAGTCAGCGAGCCGGTCCGTTCACCGTTTGGCTGGCATCTGATCCAGGTGGTCGAGCGTCAAAGCAAAGACATGGAAGGCGAATACCGGCGCATGCAGGCGCGCGATGAACTGCTGCAGCGCCGCATCGGGCCCGCCTACGAAGACTGGATCGATCAGTTGCGCAGCCAGGCGTACATAGACAACCGTCTCGACAAGCCCCGCCGCGCTCAAGACTGAAGATGGCGCGACCGGCCCGCAAACGCTTTGGCCAGCATTTCCTGACAGACCTGTCGGTCGTCGACGCGCTCGTACGGGCGATCGACCCACAACCGGCCGACACGATGGTGGAAATCGGGCCCGGCAGGGCCGCCCTGACGGCGCCACTGCTCGAACGGATTGGGCGATTGACGGCCATCGAGCTCGATCGCGATCTCGCGGCCTTCCTGCGTCAGCAGTGGCCCGCATCGCGCTTGCAGATTCTGTGCGCCGATGCGCTCACGGTAGACTTCGGCCAACTGGCGGCGCAAGCGGGGGCGCCCGCCCTGCGCATCGTAGGCAATCTGCCCTACAACGTTTCTACGCCGCTGCTGTTTCATTTGCGCGCCTTCACGGGTTGCATACACGATCAGCATTTCATGCTGCAGCGTGAAGTGGTCGAGCGCATGGTCGCCCAGCCCGGCAGCAGTGCCTATGGGCGCTTGTCGATCCAGCTGCAGCGCAGCTATCGGCTGACCCGGCTGTTCGATGTGCCGCCCGCTGCGTTCGACCCGCCTCCGCGGGTGATGTCGTCGGTGGTGCGCATGCGGCCCTGGCCGCCGCTTTCACAGCGCCAGGCCCTCGATGAACCGCTCTTCGAGGCTTTGCTGGGCAGGGTGTTCGAGCAGCGCCGGAAAATGCTGCGCGGCAGCCTGGGTGCGTGGGCCCGGTCGCTCGACTGGCAGGCGGCCGGCGTGTTGCCCACGGCCCGACCACAAGAGCTGTCGATTGCGCAGTTTTTGGATCTTGCCGACGCCCTGACCGCAGCGGGGGTCGGGGGGCGGCCGCCTGCCGTGTCGCACTGATCAGGCGGCCGGGTTGCTCAGGTGGGCAGGCATTCGGCATAGCCGCGGCTCAGGACCTCGACGTCGCGTTGCGGGACGCGGGCGCTCAGGTGCAGCCGGGTGGCGTCGTGCGGATCGCGCCAGATTTCGGTGACCAGCGTCTCGCCCGGGTAGACGGGCGCCGAGAAGCGCACGTCGAAGGCACGCAGGCGTGCGGGGTCGTGATCGCAGCATTGACGCAGGATGGCATAAGCGGCCAGCGCATAAGTGGCCAGGCCGTGCAGGATGGGGCGCTCGAAGCCGGACGATCGGGCAATGGCCGGGTCCGCATGCAACGGGTTGAAATCGCCCGATAGCCTGTAGAGCAGGGCGGTGTCTGGCGGGATGTCGAAAGTATCGCTGAAGTCGGGGGCGCGATCGCTGGGGGTGGCGGGCAGCGTGGGCAGCGGCTCGTCGCTGGGCTGGCCGGCGCCTTGAGTACTGTAGCCGCCATCGCCCCGCAGGAAGGTCACCTGTTCGATGGTGGCCAGCCGGTTGCCTGCGGCGTCGTCCAGGCGGCGTTCGCTGACCATGATGGCCCCTTTGCTGGCGCCCTTGTCGATGATGCGCGTGACGCGCGTGTAGCCGACCACCTGGCCGGCAGGGGCGATGGGCTGGTGGATGCGCAGGCGCTGCTCGCCGTGCAGCAGCCGGGTCCAGTCGAGGCCGGTGTCCGGTTCGCGCGCCCAGAAGCCGGGATACCCCAGTACCACGGCTTGTGTGGGCAGGGCGCGCAAGCCGCCGGCGACGCCCTCATAGCAGAACGGCAGTGCGCGGTCATCCAGTGGATTGCTGCCGAGCCCGAGGCTCAGGGCGTACAGCATGGTGTCGCGCTCGGTGTAGTGCTGGTGCACAGGGGGAAAGTCACGGTTTTTCAGATGGTGGTAGTCGATGGCCATGGGGTGTGCTCGGGTGGGATCGCAACGAAGTCTTGGTGAGAGGCGTTGCCAGGTCCATGCCTGGCAACTGATATGATAGCCCGAGCATCGCCATCAACCCTTTCTTCCGAGGCCCCATGAGCTCGAAAAACCTGGACATCTCGCACGCCGACAATGGGGTGCTGACCCTCACGGTCGATAACGGTACTTCCCTGAATCTGCTCGATCGGGCCACCATCGCCGAACTGGCAGCCGTCCTGCGCCGGTTGGCGCAGGATGAATCCATTCGTGCGCTGGTGCTGCGTGGCGCGGGCGACAAGGCCTTCCTGGGCGGTGTCGACATCGGGGTCATGGCCGGGCTGGATCCGTCCAGCGCAGCGGCATTCATCACAGATCTGTCCAATCTCTGCGAGGCGGTGCGTGATTTCCCGGTTCCCACCATCGCCTGTATCCAGGGCTGGTGCATCGGCGGCGGGCTCGAGTTTGCCGCCGCCTGCGACCTGCGCATCGGATCCGGGGCCGCCCGGTTCTCCATGCCCGAGGTCCGGATCGGCATCCCGTCGGTCATCCATGCCAGGCTGCTCGCCCGCCTGATCGGCGAGGGCAATATGCGCTGGCTGGTCCTGACCGGGGCAACCATCGATGCCGACACGGCGCTGCGCTGGGGGCTCCTGAACCAGGTCGCGCCTGTCGGCGCGCTGGATGCCGCCGTGGCCGACGCCACCACCGAGATCCTGGCCTGTGCGCCGGGCGCCTTGCGCAGCCAGAAGGCCTTGCTGCGGTCCTGGGAAGATCCGCACATCGAACGCGGCATCAAGGACAGTGTGGCGGTTTTTGCTGGCAGCTACAGGGGCACGGAGCCGCAGCAGCTGATGCAGGCGTTCATCGACCGCAAGCAGAAAAAGGGGCAGAAAAAGGGCTAGAAGGGGCTCGGCCGCTCGGCCGGGGCTAGATCACGCCCCTGGCCCGCAGTGCCTGCAGATCGGCAGGCGCCAGGCCGAGGCGTTCGCACAGGACCTCGTCCGTGTGCTGGCCCAGCGCCGGCGGGGCATGCCGCAGCCGGGCCGGGGCATCGGATAGCCGCAACGGGCTGGCGACGCCCACGACGTCATTGATGATCTCGCCGGCGGGTACCGCGCCGTCCGGATAGCGCTTCTGGTGGATGCGCAGGCCACGCGCCTGCACTTGCGGGTTCTCGAAGGCGGCTCCGATATCGTTGATGGGGCCGCAGGGCACCGCCTTGTCCTGGAACAGCTCGACCCATTCCATGGTCGTGCGCGTGCGCAGGAGTTCGCTCATCAGCCCGACGAGGATGGGCCGGTTCTCTACGCGGACTGCGTTGGTACGGAAGCGTTCATCATTCATCCAGTCGACCCCCACCGCCTTGCAGAACCGGGTGAACTGGCCGTCGTTGGCGATCCCCATCAGGACACGGCCGTCGGCCGTGGGAAAGTCCTGGTAAGGCGACAGGCTCATGTGCACGTTGCCCAGGCGCGGAGGTACGTCGCCCGTGTTCAGGAAGCCCGACGCCTGGTTCGCCAACATGGCCATGCCGACGTCCAGTAGCGACGTATCGATGTATTGGCCGTGCCCGGTGCGTTGGCGCATCTCCAGGGCGGCCAGAATCGCGATGGTCGCGTACATGCCCGACATCAGGTCGGTAATCGCCACGCCGACACGCACCGGCCCGCCCCCGGGTTCGTCATCGCCCCGGCCCGTAATGCTCATCATGCCGCTCATGGCCTGGATCAGGAGATCGTAGCCGGCCCGGTGGGCAAACGGGCCTGTCTGGCCAAAACCCGTGATCGAACAATAAATGAGGCGGGGATTCAAACCGGCCAGGCTGGCGTAGTCCAGACCATAGCGGGCCAGGTTGCCCACTTTGAAATTTTCCACGAGGATGTCCGATTGCCGGGCCAGATCGCGGATGATGCGCTGGCCGTCCTCGCTTGCGATGTTGACGGTGACCGAACGCTTGTTGCGGTTGCAAGAGGCAAAATAACAGCCCTGATCCGTCGGCTGGCCGTCGGCATCCGGAAAATAAGGGGGCCCCCAGTGCCGGGTGTCATCGCCCTCGCCCGGCTTTTCGATCTTGATCACGTCGGCCCCGAGGTCGGCCAGGTTCTGCGTACACCAGGGCCCCGCCAGTACGCGTGACAGGTCCAGCACGCGGAGGCCGGCCAGCGCATCCGTGGCCGGTGTGGATTGTGAATCAGTGGAGGTCATGTTGAATTCCGCAAAAAATACCGGGCAGGCTGTGGAACAGCGCTTTCAATCCCATGACAGGCGCAGTGTCTGTTTGTCGCGAAGGCGTTGCAGGGCGTCGAGGTGGTAATCGGTGTCGTGGCACACGGCCTGCGCGTAGGCCTCGAGGTCCGCCATGGCCCCGGCATCCAGTTCGAAAGACTGGTTCATGATGTTCTTGGTCACCCCGAACGCCACGGGCGACGTTGCGCACAGGCGCAGCGCCAGGTCTCGGGCGGCCTGGTCCAGGGCGTTGCCGTCTTCGAGCACCTGGAACGCCAGGCCGAGTTCGCGGGCTTCGGTGGCGTGGATGACCCGCGTGGTAAAGACGATCTCTTTGGCGCGCTGGCGCCCTACGATGCGCGGCAGCAGATACATGGTGCCCAGATCGGGCGCCAGCCCGACACGGCCGAATACGGCACAGAACCGTGCGCGCCGCGTGGCCAGTATGAAGTCGGCAGCCAGCGCCAGCCCGAAACCCGCCCCATAGGCTGGGCCGTCGACGGCGGCAATGACCGGCTTTTCCAGTTCGATCAGCATATCCAGCCATTCGCGCTGCTTGCGGATGCGGCTGCGCCAGCCGGGCCCGTTCAGCGCACCATCCAGCATTGCATCGACGTCGCCCCCGGAACAGAAGGCACCGCCCGCGCCGCGTAGCACCACGACCCGGATGTTTGCATCATCGCGCGCCTGTTGCACGAGCTCGGTCAGGCGCAGGCGGATTTCCGTCGTCAGGGCGTTGCGTTTGCCTGGCTGGTTGAGGGTCAGTGTGCAAATGCCCTCATCGAGTGTCGACAAGACGGCGGGCGCGGGGGCATCGGTCGTCACAGGGCGTCTTCCTCGGAAAAATACCGGTAACAGGTATAGATGATGAAGGTGCTGGCCAGCAGCAGCAGGCCCAGGGCGCTTGCCATGCCCCAGTTGATCGTGGTGTCGGTGAAGTAGGCCACGTAGTAGCTGATGAACTGGTCGCTTGCGCCGCCCACCAGCGCCGGGGTGATGTAGTAGCCGACGGCGATGATGAAGACCAGCAGCGAACCGGATGCGATGCCGCGGTAGGTCTGCGGCAGGTAGATGCGGATGAAGGCCTGCAGCGGATGGCTGCCGAGCGACACGGCGGCGCGCTCCAGGTTGGGCGAAACGGATTTCATGACGCTGTAGATCGGCAAGATCATGTAGGGCAGCAGGACCTGGATCATGGCGATGTAGACGCCCGTGCGGTTGAACAGCAACGGAATGGGTTCGTCGGTCAGGGACAGCTTCATCAGCAGGGTGTTGATCAGGCCCTGCCGCTGCAGGATCACGATCCAGGCCGATATGCGCACGAGCACCGACGTCCAGAACGGGATCAGGATGATGACGAACACCACGTTTGCCATGTTGTCGGGCATGCGCACCATCCAGTAGGCCAGTGCGTAGCCCAGCACCAGGCAAATGAGCGTGGTGATCAGGCTGATCTCGAACGTGCGCGCGAAGATGCTGACGAATGCCGACTGGTCCGGCGGCACGCGGGCGATCTTTCCGTCGTCATTGACGTGCAGGTCCAGGGACGTCAGCAGGTAATAGGGCGTCCATGCAGAGCTGTTGCGTGCGATGGCGTGCCAGTATTTCAGGTCGGCCCAGCGTTTGTCGATCTTGAGGATATCGCTCGAACCAAACTGCTGGCTCTCGGACATCTCCTTGGGCAACCGGTTGATGGTTTTGAAGATCAGAGAGCGATAGCCGGGAATTTCGTAGTTCAGCCGGCGCGACAGATCGCCGGCCTTGCGGTCGCCACGGATCGCAGCCAGGTCGTGGGCCAGCGCGTTGAAGCCGGCTTCCGGCACCGGTGACTGGCGATCCCACTGAGCCAGCGCCCTGACGGTCTGGGGCAGGCCCGCCACGACCTCGGGGTTGGCCATTGCGCGCACCAGGAGCGTACCGATGGGCACAATGAACAGAATCAGCAGAAACAGCATCAGGGGCGCAATCAGAAAAATTGCGCGCCGGCGCACACGACGCTTTTCACGCAGTGTGCTTGCCAGCAGTGCTGCACTGTCAGGCGCAGTCAGTTCCATCCTTGGTTACCTCTGTTCCGACGGTCAGCGTATCGCCGCCCAGGCGACCGGCGGCAGAACGCCGCCGGCCCCCCAGCCTGCTGGATTCGGTCTCCAGCTGGCCGGGGGTCATGGTGCGTGCGAATTTACTGCGCAGCCCATGCGGCAAAACGCTGCTCGAGCTCTTCGCCATGATCCGCCCAGAACTCGATGTTGTTGCGAATCGCATTCTTGGCGTTTTCAGGCGCATTGGGCAGCTGGGCCAGGACCTCGGGGCTGACCTTGGCCAGACCCGATTTGGTTACCGGACCATACGGGATGGCAGCTGCCGCCCGTGCCTGCTGATCGGGCGCCGTGATGTACTTGATGAACTCGATCGCCTGTTCCTTGTTGGGCGAGCCGGTGGGGACGACCCAGTAGTCGTAGTCATACAGGCTGGCATTCCAGACGGCCTTCAGCGGGTAGCCTTCCTTTTGGGCATCGAAGACGCGGCCGTTGTAGACCGGGGACATGACGACGTCGCCCGCGGCGAGCAGCTGGACGGGTTGCGACCCGGCTTCCCACCACTGGATGTGCGGCTTGAGTTCGTCGAGCTTCTTGAAGGCGCGATCGATGCCTTCTGGGGTGGACAGCACCTTGTAGACGTCTTCGACCGGCACACCATCGGCGACCAGCGCGGGTTCGATGTTGTAGAGCGCGGTCTTGCGCATGCCGCGCTTGCCGGGGAATTTCTCGACGTTCCAGAAATCGGCCCAGCTGGTGGGGGCTTCCTTGGTGAGTTCGGTGTTGTAGGTCATGACGTAGCCCCACACCCAGGTGCCCACGCCGCAATACTCGAGCGCGCCCGGCAGGAAGTCGTCGGCATCGAGTATGCTGGCCCAGTCGATGTCTTCGTAGACGCCGGATTCGCAGCCTTGTGGCATGGAACCGGTTTCACCCTCGATGACGTCCCAGACGACGTTGTTGGCATCCACCATGGCCTTGATTTTGGCTTGCTCGCCATTGTAGGCGACTTCGATGATGGGTTTGCCGGTGTCCTTGGTGTAGTGGTCGAACCACGCCGATTTCTGGGCAGCGCCCCCCGCGCCGCCAAAGTTTACGACCGTGAGGTCTCGGGCGTGGGCCGCGCCGCCCCATGCCAGTGCGGCGCCTAAAAGCAGTGTGCTGGTGAGTTTCAAATGCATCGGGTATCTCCTGTGTGTTTTATGGCTCATTGGTGTCATGGCTCAAGGACTCGTACGAAGCAAGGTTCCACATAGAGCCTGTGTGGTGCTTTTTCGGTTCGAGGACGAGTCGATTCCTGCAACGGAATTTTTACAAAAATCTTGTCGCCGCCTTGCGACAGGCGGAATTGTGCCCGGATGTGGTCGCCCTGGTAGACGTCTTCCTCGAAGTTGGCGATGAAGTGGTTGTTGTCGGCGTTGGGCGTCAGGGTCACCCGCTCCGGGCGGATCGCGATCACGCAGGACGTGCCGCTGGCCAGCGAGTGCACGTTCAAGCCGCGCAACACCTGGTCCTCGGACAGGCGCACCGTACAGTAATCGCCGTCGATGGCCGTCAGCACGCCTTCGATCTGGATGCTGTCGCCCATGAAGCCGGCCACGAAGCGGTTGCGCGGCTCTTCGTACAGGACTTCGGGGACGTCGACCTGCTGGATCACGCCATGGTTGAATATCGCGATGCGGTCGCTCATGGTGAGCGCTTCGCTTTGGTCGTGCGTGACATACAAGAACGTGATGCCCAGCATCTTGTGCAGGTCTTTGAGCTCGAGCTGCATGCGTTCGCGCAGTTTTTTGTCGAGCGCCCCGAGGGGCTCGTCCATCAGCACCACAGAGGGTTCGAACACCAGCGCGCGCGCCAGGGCGATCCGCTGCTTCTGGCCCCCCGAGATCTGGCCGGGATACCGGTTGGCGTATTCGCCCATCTCGACCATGTCGAGCGCCTTCTGTACCCGGGCGCGCCGCTCGTCGGTCGGCATTTTGCGAACCTTCAGCGGGTATTCGATGTTCTTGTACAGCGTCATGTGCGGGAACAGGGCGTAGTTCTGGAACACCATGCCCAGGTTGCGGCTGTGCGGAGGCACATCGTGCAAGTCACGGCCCTGCAGGGTGATGGTGCCGCCGCTGGGCTCTTCGAACCCCGCCAGCATCATCAGCGAGGTCGTCTTGCCGGAACCGGACGGGCCCAGCAGGGACAGGAATTCACCCTTGTAGATGTCGAGATTCAGATCGACCACGACCAGGCTGGTGCCATCGTATGACTTCTGTACCTGGCGAAAACTGACGAGTACCTCGTTACTGCTGTTCGGCATGTCGAATGGTTCCCGTTTGCATGAGAATTGCGCGCAAAACGCCGCCAAAGTCTCGAACTATACCACCGCCAAGCGCTGGATCGGGTTCGAGACTTGGACCAGGCGCCGCCGGCATCGGCTGCGCCAGGCCTGGTGGGCGCCGGACACGGATCAGAGTTCCTCTTGGAGCTCGTTGATGGACTGCTTGAAAATGGCGACGATGTCTTCGGCCTGCTGCGCCGTGGTGATGAGCGGCGGGCAGAAGGCAATGCTTTCGCCGATGCCGCGCAGAATCAAGCCGTTGTCCTGGCAGCGCTGCTGAAGGCGCGGCCCCACCTTGAGCGCCGGGTCGAAGGGCGCACGGGTTTTTTTGTCGGCCACCAGTTCGACCGCGGCGATCAGCCCTTCGCCGCGCACTTCGCCCACCAGGGGGTGGTCGGCCAGTGTGCGCAGGCCGTCCTGCAGCACCTTGCCCGTGGTGCGGGCGTTCTCGACCAGGTTGCGTTCTTCGATGATGTGGATGTTTTCCAGGCCGACGGCCGTGCACACCGGGTGGCCGCTGGCGGTATAGCCGTGCCCGAAGACACCCACGGTGCCCGAATGGTTGCTGATGACGTCAGCCACCTTCTGGTTCATCAGCACGGCGGAAAGAGGCAGGTAGGACGACGTGATCTGTTTGGACAGCGTCATGAAATCGGGCTTGATGTCGTAGAGGTCGGAGGCGAACATGTGACCCGTGCGCCCGAAGGCGGTGATGACCTCGTCGGCGATGACCAGCACGTCGTATTTGCGGCAGACTTCCTGGACTTTCTGCCAGTAGGTGTCGGGCGGAACGATCACGCCCCCGGCGCCGATGATGGGCTCGCCGATGAACGCCGCGACGGTATCCGGGCCTTCGCGCAGGATCATGTCTTCGAGTTCCTGGGCGCAGCGCGTGGCGTAGTCGGCCTCGGATTCGCCCGGCTGGGCATTGCGATACCAATAGGGGGTGCTGGTGTGCAGGATCCGGGGCAGCGGCAGGTCGAAGTCTTTGTGGTTGCGTTCCATGCCGGTGAGGCTGCCCGCCGCGATCGTGACGCCATGGTAGCCCAGCTTGCGTGCGATGATTTTCTTTTTGTCTTTGCGCCCCAGGGCATTGTTGTAATACCACACGAGCTTGACGATGGTGTCATTGGCTTCGGATCCCGAGTTGGTGAAGAAAGCCTGCGCCATCTTGCCCCGCGTGAGCTGCACCAGCTTGTTGGCCAGTTCGATCGACGGAATGTTGGTCTTGTGTGAGAACGTGTGATAGAAGGGCAGTTCCTTCATCTGCTTGTATGCGACTTCGGCAAGGCGCGGTTCGCTGAAGCCCAGCGCCACGCTCCAGAGGCCGGACAGGCCTTCGATGTAGCGTTTGCCGGCCTGGTCGAACACGTAGATGCCGTCGCCGCGCTCGATGATCATCGAGCCTTCTTTGCGAAGCTGCACCATGTTGGTATAGGAGTGCAGTTGATGCTGGGCATCCGAACTGGCCAGTGGTGACAATGTTGACATATGACTTTCCTGTGAGGGTTCAATCTTGGGGTTGCAGCCGGCCGCCATGGAGCGTGCGGCCGCCCGCTTCGGGCCTGTAGGGCGCCCGGCGCCGGCGACGGCTGGCAAGGATCTGGGGGGTTTCGGCCATGGCGACCATGGTGTGGGCGTTTTCGTACCGCTGGCCTGAAAGAAACCTGGTGTCTGGAATGAGGATGTGTTCTGCGTACAACATGAAGGACTGCTGGAAAAATTGCATCCTGGACCTGAACCTACGTGGCCGCCCGACAACGGGCGGCATGCCATCAGGACCCAGAAACCACGGCTCCGACCCTAACATCATCACTCAGGCCGCAGGCAGTGTCAAGGCACGCACCCGACACGCACCCGGCGCGTGCCGGCCGTCGGGCGCGGGGTGTGTAGCGCAGGGCGTGTATCATGTTCGACCTATCTTGTCCGTCCTTGTCGCTGAATGCAAAATGGCTGAGTCTGTCGTGTCGAACCGGTCCGGGAATCCTGCCCATGATCTCGCGCAGGCCGAAGCGCGGGCCGAAAAGAAACGGCTGCAGGCGCTCGGCTTCGCGGCGATCACCGATCTGGTCGGGCGCCATGCGCAGGTGCGTCCCGACCACCCGGCATTGATACTCGAGGACCGTCGGGTCTGTTATGGCGAGCTGTATGCAACCATGCAGCGCGTGGCGTGCCGCCTGCAAGACGATGGCCTGCAGCCGGGCGACGGCGTGGCCATCTGCGCAGGTACGTCGATCGAATACCTGCAGGGGTTTGCCGGGGCGCTGCTGGCGGGGATGGTGGTCGCGCCATTGGCGCCGTCGGCCAGCGCGGCGCAACTGGACGGCATGCTCGAAAACGCGGGTGCCAAGCTCCTGCTGCGCGATACATCCGTGGCAGCGGCCTGGCAGCCCCGTGTGGGCACGCCATGCGTGGCGCTGGATGATGCCCCGGTGGCGGGCGTGCCGTGGTCCCGCTGGCTGGCTGCGCCCGGCGCACTGCCAACCCCGTTCGAGCCAGGGCCGCAGTCGCCCTTCAACCTGATCTATTCCTCGGGCACCACGGGGCTGCCCAAGGGCATCGTGCAGTCGTGGCTGATGCGCTGGATGCAGGTGCGCCGGGCCATCCGCAATGGGTATGACCAGCAGGCCGTGTCGCTGTGCGCCACGCCGCTGTATTCCAACACGACGCTGATTGCCGTCATGCCCACGCTGGCCCTGGGCGGCACCGTGGTGTTGATGCGCAAATTCGACGCCGGCCACTACCTGCAACTGGCCGAGCAGCACCGGGCCACGCATGCGATGCTGGTGCCGGTGCAATATCGGCGCCTGCTCGATCATGCGGCATTCGATCGAGCCGACCTGCGCAGCCTGCGATACAAATTCTGTACCAGCGCGCCGTTCTCGGCCGCGCTCAAGGCCGAGATCCTGCGGCGCTGGCCGGGCCCCCTGGTCGAATACTACGGCCTGACCGAAGGGGGGGTGAGCAGCGAATTGCGCTGTCACGAGCACCCCGACAAGTTGCACACGGTCGGGCGGCCCGCCCAGGGGGCCGATATCCGTTTCATCGATGGCCAGGGGCGGGAACTGCCGCCCGGCGCCCAGGGCGAGATGGTCGGGCGTTCGAATCTGATGATGAACGAATACCACCACATGCCCGACCAGACCCGCGCGATCGAATGGTTCGATGAAGCCGGGCAGCGTTACTTGCGCAGTGGCGACGTGGGCCGGCTGGATGATGACGGCTTCATCATCCTGGGCGACCGGCTCAAGGACATGATCATCAGCGGCGGCTTCAATGTCTATCCGGTTGACATCGAGACGGTGCTGCGGCAGCACCCGCTTGTGGCGGACTGTGCCGTGGTGGGCGTGCCGTCCGAGCGCTGGGGCGAGACGCCCGTGGCTTTCGTGGTGGCCCGCGCGGGTACGGCGCCAGACGCCGGGCAGCTCAAGACGTGGCTGAACGCGCGGGTGGGCAAGGTGCAGCGCGTGGCCGACGTATGCCTGGCCGGCCTCTTGCCGCGCAGCGAGATTGGCAAGGTGCTGAAGCGCGAGCTGCGCGCGGCCTATGAGGCCATACAGGCGGGCGCATCCAGCTGAATGCTGGCGCCGGCCCCGTTGGGGTGCGGGCGCAGGCACGGTAGCGGCCCAACGCCGCGACCCAGCCCGTTCAGGTACCGGTGCGCCGTTTGGCCCGGGCCCGCAGCCACAGCAGGGTGAGCAGCAACGTGGTGGAAAACACCATCAGGATGGTGGCCACCACGGCGATGGTCGGGTTGATGTTTTCGCGTACGCCATTGAACATCTGGCGCGGCAGCGTGACCTGCTCGGGGCCCGCCAGGAACAATACGACCACGATTTCGTCGAATGACGTGGCAAAGGCAAACACCGCCCCGGATATGACGCCCGGCGCGATGATGGGCAGCGTGATGTCGAAGAACGTGCGCAGCCGGCCCGCCCCCAGGCTGTAGCCGGCTTTGGTGAGGTTTTTGTCGAACCCCTGCATGGTGGCCAGAACGGTAATGAACACGAATGGCGTGCCCAACGCCGCGTGGGCGATGATGATGCTGACGTAGCTGTTGACCAGGCCGTACGGGGCGAAGAACAGGTAGATGCCAAGGCCGGTGACCACCAGCGGCACGATCATGGGCGAGATCAGGATCGCCGTGATGATGCCCTTGCCCTTGAATTCGTAGAGCGTCATGCCGGCGGCGGCCAGCGTGCCCAGCACGGTGGCGATGAGGGTAGCGGCCGGCGCAATGATGAAGGTGTTTTTGGTGGCGCGCATCCAGACGTCGGACTGGAAGAACTCGGCGTACCAGCGCAGCGAGAACTCTTTGATCGGGTAGATCAGGAAGGTGTCCTGGTTGAACGACAGCGGAATGATGGTGAGTTCGGGCAGCAGCAGGAACAACAGGACCAGCACGCACAGGGTGGTGTAGGCATAGAACCACGTGCGATCCAGCCAGGTGGCATAGCTGGGAAAGGTTTTTCTTAGCATGTCTCGTGGGAAGCGGTTTGTAGTCAGTTGGCCCGGCTGTCGCGCTGGATGAGCTCGATCTTGTAGCCGTCTGGATCTTCGACGAAGGCGATGACGGTGGTGCCGTGTTTCATGGGGCCCGCGTCGCGCACGACCAGGCCCCCCCGCGCCTTGATGGTGGCGCAGGTATCGTAGGCGTCTTCGACTTCGATGGCGATGTGGCCGTAGCCGTTGCCCAGATCATATTCGGAGGTTTCCCAGTTATGGGTGAGCTCGATGACCGCCCCATCGGATTCGGGCTGGTAGCCCACGAAGGCCAGGGTGAACCGGCCGTCGGGGTAATCCTTGCGGCGCAACAGCTGCATGCCCAGGATCTCGGTGTAAAACATGAGTGAACGCTCGAGATTGCCGACTCGCAGCATGGTGTGCAACAAACGCATGGCGATGCTCCTTTGTAGTCACCTATCCATCATACGCAAAATTCAGCGGGCTGCGGGCGCGATGTCCACCCGTTCGCCGGCATAGCGTTCGGGATTCAGGCGGCGCATCTCGGCCTCGATCCAGTCGCGTACGGCCCGGTTCAGGCTGGCCGGGCTATGGCCTTCGGGAGAAATGGGCGGGCCGAAGGATACCGTGACCAGGCCGGGGGTCTTGAGAAACGCGTTGCGGGGCCAGCATTCGCCCGCGTTGTGGGCCACCGGTACCACCGGGACCCCGGTCTTGCAGGCCAGCAGGGTGCCGCCCTGCTTGTAGCGGCCCGTTTCCCCCGGGGCGACCCGCGTGCCTTCGGGGAACAACACCGGCCAGCGGCCTTCGGCCAGCCGGCGGCTGCCCGTGCGCACCACCTGGTCGAATGACTCGCGCCCTTTGGTGCGGTCGATGGGGATCATGCTCAGCAGGGCCAGGCTCCAGCCGAAGAACGGCACGTAATGCAGCTCTTTCTTGTAGACGAAGACCACGTCTCGCGGCAGCTTGACGGCAAAGTACAGCGTTTCCCAGGCGGACTGGTGTTTGGACAGGATGATGGCCGGCCCGTCGGGGAGATGCTCGCGCCCCAGCGCCTGATAGCGCATGCCCAGAATGACCTTGGCACCCCACAAGGCCATGGCGGGCCAGCCCAGGGTGAGACGGTAGCGCCACCCCAACGGCAGTGGCGCCCACAGGACGCAGCAGATCGCGTAGGGGACGACGGTGACCACCAGGAACGCCATGTAGGCTGTAGAGCGCAGCCAGACCATCAGGCGTCTCCCAGCAGCCGGTCGACCACGGCCGAAAGATCATCGCAGACCTGGGCGCCCGAAGGCAGCCCCCCGGGACCGCCCGCCGCCTCGAGTGTCGCGCGCCCCTTGCCGGTGAGCACCAGCCACGGGGCGCAGCCGCAGGCCGCGCCGGCCTGCAGGTCGCGCAGGCTGTCACCGACCAGGGGCACGCCCGCGAGCGGCACGTCGAACCGCTGGGCAATGTCGTGCAGCATGCCTGGCCGGGGCTTGCGGCAGGCGCAGTCATCGTGCGGTCCGTGCGGGCAGAAGAAGATCGCGTCGATGCGCCCGCCGGCCTCGGCGCAGGCGTCGCGCATGCGGGCGTGAATCGAGCCCAGGGTCTCCATCGTGAACAGGCCGCGGGCGATTCCCGATTGGTTGCTGGCCACCACCACGCGCCAGCCGGCCTGGGACAGGCGGCCGATGGCTTGCAGGCTGCCCGCGATCGGCTGCCATTCTTCGGGTGACTTGATGAACCGATCGCTGTCGTGGTTGATGACGCCGTCGCGATCCAGGATGATCAGCTTCATGGAGCCAGCCTGGAGAGGTCGGCCACCTGGTTCATCAACTGGTGCAGGGCCTGCAGCAGGGCCAGGCGGTTGCGGCGCAGCTGCATGTCTTCGTCCATGACCATGACTTCGTCGAAGAAGCGGGTCACGGCGTCATGGGCCTGCGCCAGCAGGCCCAGGTTGGCCACGAAGTGCCCGGCCTGGAGTTCGGCCTGAGCCTGGGGCCGCAAACGTTCGAGGGTGGCCGCGAGCTGCTGTTCGGCCGGGTCTTTGAGATGCTCGGGGTGCACGTGCTCGGGCACGGCGTCGGCTTTCTTGAGCAGGTTGCGGATGCGCTTGTCGGCGGCCGCCAGGGCCGTGGCTTCAGGGCTGTTCTGGAAGCGCATGCAGGCCTCGATGCGCGCCGGGATCTGATGCACGGGAGGGCGCAGCGCCAGGACGGCGTCGATCGCCGCCCGGTCCAGCGTGGGCATCAGCTGGTGGCGATAGCGCTCGAGCACGAAATCGAGGACGGCCGGTACGGTATCTTCGGCCAGCGTGCCGGCGGCGAACTGTGCGGCGGCTTGCTGCAGCAGGGCCGACAGCCCGACCGGGCTTTCCTGGCTGACCGGCAGCAGGCCACCGGCCACCAGCTGTTCGTAGGCGCTGATCAGGCCCAGGGCCGCCCGCCGCAGGCCATAGGGGTCGCGTTCGCCGGTCGGGACCAGGCCGATTCCCCAGATCCCCACCAGGGTTTCGGCGCGCTCGGCCATGAACAAGACGGCCGTCGTCAGGGTCTGCGCCGTGACGGGGGTGTCCAGGCGGATCTTGTACTGGTCTTGCAGAGCGTGTACGACTTCGTCGGGCTCGCCATCGTGGGCCGCATAGCGTGCGCCCATGATGCCTTGCAGTTCGGGGAATTCGCCCACCATCTGCGTGCCCAGATCAGCGTGCGCCAGCAGGGCGGCGCGCTCGGCCAGCGACACCGAGCCCCCGAGCCGGGGCGCCAGCCAGCCGGCCACCGCCTGCACCCGGTGAGTGCGCTCGAGCTGCGAACCCAACTGGTTGTGGTAGACGCTGTGGGCCAGGTCGGCCACGCGCTCGGCCAGCGGGATTTTCAGATCGGCGTGGTAGAAGAACTGGGCGTCGGCCAGCCGCGGCCGGACGACGCGCTCATTGCCGTGAATGATATTGGTCGGGTCGGCCAGCCGCATGTTGCTGACGATCAGGAAGCGGTTGGTGAGGGCGCCCGTATCCGGCTCGAACAGCGGGAAGTATTTCTGGTTCAGCCGCATGGTCAGGATGAGGCATTCGGATGGGACTTCGAGAAAGGCCGGGTCGAATTGGCCCGCGTACGTGGTGGGGTATTCGACCAGCGCGCAGACTTCGTCCAGCAGGTCGTCGACGTCCGGGCCGCTGCCTATGGTCGCCCCGAAGGCCGCCGATGCCTCCGCGAGCTGCTGTGCGATCAGGCGGCGGCGCTGGGCGGGCGAGGCGATGACGTGGCCTGGATCGGCCAGGGTGGCGGCCCAGTCGTCGGCCGAGGCGATGGTCAGCGGCCCGGCGCACAGGAAGCGATGCCCCAGCGTGGTGCGCCCGGCCTGCAGACCCAATGCCTGGACGGGTACGGTGTCTGGCCCCCACAACGCCAGCAGCTGGTGGGCGGGCCGTACGAACTTCACGCTGGTGTGGCCGTCGGCCAACTGGTATTGCATGACCTTGGGAATGGGCAGATGCGTGAGCGTGTGATCCAGGGCGTGCTGCAGCCCCTGGGCCAGCGTGCTGCCCGCCACCTGGCCCTCGGCATACAGCATGTCGTGCTTGCCGTCATGGCGTCTGACCAGGCTTGCCGGATCGACGTGCGCCAGGCCCTTGGCTTCGAGTTTCTTGCGCAGGGCCGGGGTCGCCTGGCCCTGAGCATCCAGGCCGATGTGAGCCGGCATGAGCTTTTCGGACCGTTCGTGATCGGGGGCCTGGCCGCGCACGTGGGTGATACGCACCGCCAGGCGGCGCGGCGTGGCGAAGGCTTCAGCGGTGCTTGGGGTCTCGAGCAGATCGTGCTCGCCGAGGATCTGGCGTATCCCGTCGGCAAAGGCCTTGCCCAGGGCTTCGAGCGCCCTGGGGGGGAGTTCTTCGGTCAGCAGCTCGACCAGCAGCGTGCGCGTGTCCTGGGTCATGCCGCCTCCAGCATCGGAAAGCCCAGCTGCTCGCGCGACCGATAGTAGGCATGTGCGACGGCTCGCGACAGATTGCGGATGCGGGCGATATAGGCAGCCCGTTCGGTGGTGCTGATGGCGCCGCGGGCGTCGAGCAGATTGAATACATGCGCCGCCTTGAGCGTGGACTCGTAGGCGGGCAGTGCCAGCGGGATGTCGATCAGGCGCCGGGCTTCGGCTTCGTGATCGTTGAAGTGGGCAAAAAGCATGCGGATGCTGGCGTGTTCGAAGTTATAGGCGGATTGTTCCACCTCGTTCTGGTGAAAGACATCCCGATACAGCACGGCCTGGCCATCGGGACGGTGCGTCCAGACCAGGTCGTAGACCGACTCGACCCCCTGGAGATACATGGCCAGCCGCTCCAGGCCGTAGGTGATCTCGCCCAGCGTGGGTTTGCAGTCGAGCCCGCCCACCTGCTGGAAGTAGGTGAACTGGGTGATTTCCATGCCGTTGAGCCAGACCTCCCAGCCCAACCCCCAGGCACCCAGGGTGGGGTTTTCCCAGTCATCCTCGACGAAGCGGATGTCGTGTTCCCGGGGATCGATGCCCAGCGCGCGCAGGGATTCCAGGTAGCGGTCCAGGATGTCGGTGGGTGCGGGCTTGAGCACCACCTGGTATTGATAGTAATGTTGCAGCCGGTTCGGGTTTTCGCCGTAGCGCCCGTCTTTGGGGCGGCGCGACGGCTGCACGTATGCGGCATACCAGGGCTCGGGGCCGATGGCGCGCAGGAAAGTGGCGGTGTGGGAGGTGCCCGCGCCGACCTCCATGTCGTAGGGTTGCAGCAGGATGCAGCCCTGGTCGGCCCAGAATTGTTGCAGCGATAAAATCAGTTGTTGGAATGTGAGCATAGTGTGGCGGTTGGCCCGCTAGGTTGGCAGAATTCGATCGGGGCACGGTCGGTGGCGAACGGCCTCGAAACGGACATTTTATCCAGTAGCGCCCATTTCGTTCATTCGGAGGGGCCTGCGGAACCTTTCAAGGAGTCATCATGAGCCATATGGTCGAAGTTCGACGCGACGAATACGTACTGATCATGCAGTTGAATCGCCCACAGGCGCGCAACGCCATCAACCAGGAAATCGCGCAGCAGCTGGCGGCCGCGCTGGACGAGCTCGATGCCGATCCCAGCCTGCGCCTGGGGGTGCTGACTGGCGCGGGCGGCCATTTCTGCTCGGGCATGGACCTGAAGGAATTCGCCGCGACCGGCAAACGCCCGTACGTTGGCGACCGGGGCCTGGCGGGGCTGTGCGAGCGGCCACCGGCCAAGCCGCTGATCGCGGCCGTCGAGGGCTATGCGCTGGCCGGCGGCTGTGAACTGGTCCTGGCCTGCGATCTGGTCGTCGCCGCGCGCGATGCCCGCTTCGGCCTGCCGGAGGTCAAGCGCGGCCTGGTACCCGGATCGGGCGGCATGCTGCGTCTGCCGGCGCGGATCCCGTATCATATGGCCATGGAGGCCGTGCTCACCGGAGACCTCTACGAGGCCGAGCGTTGGCACGCGCTGGGCCTGGTCAATCGGCTGGTCGAGCCGGGCCAGGCGCTCGCGGCGGCCGTGCAGCTGGCTCACCAGGTGGCGGTCAACGGGCCCCTGGCCGTGCGTGCGGCCAAGGCCATGATTACGCAATCGCGCAACTGGCGCCCCGAAGACATGTTCGATCTGCAGCGCCCGCGCATCGCGCACGTGTTTGCATCCGAAGATGCGCGTGAAGGCGCGCGGGCCTTCGCCGAGAAGCGCGCGCCCGTCTGGCAGGGGAAATGAATCCGCTGCGCGGCTCATGTTCATAGGGGGATCCATGTCTGCCATCTCGATGCGTTCAGCCTTGTTCGTACCCGCCCTGCGTCCCGACCGGATCCCCAAGGCCTTTGCCAGTGGCGCCGATGCGGTGATCGTAGATCTCGAAGATACCGTGGCGCCAGAATCCAAAGCGCAGGCGCGCCAGAGCCTGGCGCGCTATGCCGATGCGCACCCGGGGCAGCCGCTGTGGGTGCGCATCAACGACGCCACCACCCCGTGGTTTGAAGACGATCTGGCCCTGTGCCGCTCGCTGGCGTCCGTGGCGGGCATCATGCTGCCCAAGGCGCAGGCTGCCGAGCAGGTGTATTTGGTGTCCGGGGCGGGCAAGCCGCTCATTCCGGTCGTCGAGTCAGCTGCAGGGCTGCGGGCGCTGGATTCCATTGCGCGGGTCAGCAGCGTGGCGCGCCTGTCGTTCGGCATGCTGGACATCATGGTCGATTTTGGCACACGGCCCGGTACCGATGCGGCCCGCATGATGCTCGACCAGGTCCGCTTTCGCGTGCTCGAAGTCAGCCGCTCCCAGGGCATCGGTGCGCCGCTCGACGGGGTCCAGGCGGATTTCACCGACCTCGACGCCTTGCGCGTGTCGGCCAGCTTCGCCCGGGACCTGGGGTTTGCCGGCATGCTGTGCATCCACCCCGCCCAGATCCCGGTGGTGCACGGGGTCTACCGTCCATTGCCCGAAGAAATCGACTGGGCCCGACGGGTCATTGCGCACGCCGATACCACCGGCGACTACGCTTTTCGGCTGGATGGCAGCATGGTCGATCTGCCTTTGATCGAGCGGGCCCGCCGCATACTGGAGCAAATGACGTGACCCCTTACCTGGATCTGGTGCGCACCATTTTCGAACAGGGCGCCTGGCGGGCCAACCGCACGGGGGTGCGCACACTCAGCGTGCCGGGCGCCAGCATGCGGTTCGACTTGCGCCAGGGGTTTCCGGCCGTCACCACCAAGCGCCTCGCCTTCAAGGCCGCCATGGGCGAACTGGTGGGTTTTCTGCGGGCCGAAGACAGCGCCCGCCGCTTCCGCGAGCTGGGGTGTGGCGTATGGGACCAGAACGCCAACGAAAACCAAGCCTGGCGCGACAGCCCCTGGCGTGACGGGCCCGACGACCTGGGCCCCGTCTATGGCGTCCAGTGGCGCCAGTGGCCGGCATACAAGTTGTTGCCGGATCATGAAGAGGCCCGCATCCAGGCGGCCCAGGCCCTGGGTTACCGGCGGCTGGGCCGCATTCTGGAAGGCCGCGAACAGGAAGGCCACGAACACGAAGGCCACGAACACGAAGGCCACGAACCGCACGTGCTGCTGTACAAGCCGATCGACCAGCTGCGCGCCTGCCTGGACACGCTGATGCGTGATCCCGGCAGCCGGCGCATGCTGTTCCATGGCTGGAACTGTGCACAGATCGAGGAAATGGCCCTGCCGCCCTGCCATCTTCTATATCAGTTCCTGGCCAATCCAGACACGCGCGAGCTGTCGCTTTGCCTGTATATCCGCAGCAACGACGTGGGGCTGGGCACGCCGTTCAACCTGGCGGAAGGGGCCGCGCTGGCGCACCTCATGGCCCGCCTGAGCGGCTACGAGGCGCGCTGGTTCACGTATTTCATCGGCGATGCGCATATTTACGAAACCCACGTCGACATGCTGCGCGAGCAGCTGCAGCGCGAGCCTTACGCCCTGCCGCAGCTGTGCCTGTCAGATAGGGTGCCTGCGTATGCCGATACGGGCCGCTACGAACCCGAGTGGCTCGACCGGATCGAACCGGGCGATTTCACACTGGTAGGCTACCGGCATCATCCGCCCCTGACCGCCCCGATGGCGGTCTGAGCGCCGGGCGGGCGCCCCGGCGGCATGGACGGCAGGTTCGATCAGGCTTCGATGATTTCGATCGAATGGCTGATCTCGGCTGTTTTTTCGAGCATCGCGATGGCCGAGCAGTATTTTTCATGCGATAGCTGAACCGCGCGCTCGACCGCTGGCCTGGGCAAGGCGTGCCCGGTCAGCTGGAATGCGTAGTGGATGCGGGTGAAGACCTTGGGATCCTGCGCGGCGCGCTCGGCCGTCAGGGTGACGCGGCAGGCGGTCAGCTTGTGCCGGCCGCGCTTGAGGATCAGCACGACGTCGTAGGCTGCGCAGCCCCCGGCACCCGACAACAGGGTCTCCATGGGGCGGGGCGCCAGATTCTGGCCCCCGCCGTCGGGGGCGCCGTCCATGGCCAGGACATGGCCGCTGCCGGTACGCGAGATGAACAGCATGCCCTCGGGGCCCTGCCAGTCCAGTGTGCATTGCATGAAATACCCCTATCACGTTCGTGGAAATAAATCACGCAATTTCTGCTGCGGATTTATCATGGATCAAATCTGACGCTACAATATCGCGTTGTCGAAGCCCGTGATACGCGGTTTTGGCGCGCTTTCAGAAACCATCGGAAATGCCCGTGGATACCATCACCGTATTGCTCCTGACATTCATTCTATCCGTCACCGGCCTGGGTGTGTTCATCTGGTCGCTCAGACGCAATTTGTTCGACGACAACCCAGAGGCCGCCAAAGTCATCTTCTCGACGGGCGAAATCGGCCACGTCGAAGATCCGTCGGCCACTCCAGAGCAGCTCGAGGGCCTGCAAAGAACCATGATCGAGGGCGGCACGGTCGCCATCGATGAAAGCAAGGCCGCGCAGCTGCACGAAGAGCTGGCGGACCGGATGGTGTCGGACCAGTCCACGGCCAAGGTGACTTTCGTCTTTCTGTGCTTTGCCATCATCTGGCTGGTGCTGGCGTCCACGTTCGGGCTCATCAGCTCCATCAAGCTGCACAACCCCGAATTCCTGACCGACTACGCCTGGCTGACGTTTGGCCGTACGCGGACCCTGCACCTGAACATGGTGGCCTATGGCTGGTGTCCCATGGCGGCTTTTGGCGTGGCCATCTGGGTGTTGCCGCGCCTGCTCAAGACCCGCCTGTACGGCGGGGGGTTCGCGCTGCTGGGTTGCGCGTTCTGGAACGTGGGCCTGACGGCCGGTCTGGTCAGCATCGCCATGGGCATCAACGATGGCCTCGAATGGCTCGAGGTGCCCTGGCAGCTCAGCATCCTGATCGTCATCGGCGGTGCGCTGATCGCCTTCCCGCTGGTCTTCACGCTGCGCAACCGCAAGGTCAAGCACCTGTACGTGTCCATCTGGTACATGGGGGCGGCCTTGTTCTGGTTCCCGGTGCTGTATCTCGTGGGCAAGGTGCCGGGCGTGCACTTCGGGGTCGAGCAGGCCGCCATGAACTGGTGGTTCGGGCACAACGTGTTGGGCCTGTACTACACCCCCATTGCGCTGGCGTCGGTGTATTACTTCCTGCCGAAGATCATCGGCCGGCCGATCCAGTCATACAACCTGTCGCTGATCGGTTTCTGGGCGCTGGCCTTCTTCTACGGGCAGGTCGGCGGCCACCACCTGGTCGGCGGCCCGGTGCCGCACTGGCTCATCACCCTTTCCATCGTGCAGTCGATGATGATGATCATCCCGGTGCTGGCTTTCTCGGTCAACCAGCACCTCACCATGCGCGGCAATTTCAAGACCATGGCGTACTCGCCCACCCTGCGCTTCATCGTGATCGGGGCCATGATGTACACGCTCAGCTCCTTCCAGGGCTCGTTCGAGGCCCTGCGCAGCATCAGCACCGTGGCGCACTTCACCCACTTCACGGTGGCGCACGCGCATCTGGGCTTGTACGCCTTCTTCAGCATCGTCATGTTCGGCGCCATCTATTTCGTGATGCCGCGCGTGATGGCCTGGGAGTGGCCCTACCCCAAGCTGATCAGCCTCCATTTCTGGCTGGTGACGCTGGGCATCGGGGTGTATTTCGTCACCCTGTCCATCGGCGGCTGGCTGCAAGGCCTGGCCATGCTGGATGCCGCCCGGCCCTTCATGGATTCGGTGCACGTCACCATGCCTTGGCTCGAGGGTCGCTCCATCGGGGGCACCATGATGACACTGGGCCATCTCGTCTTCGCCGCACACTTCGTGCTCATGGCCCTGCGCTATGGCGCCCGGCGTGTCGGCCCCGCCTTGTTGCGTGAACGCAAGTATCAGCCTGAAAATCAGGCAGTTGCAGGTGCCTGATCATGGATAGCGAATACAAACTTCTCAGCGGCGCGATGGTCACTCTCGCGCTGGCCACCGCCACCCTGGTGGTGCTGCCTTATCTTCAGCTGGACGACATGCAGCCGTCCCCCGGGCTCAAGCCGTATACCGAGCAGCAACTGCGCGGTCGGCAGGTCTATATCGAAATGGGCTGCGTCTACTGCCATTCACAGCAGCCGCGCAGCCAGTCGCAGGCGCCGGACTTCCAGCGCGGCTGGGGCCGTGCGCCGGTGGCAACCGACTACTACTACGACCGGCCCCACTTGCTGGGCACCATGCGTACGGGGCCCGACCTCTTCAACATCGGGGCGCGCCAGCCCAGTGTGGACTGGAATCTTGGCCACCTGTACCAACCGCGTGCCTATGTGTCGGGCAGCAACATGCCGGCATTTCCGTTCCTCTTCGAGCTCAAGGACACGGCAGGGGCCAATGACAAGGTCATCAACCTGCCGCCCGAATTCGCCCCGCAGGGCAAGGTGGTCGTGGCCAGCCAGAAGGCACTGGACCTGGTCGACTACCTGGTCGGCCTGGATCATACCTATCCGATCAACCCAGGCGTCGAACTGCCGACATTACCCGATGAGGCGGCCGACAGCCAAGGAGCCCGGAAATGAGCGATTCGAAATTCGTCCAGCAAAAGCGTGAAAACCCCGAGCCCTACGAAGGCAGCCGGCCCATCCCCATCATTGTGCTGACCGTCATCGGCCTGTTGCTGCTGTGGGCGGTGTATCACATGTATTCCACCTTCAACCCCATGCCGGCCTGGGTGGGCGACAATCGGGTCGAGGCCGATTTCGCGGTGCCCGCGTCGGTCGATGGCGCCCAGGTGTACATGGCCAATTGCGTAGCCTGCCACCAGGCCAATGGGGGCGGTGTGCCGGGGGTCTTCCCGCCGCTGTCCAAGTCCGAGTGGGTGGATGCCGACGATGCCGGCGTCATGATCCGCATCGTGCTGCACGGCATTCATGGTCCGATTACGGTCGAGGGCAACGAGTACAATGGCGAGATGCCCCATTTCTCCAAGTTCTCCGACGCCGAGGTGGCTGCCGTGGTCAACCACGTGCGCACCAGCTTCGGCAATTCGGCGTCCGAAACCGATGCGGCTTACGTGGCCCAGGTTCGTGAAGAAACCAAGGGCCAGACAGAACCCTGGAAGGGTGATGAAGATCTGCGGCCGCTGCTCGGCCAATAAGCGGGCTTTGCGCACGCCGGGCGGGTGGGCCGGCAGGCAGGTCCTGATGTGATCCTGCGCTGGTTTCTGGCCCTGGTGCTTGCCATGGCGGCGGGTATCGGGGTCCTGTGGTTTCTGACCGACGGCTTTTCAGCCCTGACGGCCGAAACGGCCCGCAGGCAGTCCGTGGCGCAGCAGCCCAGGCCCATCCCCGATGCACAGGTGCTGGACGATACAGGCCATCTGCAGTCGCTCGATGCCGATCTGCGCGAGGATGGCCGGGTGGCCATCGTCAATTTCTTCTATACGCGCTGCGTCGCCTTGTGCCTGGCGCAGGGATCGCTTACAGAGCAGCTGCAGCAAGTGATCGAGGGCGAAGGGTTGCAGGATCGCATACGCCTGATCAGCATCAGTTTCGATCCACGCGACAAGGCCGATGATCTGGCCCGATATGCCCGCCGCATGCATGCGCGCGATGACGTCTGGCGATTCATGGCCTTCGAGGATCCGCAGCAGATGCACGAGGCGCTGGATCTGTTCGGCATTACCGTGATTCCAGCGCCCCTGGGCGAGTTCGAGCACAATGCCGCCTTTCACGTCGTGACGCCGGATGCGCGCCTGTCCCGCATCCTGGATCTGGATACCCCCGGCCTGGCCTTGCAGGCCGCCCGGGAACTGGCGGGTGCCGCTGGAGTGCAGCCATGATGGCGGGCCGGGCAGCGGCGTGGGCCGCGCTGGCCGCCCTGAGCCTGGCGTTGGCCACAGGCCTGCATGGGCCGCTGACCGCACTCATGAGCCTGCATATGCTGGTGCAGGTGCCGCTGCTGATCCTGGCGGGCGTGTTCGCGCAACAGGCCTGGCACGTTGCGCGCACGGGGCGGTCGGAGGTCGATCCGGGCAGCACAGGCTGGTCGGTCAACGAATACGGCCTGCCTGGTCTGTTGCTGGTGAGTCTGGTGGCGGCGGGCTGGATGATTCCCAAGGCGCTGGACGACGCCTTGCTGGGCGGCGCCGTCACATGGTTCAAGTACCTGGGGCTGCCGGTCTGCGGCTGGATACTGCGGGCTTCGGTGCGGCGCGCCAACATCATCATCAAGGTCTTTTTTCTGGGTAATTTCTGCTGGATGAGCGCGATCGTGGGCATGGTCTATCTGGACCAGCCCGTTCGTTTGTGCAATGCTTACCTCCAGGATGATCAGGAATGGTCGGGCCGGGGCCTGATCGCTTTGGCCATACTCTGGCCGCTGGCCTGGCTGCTGGCCGAAATCCGGCCCATCTGGCGCTTCCTGCATCGCTGACCGATTTTTCGCGAGAATGTCCAATGGCTGCTGATTCGATCCCGGGTGCCCAGGCACCCGACCTGCTTCCACCCCCCGCCCCGGCCGCCCCGGCCTGGGCCCGACGCCACAGTCCGGTGGACCGGCTGCTCGCCGAGCTCGGGCGTGCGTTGCAAGTCCTGGATGGCACCATCCCGCATGCCAGGCCGAACCCGGCCGGGGCGCCTTCGGCCGATGATCCGGTCCTGTCGATACCCGAGGCGCGTCATGCGGCTGGCCTGATGCGGGTCAATCACGTGGGCGAGATCTGCGCCCAGGCGCTGTATCGCGCCCAGGCCATGTTGTGCCGGGATAGGGGCGTACGCGACGTACTGCTCCAGGCCGCCGAAGAAGAAGTCGACCATCTGGCCTGGTGCCGTGAAAGGCTCGATGAGCTCAACAGCCGTCCGAGCGTGTTCAACCCCTTGTGGTATTTGGGCTCGTTCGGGCTGGGGCTGGTGGCCAGCCGGGCCGGCATTCCCTACAACCTAGGCTTCATGGCCGAGACCGAGCGGCAGGTCGAGGAACACCTGAACGGCCATTTGGCTTCGCTGCCCGAGCACGATACCCGGTCGCGGCGTATCGTCACCCAGATGCGCGACGATGAAATCGGCCATCGCAGCACGGCAGAGCGCCACGGGGGGGTGCCTCTCCCGGCGCCGGTCCGGGGGGCCATGCGGCTGATGTCCCGGGTCATGACGACGACGGCCTACCGGCTGTAGGCGCTGGGCGGCCGCATTACCGTTCGCTGATGGGCAACGAGTGTGCAAAAATCCAACAAAGTCATGGCCGATTCCTATTGACAACAAATAATTCTTGCAATGCAGCAAAAAATTAACCTATAATGAATTCATTGGATGTCGCAGCATGTTTTTAAGGGTTTTCCCTAAACATGCAGGCTCGGGCCAAGGCCCTGGTAGCCCGACATGCCCCGGTTGTCTCCTCCACCCTCCTCCTTTGGTGGATTTGGCCCAAGATCTTCCGATCTTGGGCCTTTTTTTTCCGCATCCAGACTGGGCACCCGCCTGCGGGTGGGTCTTCTGTGCCGCAGATCGATGCCGGGTCGCGCCAGATTCTGTTGCAGTTATTGCAGACCTGTGGCGGGCAGGCACGCGACAGATGAACGATAATCAGGGTTTGAACTGATTTTGCCGACCATTCATTGATTGCATCGTCACTGTCCGACGCCCTGAGCTGGCCCATCATCAGCGCCATTGCGTTTCTCGCCGGGGGCCTGATCGTGGTGTCCGAGCGCTGGCATGGCCGCTATACCGGCGACAGCGACCTGCACAAACCGCAGGCCATGCACACGCGGGCCGCGCCGCGGGTGGGCGGCCTGGCCGTCGTGGCGGGCACGCTGGCCGGGTTGCTGGTTCTGGGGCCGCGCAACATGACGCTGAGCTGGTTGTGGCCCGCTCTGTTCGTGGCCGCGCTTCCGGTGTTCGTGGCTGGGCTGCTGGAAGACATCACCAAAGACATCGGGGCCGGCAAGCGCCTGCTGGCCGCCTTCCTGTCGGCCGCCATCGCCTGGTGGCTGCTGGGCGGCATTTCGCGCGTGGGCCTGTCCTGGGTGGACGACTGGCTGTCCGCGTGGCCGATAGGGTCGTTGCTGTTCACCATGATTGCCGTGGGGGGCTGCACCCACGCCCTGAACATCGTCGATGGCATGAACGGGCTGGCGGGCATGATCGCCAGCCTGATCGCGGTATCGCTCGCATTGGTGGCGTGGCAGGTGCAGGATGTGCCCATTTTCCTGATCGCGACCGCACTGGCCTCGGCGACGCTGGGCTTCCTGGTCTGGAATTTTCCCTTCGGGCGCGTGTTCCTGGGGGATGGCGGCGCGTACTTCCTGGGTTTCATGCTGGCCGAGCTGGCTGTCCAGCTGGTGGTTCGCAACCCGGGCGTGTCGCCTTTCTATGCTCTGGCCGTGCTGTTCTATCCGGTGTTCGAGACGTTGTTTTCCATCTGGCGGCGCAAGTTCAAGCGCGGCGTACCGGTGGATCAGCCCGATGCCCTGCATCTGCACCAGCTGGTCTTTCGGCGCCTGGTCCGGATCACCTTCAGCCGGGACCGGCGCCATGCGGTGCCCGCCTTGTGCAATGCCATGGCCTCGCCCTATCTCTGGGTGCTGGCCCTGATCAGCCTGGTGCCGGCGACCGTGTGGTGGGACGACGTGGCCATCCTGAGCCTGAGCATGACGGCGTTTGCGGCGGCCTATATCTGGCTGTACGTCAGGCTGATCACGTGGCGCCGTCCCCGCTGGCTGCTGCTGCCGTCCCTGGGCCGGCGGGTGCGCAATGATTAAAATCCCCTTTGGTGCAACCGATGTCCGGAGAGCGAGTGATGAAATTGAGTGACATCCGCCTGGCTGTCGTGGGTCTGGGCTACGTCGGCCTGCCTTTGGCCGTAGAGTTCGGCAAGCGTCGTGCGGTCCTCGGGTTCGATGTCAACCAGCAACGCATTGCCGAGTTGCGGGCGGGCCGCGACGTCACCCTGGAAGTCGATGCGACCGAGCTGGCCCAGGCAACCCAGCTGCAGTTCTCGAACGATCCCGACGCACTGGCGCAGGCCAATGTGTATATCGTCACGGTGCCCACTCCCATCGACCAGTACAAACAGCCGGACCTGACCCCTTTGGTACGGGCCAGCGAGACCATCGGACGGGTGCTCGAGCAGGGCGACGTGGTGATCTACGAGTCGACGGTGTATCCAGGCGCCACAGAAGAGGTCTGCGTGCCCGTGCTCGAACGGGTCTCCGGCCTGGTGTTCAACCAGGACTTTTTCGCCGGCTACAGCCCCGAGCGCATCAACCCCGGAGACAAGCAGCATCGCGTGGCCAACATACGCAAGGTGACGTCCGGCTCCACGCCCGCGATCGCCGAGCTGGTCGATGCCCTCTATCGCGAAATCATCACGGCGGGCACGCACCAGGCGGCGTCCATCCGGGTGGCCGAGGCGGCCAAGGTCATCGAGAACACGCAGCGCGACGTCAACATCGCCCTGATCAACGAACTGGCCCTGATCTTCAACCGTTTGGGCATCGACACGCAGGATGTACTCGAGGCCGCCGGCACGAAATGGAATTTTCTGCCCTTTCGGCCTGGTCTGGTGGGCGGGCACTGCATTGGCGTCGACCCTTACTATCTGACCCACAAGGCGCAATCGATCGGCTATCACCCCGAGATCATCCTGGCGGGGCGCCGGCTGAACGATTCCATGGGCGGCTACGTGGCCGCCCAGCTGGTGAAGGCCATGACCAAGCGGCGCATCCAGGTGCAGGGCTCGCACGTGCTGGTCTTGGGGCTTGCCTTCAAGGAAAACTGTCCCGACCTGCGCAATACGCGCGTCGTCGACATCGTGCACGAACTGGGCGAATATCACATCGAGGCGGATATCTACGATCCGTGGGTCGATGCCGATGAAGCCGAGCGCGAGTACGGCATGCGGCCGATCGCCGCGCCGGCACCGGGCGCCTATGATGGCATCATCGTTGCCGTTGCCCACGAGCAGTTCCGGGCCATGGGCGAGGCCGCCTTGCGCGCGCTGGGCAAGCCCGAGCACATCCTCTACGATCTGAAGTACGTGCTGGGCAAGCACGAGTCCGATTTGCGTCTCTGAGAATTTTATGTCCTCTTCCTACGATCTGATCCGTACGCAACTGCAGCAGGCACCGCGCACCTGGTTGCTGACCGGCTGCGCAGGCTTCATTGGTTCGAATCTGCTCGAAACGCTTTTGCTGCTCGATCAGACCGTGACGGGGCTGGATAATTTTTCCACGGGTTATCAGCACAATCTGGACGAGGTGCGCGCGCGGGTCGAGCCCGCGCAGTGGGCCCGTTTTCAGTTCATCGAAGGCGACATCCGCGATGCGGATACCTGCCGCGAGGCCACCCGGGGGGTGCAGCACGTGCTGCACCAGGCGGCGCTGGGCTCGGTGCCGCGTTCGCTCGAAGATCCAATCACCACAAACGAGGTCAATATCGGGGGCCACCTGAACACGCTGGTGGCGGCCCGTGATGCCGGCGTGCAGTCATTCGTCTACGCCGCCTCGAGTTCGACCTACGGCGACCTGCCGGGTTTGCCCAAGGTCGAAGACCACATTGGCAGACCCTTGTCGCCGTATGCCATCACGAAGTACGTCAACGAGCTCTATGCCGACGTTTTTTCCCGTACCTGGGGTCTGGATTCCACGGGGCTGCGGTATTTCAACGTGTTCGGGCCCCGCCAGGACCCGGATGGCGCGTATGCGGCGGTCATTCCCAAATGGATCTCGGCCATGATCCGCGGCGAGCCGGTGGTGATCAACGGCGATGGCGAGACCAGCCGCGATTTCTGCTTCGTGGACAACGCGGTGCAGGCCAATCTCCTGGCGGCGCTGGCGGGGCCGCGCGGCCAGAACCAGGTGTACAACGTGGCGCTCAATGCGCGCACGTCGCTCAACGAACTCTTCGGGCACCTGCGCGCCATTCTGGGCCGTCATGGCGTCGAATACCCTCATGCGGCGCAGCATGCCGATTTTCGCGCCGGCGACATCCGGCATTCACAGGCCGACATCACCAAGGCCCGCACCTTGCTGGGGTACGATCCGCAGTTCGACATCCTGCAGGGCCTCGAGTCGGCCATGCCCTGGTATGTCCGATTCCTGCGCTGACCACCACTTATTGATACTGCATCATTCGATGCGGGCGGGCGGGGCGGAACGGGTGGCGGCCTCGCTGGCGGCCTGGTGGCTGGGCCAGGGGCGGCGCGTGACGCTGGTGACCCTGGCGGGCTCTGCGCACGATGCCTACCCCCTGCCGGCCGGCGTGCGGCGTATCGCCCTGGGGCTGGCGCGCGAGAGCCACGGCCCCATCGGGGCGCTGGCCGGCAATCTGCAGCGCTATCGGGCCGTGCGTCGGGTCTTGCGCAGTGAGCGCCCGGACATCGTCCTCGGCATGATGACGCGCCCTTCCATCATGGCCGTTCTGGCGGCGCACGGGCTGGGGGCGCGGGTCGTCGCCACGGAGCACAGCCATCCGCCGGCGCGGCGCCTGCCGCGTTTCTGGGCCTTTCTACGCCGCCAGACGTATCCGCGCGCGTACGCGGTCGTGGCCCTGACCCGACGCAGCGCGCAGTGGCTGGATACGCATGTGCCCGGCGTGCGCGCACGGGTGATCCCGAACGCCGTCGCCTGGCCGATCCCGGGCGGTGAACCCGTCTGCCCGGTGCCTGGTTCGGGCGACCGCCCTTTCGTGCTGGCCGTGGGGCGACTGCACCCTGTCAAGGGCTTCGACTGTCTGATCCGGGCATTCGCGCGGGTGGCCGATGCACAGCCGCAATGGGATCTGGTCATTCTCGGCGAGGGGGCCGAGCGTCCGGCGCTCGAATCGCTGCGCGATCAGCTGGGCCTGCAGCACCGGATCCAGTTGCCGGGGCGCGTCGGCAACGTAAGCGACTGGTACGCCGCCGCCCGCCTGTACGTGCTCAGCTCGCGGACCGAGGGCCTGCCCAACAGCCTGCTGGAGGCCATGGCGGCCGGTTTGCCCTGCCTGGCCTTCGATTGCGAGACCGGGCCCGCCGACATCATCCGCGATGGCGTGGACGGCGTGCTGGTGCCCGAGCGCCAGAATGATACCGCGCTGGCTGCGGCAATGGCCCGGCTGATGGCGGATCCCGCCCTGCGCGCGCAGCTTGCGCGCCGGGCGCCCGAGGTGCTGCAACGCTTTGAGTTGGCGAGGGTCATGAGCCTGTGGGAGGCGCTGTTTCGTGGCGACCCCGAGCCTGGCGACGACGCGGAGCCGGCTTCCGTCACTGACCTGGCTTCTGGCAGCGAACTGGCTTACGGCGCAAAGGACCCAATACCATGAGGTTGCTGTTCCTGCTCAGTTCCCTGCACGGCGGCGGTGCAGAGCGCGTGGCCGCCACCCTGGCCAACGCCTGGGTGCGCCGTGGAATCGAGGTGCGCCTGGTCTGCTGTTATTCGGGACGGGGCAGCAACCGGCAGTCGCTGGACGACCGTGTGCAGATTCAGTGGCTGGTGGACCAGATGCCGCCGGGCCCGGGCTTCATGCGGCCGTTGGCGAAGCTGCGGGCTTTGCGCCGCCTGGTGCGCGGCTATGAGCCCGATCGCGTGCTCTCGTTTCTCACCAACGTCAACGTCACCGCCTTGTTGGCGACCTGGGGCCTGGACGTGCCAGTCGTGGTCAGCGAACGCTCGGATCCCCTGTACGGGCGCAGCGCCGGGCCCTTGTTGCGTGCCCTGCGCCGCTTCACGTATCCTCGGGCGGCGCGGGTCGTCGTGCAGACCGAGACGGGCCGCCAGCACCTGCGTCAGGTGGTACCGGCCGTGCGGCACTGCGTCGTCATCGCCAATCCGCTGCCGCCCGGGTTGCCGCCCCCGAGGCACGCCGAACCCCCTGCAGAGCGCCTGCTGCTGGCGGCGGTGGGCCGTTTCAATCCGGTCAAGCAGTTCGATCGGCTGATCGAGGTGTTCGCCACCCTGGCCGTTGCCCATCCGCGTTGGGACCTCGTGATCTGGGGCGATGGCCCGCAGCGCGACGCCTGCCAGGCGCGGGTGCGGGCGCTGGGCCTGGAGGCGCGCGTTCAGCTGCCGGGCTACCGCCAGCAGATCTGGGCGGCATTGTCGCAGGCTCATGCCTTCATCCTGTGTTCCCGCGTCGAGGGCTTTCCGAATGCCTTGCTCGAGGCCATGGCCCTGGGGCTGCCGTGCGTAGCGACAGACTGCCCGTCCGGGCCGGCCGATCTGACGCGCGAGGGGCGCGATGCCGATCTGGTGCCCTGGGATGACGAGGCGGCCTGGGCGCGTGCGCTGGACCGCTTGATGCGGGCCAGTCCCCAGGCCAGAACGGTGCGTGGACTGGCCGGCGCCGACGCCGTCCGGGCGCGGTATGGGCTGGATGCCATTCTGGCGCGCTGGGATGCACAGGGTCTGGCGTGGTCCGACGCGCACCATGGGCCGGAGGCGGGGCATGGGTGAAGCGCACGGATCGGTGCCCCCGCTGCGCGTGTGGCACGTCATCTCCGGGCTTTGGCACGGCGGGGCCGAGACCGTGCTGCAGCGGTTGGTCACCGCACCCCAGGGCACAGTGCGGCACTGCGTCGTATCCATGCGCGGCCTCGGTGTGCTGGGCCCGCACCTGCAGGCAGCCGGCATCGACGTGATCGATCTGGACATGCGCGGGCCGTTGCGCTCGCTGCGTGGATTGTGGCGCCTGTATCGGCTGATGCGGCAGCAGCGGCCCGACGTGGTCCAGACCTGGATGTATCACGCGGATTTGTTGGGTGGACTGGTGGCCCGCCTGGCCGGGGTGCGGGCCCTGGCCTGGGGGGTGCGTAATTCGGGCGAGCATCTGGCCCAGAGCAGCCGCTCTTCCAGGCGGGCGGCATGGTGGTGTGCGCGCATCTCGGGCGTCGTGCCGGCCGCCATCGTGACCTGCGCGCACCGGGCGGCTCAGGTGCATCGCTCGCTGGGCTATCGGGCGGACCGCCTGGTCGTGATTCCAAATGGCTATGATCTGCAGCGCTGGCGCCCCGATCCGGCCAGCCGGCGCCGTCTGCGGGCGATGCTGGGAGCCGCCGACGACGAGGTGCTGGTGGGATGCGTGGCGCGCTGGAACCCGCTCAAGGACCACGCCAATCTGTTGGCGGCGTTGTCCCAGTGCCGACGCAAGGATCTTCGCCTGCGCTGCGTGCTGGTGGGGCTGGGCATGTCGCCGAACAATGCAGCGCTGATGGCGCTGGCCCGTGATGAGGGCGTGCTGGAGCAGCTGGTCTTGCTGGGGCGGCGCGATGATGTGCCGCAATGGATGGCCGCGCTGGATGTGCACGTGCTGTCGAGCAAGGCCGAGGGCTTTCCCAATGTGGTCTGCGAAGCCATGGCCAGCGGGGCGGCCGCGGTCGTGACCGACGTGGGGGACGCCGCCGAGATCGTGGCCGGGCATGGCTGGGTCGCCGCCCCGGAGGATCCGGGTGCCTTGGCCAAGGCCCTGCAAGCGGCCGTGCACGCCGTGCGCCAGCCCGATTGGCCCTGCCGCCAGGCAGCCGCGCGCGAGTCGGTGGCGCAGCGCTACGGCCTGCAGACGATGGTGGCCCGTTACGAAACCTTGTGGCGGCGGCTGGCCCGGGGCGAGGGTGAACCGGTGGTCGCCCAGGGCAGTACAAGCCCGGGGCCGGGTCGTCCGGCGCCGCCGCGTCTGCTGTTTTTCGTCACCAATCCGGCATTTTTCATGTCGCATCGTTTGCCGGTCGCCGAGGCGGCCCGCCGGGCGGGCTACGAGGTGCACGTGGCCTCCATGGCCGCCCCGGCCGTTGCTCAACTCGAGGCGCTGGGGTTTGCGCATCACGTGCTGCCCCTGTCGCGTACCGGCATGCGGCCCTGGGCAGAGCTGCGCAGCCTGTGGGCGCTGGGCCGCCTGCTGCGCACCTTGCGACCTGCGCTGGTGCATGCGGTCACGCTCAAGTCGGTTCTGTATGGCGGCATCATGGCGCGCCTGATGCGCGTGCCGGCCTTCGTGGCGGCCATCTCCGGGCTGGGCTATGCGTTCATACCCGGGCCGGGCGGGCGGCGGCGCTGGCAGCGCCCCCTGGCGCTGGCGCTATATCGGTTGGCGCTGGGGCACCGGTGCAGCCGGGTCATTTTCCAGAACCCGGCCGATTGCGACGTGCTGCGCCAGGCCGGTGCCGTGCGTGAGGACCAGGTGGTGATGATGCGGGGCTCGGGCGTGGACCTGCAGGTGTTCCGGCCCCGACCCTGGCCGGCCGGGCCGGTCACGGTGGTGATGGCTGCGCGTTTGCTGCGCGACAAAGGCGTGGTCGAATTTGCCGAGGCGGCCCGCATTCTGCACATGCAGGGCAGCCCGGTGCGATGGCGCCTGGCCGGCAGCCTGGATCCTGAAAACCCAGCGTCCATCGATTCCCAGACCCTGCAGGCGTGGCAGGATGACGGCTGGATCGACTACGTTGGCGAATGCGCGGATGTGGCGACGCTATACGCGCAGTCGCATGGGGTCGTGCTGCCGTCCTATCGGGAAGGTTTGCCCAAGTCTCTGATCGAAGCGGCCGCATCGGGGCGTCCCGTGGTGACCACAGACGTGCCGGGCTGCCGGGATGCCATCGTGCCCGGCGTCAGCGGGCTGCTGGTGCCCGTCGGCGATGCGCGCGCGCTGGCCCAGGCCGTGCAGACGCTGGCGGCCGATGAGGCCATGCGCGTGCGCATGGGCGCCGCCGGCCGGGCCCTGGCTGAGCGTGATTTCGGCCTGGCGCAGATCGTGCAGGCCCATTTGGCCGTATATGCCGGCTTGGGCGTGCGGCCGGTTCAGAATGGCAGCGGGTGGCCGGACGGCAGCAGGGCGGACAGTGCCGAGCGGAATTCAGACTGAATCCGGGCCAGCGCTTCGGGGGTGTCGCCTTCGAAGCGCAGCACCACGACCGGGGTGGTGTTCGAAGCGCGGGCCAGGCCGAAGCCGTCGGCGTATTCGGCGCGAATGCCGTCGATGGTGATGCGCCCGGTGGCGGTGGGGAAATCGCCTTGCGCTTGCAGGCGCTGCACCAGTGCGTGGGGTTCGCCCTCGGGCATGGGCAGCTTGAGCTCGGGTGTGGACAGGCCGCAGGGCAGGGCGTCGAGCACCGAGCCAGGGTCCGGGCTGCGCGCAAGGATCTCGAGCAGGCGCGCGCCGGCATAGAGGCCGTCGTCGAAGCCATACCAGCGATCATTGAAGAAGATATGGCCGCTCATCTCGCCCGCCAGGGGCGCCCCGGTTTCGGCGAGCCGCGCCTTGATCAGCGAATGCCCGGTGCGCGACATGAGCGGAACCCCGCCCGCCTCGCGGATGGCCGCGCCCAGGTGCCGGCTGCATTTCACGTCGAACAGGATGTCGGCGCCGGGCTGATGTTGCAGGATGTCGCGCGCGAACAGGATCATTTGCCGGTCGGGCCAGATGATCTGCCCCGACCGGGTGACCACGCCCAGGCGGTCGGCATCGCCGTCGAAGGCCAGGCCCAGCTCGCAATCGGTGGCCTGGACGTGGGCGATCAGGTCCTGCAGGTTGGCCGGGTCGGCCGGGTCGGGGTGGTGGTTGGGAAACAAGCCGTCCACCTGGGTGTAGAGCTCGTCCACCGAACAGCCCAGCGCCCGATACAGGCGGGCGGCGGCCACGCCGCCGACGCCATTGCCGCAGTCGATGGCGATTTTCATGGGACGGGCCAGATGCACCTGGCCGCAGATGGTCTGGATATACGTGTCGACCAGGTCCAGGGCCTGGGTGCGGCCGGCCGGCATCCCCGCGGGCGCCTGGCTGTGCAGCATGGATTCGCGCAGCGCCAGAATGTCCGGCCCGTGCAGTGTGTGCCCGCCCAGCATCATCTTGAAGCCGTTGTAGTCTGGCGGGTTGTGGCTGCCGGTGACCGCAACCCCCGAACCACTGCCGTCCTGGTGCGCAGCAAAATACACCAGCGGGGTGTGAACCAGCCCCAGGTCGACCGTATCCAGCCCACCAGCCCGCAGCCCTTCTTGCAGGGCCTGCGACAGCCCCGGGCTGGACAGGCGCCCATCGTGGCCCACCGCCACGCTGTGGACTGCGGCCGCCCGGGCCCGCTCGGCCAACGCCCACCCCAGCCGCCGGGCAAACCCCGCGTTCAGGGGATCGGGGACGGTGCCGCGGATGTCGTAGGCCTTGAACACACTGGATGGCAGCGAGAGAGAGGGATCCAAAAGAAACTCCGTGATCAGGGGGTGGATGTTCTGAAGCGATTATCGCTGATTACAATATCGGATTGTCACGGATTGCGGGAACAGGTAGGCCGTCATGGATCATTTGCAAGCCTTGCGTGCGGCGGTGGGCGCCGCCCATGTCATTACGGGAGCCGATGCACAGCCTTTCGAAACGGATTGGCGCGAGCGCTACCGTGGCGCCTCGCTCGCCGTGGTGCGCCCGGCCACGACGGCCGAAGTCGCCACCGTCGTGCGTCTGTGCGCCCAGGAAGGCCTGCCCATCGTGCCGCAGGGGGGCAATACCGGGCTGTGTGGCGCCGCGACTCCAGACGGCTCGGGGCGGGCCGTCATCCTGTCTCTGCAGCGGCTGAACCGGATTCGTCACGTGGATACGGACAACGATACGCTCGAGGCAGAGGCCGGCTGCATCCTGCAGACGGTGCAGCAGGCGGCCGATGAAGTCGGGCGGCTGTTTCCGCTCAGCCTGGCGGCCGAGGGCAGTTGCACCATCGGCGGCAATCTGGCTACCAACGCCGGCGGCACGCAGGTACTGCGCTATGGCAACATGCGCGAACTCACCCTGGGCCTCGAGGTGGTGACCCCGCAAGGCGAGATCTGGCATGGCATGCGCGGCCTGCGCAAGGACAACACGGGCTACAGCCTGCGCGACCTCTATGTCGGCAGCGAAGGCACGCTGGGCGTGATCACGGCGGCGACGCTCAAGCTGTTTCCACAGCCCGTGGCGCGCTGCACCGCGTTGCTGGCCCTGGGTTCCATTGGCGCGGCGATCAGCGTGCTCGGGCTGGCGCGCGCCGGGCTGGGCGCCAGCCTGACTGGTTTCGAGCTCATGGCCGCGCCCTGCCTGCTGGACGTGGTGCAGGCCTTTCCGCAGCAACGGCTGCCGTTCGCGGAGCCGTCCGCGCCCTGGTATGCCCTGCTCGAGCTCTCCGACAGCGAGTCCGAGGCCCATGCCCGCGAGCGCTTCGAACACGTCATCGGCGAGGCCATCGAGGCCGGCTTGGTCGAGGACGCAGCGATCGCCGAGTCCGTCGCACAAAGCCACGCGCTCTGGCACCTGCGCGAGAGCATTCCGCTGGCCGAAAAAGAAAAAGGCAAAAGTATCAAGCACGATATTTCGGTGTCCGTCTCGCGCATGGCCGAATTCGTCGAACACACCAATGCGGCCCTGCAGGCCGCATTTCCAGGTATCCGGCACGTGATCTTCGGCCACCTGGGCGACGGCAACCTGCATTACAACGTGGCGCCGGGGGCCGGCTGGGATTCAGGGCGCCTGTTGGCGCAACAAGAGGCCGTGTACCAGCTGGTGCATGATCGCGTGCACGCCGTGGGCGGCTCCATCAGTGCAGAACATGGCGTGGGCCAGCTCAAGCGCGACGTCCTGCCCCGCTATAAAGACCCTGTCGAGATGCTCCTGATGCATCGCATCAAATCGGCGCTTGACCCGCAGGGCATCATGAACCCCGGCAAGGTGCTGGCCTGACGCCCGGCCAGGCCCGCCGTACAGCGCGAAGCGGCGATCCGTGACGAGGCGGGGCCATCTGGGCAGCCCTGTCCGCCTCAACGCTTTTGGCACACCGGGCAGAAATAGGTGGCGCGCTGGCCCTGGACCAGGCGGCGTATCGGGTTTGCGCATTGGGGGCAGGGTTGCCCCGCGCGCTCGTAGACCGCCGCGTGCAGGCTGAAATACGCGCCCGGGGTGCCTTGTGGATCCACGTAGTCGCGCAGGGTACTGCCGCCGGCCGTGAGCGCCTGGTCGAGCGTGCACAGGATGGCGTCGTGCAGGCGGGCACAGCGGGGGCGTGAAATCCGCCCGGCGGGCAGACGGGGGTCGATGCCTGCAAGAAACAGCGATTCGGACGCGTAGATATTGCCCACCCCCACGACGATGCGACCCGACAGCAGCAGGGGCTTGATGGCCTGCTTGCGTCCCTGCAGGTGCGCGTGCAGCCATTCGGCCGTGAAGGTCGGGTCGAAGGGCTCGATGCCCAGGCTCGCGAGCAGCGGATGGGCCAGCACCGGCCCATCGGTATCCGGATGCCAGAGAACGGCGCCGAACCGGCGTGGATCATGCAACAGGAACCGGCCGTCATCGAAGCGCCATTCTACGTGGTCGTGCTTGCGCAGGGGCTCATGCAGGCCGACGCGGCGCAGGGAGCCCGACATCCCCAGATGTATGAGCTGCGTGCCGCCATCGAAGCGGATCAGCAGATATTTGCCGCGCCGCTCGCAGGCCCGGACGGTCTGGTTGCGCAACCGGGCGGGCAGGTCGGCCGGAACGGGCCAGCGCAGGCGGGGCTCGTACACCACCAGTTCGCGCAGGATCCGGCCGGGCATGAACGTGGCGATTCCACGACGGGTTGTTTCAACTTCTGGCAGTTCGGGCATGGCAGGGGTGATAACATCCTCTTTCGATGATGCAATTTTGCCACCAGACGCGCTGTGTCCGCGTTACGGCCCTGGTTCAGCCCATGAGATTCCCCACCTTCGTTCTGGCCGTGCTGCTTGCGCTGGGCGCCGCACGCGGGGGGGCCTGGGCGGCCTCTCCCGAGACGGGTGCGCAGGCCCGAGACGACACCGCCCAGGTGCATCCCGGCGAACCGCCCCGGGTTGAGCTCACGGCCGAGCTGCTGTACCGGCTTCTGGTGGCCGAATTCTCGGCGCAGCACGGATTGTACGATGACGCGTCCCAGGCGCTGCTGGCCTTGTCCCGGGATACACAGGATTCACGCTTGGCGCTGCGTTCATTCCAGATGGCGATGTCGGCGCACAATCTCGCCCTGGCGCTGCGCGCGGCCCGCCAATGGGCCGAACTCGACCCCGATAACCCAGAGGCCGTGGCCGCCTCGCTGGCCCTGTCGGCTTCCAGCGGCCAGACCGACGGGCTTGCGCGTACCCTGGCGCGGCGCATCGCGTCGGCAGACGACCGCGACCAGGCCATCGTTCAGGCGGCCGGAATCGTTGCCCGCATGACCGACAAGCGCCTGGCGCTGGATGTCCTGGACAAGGCGCTGGCCAGTGTCGTCAACGTTTCCAGTCTGGCGCACCTGGCGCTGGCCGATGCCGCCTGGGCGGCAGGCGATGGCCCGCGGGCCCTGGCCGAGGCACGCCGAGGCCAGCAGCTCGATCCAGACTCCCAGGATGCCGCGCAGCGGGTACTCGAATACGGTTTGCGCTTGCAGCCTGATGACGTGATACGTGAAACCCAGGCGTTCATCGACGAACATCCCGGCCAGCGCGGCCTCGAATTGCTGCTGGTCAGCCGGCTGACCAGCCAGGGGCGGTTCGACGAGGCGCTGGCCTTGTTGGCGCGTATGCGCCGGCAGGCGCCCGAAGACTTCGACCTGCTGTACACCGAGGCCGAGGTCAATGCGCGGGCCGAGCGGTATGCGCAGGCGCGCATCCTGCTGGATCAGTACATCGCCATCCAGCAACAGCGGCGCACGGCACTCGACGACCGCGCCACCAGTGCCCAGGCCGACGTGGCCGATGCCCGCCTGCTGCTGGTGCGCATCGCCGAACGTGAGCAGGATCACCGCGAGGCCATCCGCCAGCTGCGCCTGATCGATGACCCGGCCCTGACGTTCCAGGCACGCACCCACGAGGCTGTGCTCTACGGCAAGCTGGGCGACCTGGCACAGGCCAGGGCCACGCTGGACACCATCGAGCCGGAAGATCGCCGCGAGCGCGTCACCATCCGTCTGACGCTGGCGGCCATTTACAAGGATGCGGGGCGCACCGATCAGGCGGTCGAACTGCTCAAGGCGGCCGACCTCGAAATGCCCGATACGCCCGAGATCAAATACGACCTGGGCATGATGCTGCTGCATCAGGGCAAGGTGAGAGAGTTCGAGACGCTGATGCGCCGCATCATCGAACTGGATCCGGACAATGCCAATGCCTACAACTCCCTGGGCTACACCCTGGTCGAGCAGAACCGGGCACTCGACGAGGCCCGCGACCTGCTCGAGCGTGCCCTCGACCTGGATCCGGACAGCCCCTATATCCTGGACAGCGTGGGTTGGTACCTGTATCGCATCCAGGACTACGAAGGGGCGCTCGAATACCTGCACCGTTCCTATGCCCAGATGCCTGCGGCCGACGTGGCCGCCCACCTGGGCGAAGTCCTGTGGCTGCTCGGGCGCCAGGCCGAAGCCCGCGACGTCTGGTCGGGCGCCTTGCGGCGCGAACCCGAGGCCCCCGCCATCCTCGAAACCCTGGAACGCCTGAAGGTGCCCCCGCCATGAGGCTGCGTTGGCTGGGCATGCTGGTGTGGCTGCTGGCCCTGGTGTCTTGTGCCGCACCGTCGCGCATCGGTGGCCAGGCGCCGGCATTCGAACGGGTGGGGCGCTTCGCCGTCACGCTGCAGCCGGCTGATGGGCCGGCACAGGCCGTCCAGGGCGGCTACGCCTGGCGCGATGACGGGACCCGCCTGCTGCTGGATTTATCCACCCCGCTGGGCAACGTGCTGGCGCGCCTCCAGGTCGAGCCGGGTCAGGCAACCCTGCAGCGGGCGGACGGGTCGCGCGAACAGGCGCTCGATGCCGATGGCCTGGTGGCCAGCGTCTGGGGCCACCCCATGCCGGTGTCGGGTTTGCGCGACTGGGTGCGCGGCCGCCTGGTGGCCGGGCAGCCTGTGCAGGGGTTGAGGCAGAATGCAGAAGGCCGCCCCGAAGCTTTCGAGCAGCAAGGCTGGCAGGTGCGCCTGGGGCCGTGGGACGCACAGGGTCCGCGCCGCATTCGCCTGTTGCGCAACGATGCGCAAGGGCGCTGGCAGCTGCAGTTGATCGTCGATGATCCGGCCCCCGATGACGCTGCTGCGGCCCGGTGACGGCCATGAGATTCCTGTACGACGTCCCGGCGCCGGCCAAGTTGAACCTGTTCCTGCACGTGATTGGCCGCCGTCCGGATGGCTACCACTTGCTGCAGACCGCATTTCGTTTCATCGACTTCCAGGATACGCTCGACTTCGAGCGCCTGGACGATGGCCGCATCCTGCGCGCAGGCGCGACCCTGCCCGGGCTGGCGCCCGAACAGGATCTGGTGGTGCGGGCGGCCCGCTGTCTGCAGCAGGCCACCGGCACGTCCTACGGAGCCCGCATCGCCTGCCACAAGCAGATCCCGGCGGGGGCCGGGCTGGGCGGCGGCTCCAGCGATGCCGCCAGCACCCTGCTGGCGTTGAACCGCCTGTGGGGCACGGGCCTGAAGCGCGCCGACCTCTTGCGCCTGGCCCTGACCCTTGGCGCCGACGTGCCGGTGTTCGTGTTCGGCCAGAGTGCGTTTGCCGGTGGCATCGGCGCCGATCTGGTTCCGCTCGTATTGCCGCCGCGGGCTTATGGGCTGGTGCTGCCGCCCTGGCCGATCGCCACGGCCGATGTGTTTTCAGATCCTGATTTGACAAGAAATACAGAATCAGTAAGAATCTCGGTCTTTGCTGACTGGCTTACAGAACATCACGGCCTTTTTGGCCGAAATGATCTTCAGGCAGTGGTCTATGGGCGGCATCCGCAGTGGCGCAGCCTGTATCTGGCCTTGCAGGCGGCGGGCGGGCGTTTTCGCATGACGGGTTCGGGTTCGGGCTTGTTTGCAGAATATCCCGACCTGGCCACGGCACAGGTGCAGCATGATCGAATTGTCAGTAAAATAAGGCCCGGTCGGGCGGTCTTCCAGTCTCGGGTCTGCCGGGGTCTTCAAGACCACCCCTTGCGAGGCTGGGTTGACTGAACATTGGGGAATAGCCAAGTTGGTTAAGGCACCGGATTTTGATTCCGGCATGCGAAGGTTCGAATCCTTCTTCCCCAGCCACTTAATTCGTTCATTGCGGGCAGATTATTTCAGGCTGTTGAATCGGCTCCGGAAAGGGGCAGGAATCAACAGCCTTGTCATTTGACACTTTGGTGCGACAGCATGCCACAAGACCGATTCATGATTTTCACCGGCACCGCAAACCCGCGTTTGGCGGTCGATGTCGTGAATCACCTCGACATGTCCTTGGGCAAAATGACGGTCGGGCGTTTCTCAGACGGCGAAGTTATGGTCGAAATCAACGAAAACGTGCGAGGCAAAGACGTTTTCGTGCTGCAGCCCACGTGCGCGCCCACCAACGACAACCTGATGGAAATCATGGTCATGGTCGATGCTTTGCGGCGCGCCTCGGCCCGCAACATCACCGCGGCCATCCCCTACTTTGGCTATGCCCGGCAAGACCGCAGGCCCCGTTCGGCCCGGGTGTCGATCTCGGCCAAGGTGGTGGCCAACATGCTGCAGGTGGTCGGGGTCGACCGGGTCCTGACCATGGACCTGCACGCCGACCAGATCCAGGGCTTCTTCGACATCCCGGTGGACAACATCTATGCCGGCCCCATCCTGCTGGGCGACATCTGGAGCCGACACTTCGAGAATCTCGTGGTCGTGTCGCCCGATATCGGCGGCGTGGTGCGGGCGCGGGCCCTGGCCAAGCAGCTCGAGTCCGACCTGGCCATCATCGACAAGCGCCGTCCGCGCGCCAACGTATCCGAAGTCATGAACATCATCGGCGACGTCAACGGCCGCACCTGCCTGATCATGGATGACATGGTGGATACGGCCGGCACTTTGTGCAAGGCGGCCTCGGCCCTGAAAGAGCGCGGTGCAGGTTCGGTCTATGCCTATTGCACGCATCCGGTCCTGTCGGGCGATGCCGTGGCCCGCATCCAGGATTCCGAGCTCGACGAGGTCGTGGTCACCGATACCATCCCGCTGGCCGAAGCCGCGCGCAACTGCGGCAAGATCCGCCAGCTGTCGTGTGCTTCGTTGTTGGGCGAAACCATCTTGCGCATTTCCACGGCCGAGTCCGTCAGCTCGTTGTTCGCCGATTGATTTTCTGCCTCTTGCTGGTCGCGGCAAGAGGTGTTTTGCAGCCTGAGGCTGTCTTGTCGTCATGGGGGCCCAGCCCCCGTTTTGGAGTCTTTGATGAAATTTACCGCCACTTCGCGTAGCGTCCAGGGTTCGAGTGCGAGCCGCCGCCTGCGCCGCGCCGGTCGGGTTCCCGCCATCGTTTATGGGGGCAAGTCCGCCCCGGCCAACATCGAACTCGATCACAACCAAATCTACCACGCGCTCAACAAAGAAGAGTTCCACGCGTCCATCCTCGACATGGTGCTCGATGGCAAGGCCGAACCGGTGCTGGTACGTGCCGTGCAGTGGCATCCGTACAAGCCCCTGGTGCTGCACGTCGACTTCCAGCGCGTCGATGCGCGCCAGGCGATCACCACGCGGGTGCCCGTGCATTATCTCAATGCCGATACCTGCCCGGCCGTCAAGTTGGCGGGTCAGGTGATCATGCTCGGCCCGGCCGAACTGAACATCACCTGCCTGCCGGCCAACCTGCCGCAGAACATCGTGGTCGACCTCGGCGGGCTGCTGGGCAACGGGCGCGTCTACCTCGAGGACATCACCTTGCCGCGCGGCGTCACCTATGTGCCGCAGGGCGAAGAAGTCAACCCTCTGCTGGCGCAGGCCAACCCGCCCAAGGGGACTGCAGCCAGCGAAGAGGAAGAGGCCGGGGAAGAAGACGCGGCCGAGTAATCCGCCGGTCCCTCTGGCCGGGCAGAAGACGCGGCTGGTTCATCCCCAGGCGCGCTTGTCCCGGTTTTTTGCGGACCCCCGTCCGGCGCAGGCCGGCGGGGGTTTTGTCGTATGATGTCAGCTTTGCATGCACGGGGCCGTTCATGATGCCCATCCGCCTGATCGTGGGGCTGGGCAACCCCGGACCCGAATACGAAATGACCCGCCACAATGCGGGTTTTTGGCTGGCCGATCATTTTGCCGATGATCTGCACACCCGCTTCACGCTCGAGAAGCCATTTTTTGCCGAAGTCGCCAAGGCCCGCCATGCCGGCCAGGCGGTCCTGTTGGCCAAGCCGGTAACCTTCATGAACCGCTCGGGCCAGGCCGTAGGTGCGCTGGCGCGCTTCTACAAGCTGGATCCTGCCGAAATCCTGGTGCTGCACGACGAGCTCGACCTGCTGCCGGGCGCCGCCAAACTCAAGCTGGGGGGGGGCCACGCCGGGCATAACGGCTTGCGTGACATCCAATCCAGCCTGGGTACCCCGAATTTCTGGCGTTTGCGCCTGGGCATCGGCCATCCGCGCAGCCTCGGGCTGGCCCAGCAGGTCATCGGTTTCGTACTGCACCCGCCGCGCAAGGAAGACATGCCAGGCATCAATGAGGCGATTGCACGTTGCCGCAGCATTCTGCCCCGGCTGCTCGATGGTGAATTCGATCGGGCCACCGAGCAGCTGCACCAGGGCAACCACGCGCGGGCCTGATCGCGATGCTGGGGCTCGCTCGTCCTGCCGGCTTGCCCACCATGGGCCAGGAAATCGTCGATTTCCTTCGGTTCATACGCCGGCCCCAACTGGGGCGACGCACGGGCGCACGCCCGACGGGCAGTAGCCTGTCAGTCGACTTCTCGCTGGGTGCGCCATGGTGGCGCATCTTGCACTGGGCCATCTTGCTCTGGACCTTGAATATTTTCGTGTTCGCCCCACTGGCCCTGTCGGCGGCCACGGCACTGGGGGCCGAGCATCGGCTGAACATCCAGCAGCTGCCCTGGCTCACAGCGCTTCTCTGGGCCCCGATCATCGAGGAGATGACGTTCCGCTATGCGTTGCGGCGCCCAGCCATGGTCTGGTGGTTCGTGCCGCTGATGGTGGCGATTCTGGTGCAGGGCCCGGCGCCGGCCTCGGCCATGCTCGCCTGCGCCGCGCTGTTGCTGGTCATGGCGCCGCGCTGGTATCAAGCCGGCCACCGATGGCAGCGGGGTTGGCGCTTGTCGTGGGCGGCCCGGCGCCGCTACCGGCAGTGGTTTCCGTGGCTGTTTCATGCGGCTGCCATCGCCTTTGCCGCCGTGCACCTGCTGAATTTCCGGCTGGCCACGGTCAGCTGGGTGGTCTTGCCGCTGCTGGTGCTGCCGCAGTGGGTCACTGGCCTGGTGCTGGGCTGGCTGCGGGTGCGCCGCGGGGTTGGCGCCGCCATCGGGCTGCACGCGGTGTTCAATGGCGGGCCTTTGTTGCTCATCGCGCTGGTGCTGTATTACTTTCCGGAACTGGCTGTTCAATAGGGTCATGCGGCCACGGGCATGCACAGCTGCCCAGAGTTGAGGACGCTTTTCCATGGCGGGCGGTTCTTTGCGTGTGCCAGCCCGGCACGGTGCCCGGCACGGGTACAATGGCCTCCTGTTTTCGTCATCTACTCGGCAGAAATCTCATGGCATTGCAATGCGGCATCGTTGGCCTGCCCAACGTCGGCAAGTCCACCCTGTTCAACGCGCTTACCAAAGCCGGCATTGCGGCAGAAAACTATCCATTCTGCACCATAGAGCCCAACGTGGGCGTGGTCGAAGTGCCCGATGCGCGCCTCGCCCAACTGGCCGCCATCGTCAAGCCCGAGCGCGTGGTGCCGGCGGTGGTCGAGTTCGTCGACATTGCCGGCCTGGTGGCTGGCGCCTCCAAGGGCGAGGGCCTGGGCAACCAGTTCCTCGCCAATATCCGGGAAACCGACGCCATCGTGCACGTGGTCCGTTGTTTCGAAGACGAGAACGTGGTGCACGTGGCCGGTCGCATCGACCCCATTGCCGATATCGAGGTCATCAATACCGAGCTGGCCCTGGCCGACCTGGCCATCGCCGAGCGCGTCCTGCAGAAAAACCGCAAGCTGGCCAATTCGGGCGACAAGCCCGCCATCCGCCTGGTGGCGCTGTTCGAGCGCATCCTGGGCGCCCTGGACCAGGGCCGAAGCGTGCGCAGCCTGGGCCTGGATGCGGATGAGCAGGCGCTGATCAAAGGGTATGGATTCATCACCGCCAAGCGGGCCATGTACGTGGCCAACGTGCGCGAGGACGGCTTCGAAAATAACCCGCACCTGCAAGCCGTGCAAGACTATGCGGCCGGCGAGCGGGCCCCTGTCGTGGCGGTCTGTGCCGCCATCGAAGCCGAAATCGCCGATCTCGATGACGCCGACAAGGCCGTATTCCTGGAAGACATGGGCATGAGCGAGCCTGGGCTCGACCGCGTGATCCGCGCCGGCTACGAACTATTGGGCTTGCAGACCTATTTCACCGCCGGCGTCAAGGAAGTGCGCGCCTGGACGGTACCCGTGGGCGCCACCGCACCCCAGGCCGCCGGTGTGATCCACACCGACTTCGAGCGCGGCTTCATTCGCGCACAAACCATCGCCTTCGAGGACTTCATCGCCTACCAGGGCGAGCACGGCGCCAAGGAAGCCGGCAAGATGCGCGCCGAGGGGAAGGAGTATGTGGTGAAGGACGGGGATGTGATGAATTTTTTGTTTAACGTGTGATCAACGTCTGACGATTTTTGCTGGATCTTTGAGGATACGCTGCGGCGTCGGCCTGCGGCGAAGATGAAAGCGCGGCGCGACCATGCCAGCCCCTCACGACCGGTCCAATGTTCAGGAAATGGGGTAGTCAAACACTGGTAATGAGGCATTTTTAGAGACAATACCCCATTTAATGGCTATGATTACCCCATTTAGAGAGTCCGGGCTTACATTCCCATGCACTCGCTTACACCCGAGTACCTCGCCGCGCTTCGCTTCGATGGCACCCAGGCTGCGACTTTGCGCAGGCCAGCGGCACCGATACGGCCGATATGCCCCTGCACGGCTTCACCGCCGTTGATCTGGGATACCAGCAAGGGAACGCCGTCTCCAACATCGTCAACAAAATGGACGAGGCACCCTTTGCCGCGACGTACCTCGGCCTGTTCGACCAGATCTGGAACGACCCCGAAAAACTGGAGGACGTGACGGCTCAGATCTGCGAGCATATCGCCTCGGTCTATCGGGAGAACTCGCCAGAGAGCATCTACTTTCTGATGCTCTACAATATCTTCAACGAGTTCCTCGACGACATCGACGAAGACGTCCTGCTCAACGACCGCACTGGCTACCAGGACACCCTGATCTGGAACAAGCTCTTCTCACTCATGATGCCGTCTACCGGCAGGTGCTGACCGACATTAAACAGCGGATTCGCCACGCCCAGACACGGGCGGTGATGGCCGTCAATGCCGAACTGATCCGGCTGTACTGGGAGATTGGTGCGCTGATCGACGCTCGCCAGCACCAGGAAGGCTGGGGCTCGGGAGTGATTCCTACACTGGCCCGCGATCTACACAATGAATTGCCGGAGGAAAAGGGCTTTTCCGAGCGCAATATCAAGCGGATGCTGGCCTTTTACCGGGAATATCCGCATCTGCAATTTGTGCCACAGTCTGTGGCACAGACGGGGCCGAAACTGAAAGTGCCACAGCCCGCTGCGGGTGCTGGCCACCCCGTCAGAATCTCATATCCCGCATTCTTGGCCGCGAGGGCAGGAGCAGGGAATGGCAGCAAACTGAGCTTAGGGTTGTACGTCTATTGTGATAACATGACGTACAAAATACAGGAGTCTATAGCCATGACGACGAATGCCCGTTCCGCCCGCCTCGGGTTGCGCGCCACGCCAGAACAGGAGGCCGTGCTGCGCCGCGCGGCCAAGGTGGCTCACAAGTCGATGACCGACTTCATCCTCGACAGCGCCTGCCAGGCTGCCGAACAGACCTTACTGGACCAGCGCCTGTTCCTGGTCTCCGGCAGCCAGTCCCAGGCCCTGCTGGACATGCTGGACCGACCGGCACGGGACAACCCCGGCCTGAAGGCGTTGTTCTCGCGCCCGGCACCCTGGGATCGCTGATGTCACTGACCGCGCCGCAGGCGCTGGATGCCGAACACGTGCTGGACGGTTTCGAGTGCGGCGAGCCGAGTCTGGACGACTGGTTGGTACGCCATGCCCGGCAGGCTCAAGGCAGCGGTTCGGCCAAGACCTACGTGGTCATGGACGGCGCGCGCGTCGTAGGCTACTACAGTCTGACCGTGGGGCAGATCGATACCCTGGAGGCTCCGGAGCGGGTCCGCGGGGGCATGGGCGCCTACCCCATTCCCGTGGTCATCCTGGCCCGAATGGCCGTGGCGCGGGACGACCGGGGGCGCGGTATCGGCGTGAGCATGCTTCAGGATGCGATCTGGCGTACGCTGGCCATCGCCGAACAGGCTGGGGTCCGAGCGCTGTTGACGCATCCGATTGACGAGGAAGCGTCGCGGTTCTACTTGCGCTTTGGCTTCGAAGCTTCTCCCGTCCGCGATCAGCAGTTGCTGTTACTGCTCAAGGACGCGCGGAAACTGCTCATGCCACCGTCGACCTCGACCAAAAAGAAGAGATAAACGCCCAGGGATTCACGCACCTTCACCGTTCAGCAGATGTATCAGGATCGGCGCCAATGCCGCGTTCCGCCTGCAAGGGGATAAGGCAACACGGGCAAAACGGCATCTGTTCGTACCCGCCAGAGAGCATCCACATATTCCAGACCCACCATAGCTCATCAGAGCTATATTCATCTTGCGCTGGGCCGCTTACATTACAAGCTCCGTATCACTCACCACACGGAGCACCCCCATGAAAAGCAAGCCCGAATTTATCGTCAAGCTGCAAGAACTGTCCAGACTGGCGCCAGATCTACTGCAGGATTTGCGTACGGCCACCACCGAGCAGGAGGCGGCCGACAAGATTATTGCGGCGGGTGGCCGCCACGGCATCACGCTGGAGCACAACGACGTTCATGATTTCCTGGCCGTCAGCGCCCAGCAGGCCCGGATCATCGCGACGGTGCATGAACTGATACAGGCCGATCCCGCCTTGGCCGAGACGCTGGGTCAGGCGTCAGATCAGCAAGAGGCGATGGCGGCCATCATGGCGGCTGCCGAGCGCCAGGGGGTGTCGCTGGATGCCGGCCACCTCATGCCGCTGGACGCCGTTCGGAATATCAATCTGATGGGTGAGCTGGACGATGTGGCTCTGGAAGATGTGACGGGTGGCGTCGGCGTGCTGCTCGCCGGTGCGTTGCTGGTTTCCATGGTCGGGCTCGCCGGCACGGTGGGGCTTGGCGCACTCGCTGCAATTTGCAGAAGTCAATCCCTCATTTAACGGCCTTCTTCAACCTTCTTGGTTGCAGGCATTCCATTCTCCTCCCACACGGAGCATACTCATGAGAAGCAATCCCGAATTCATTGCCAGGCTGCAAGAACTGTCCAGGTTGGCGCCTGATCTGCTGCAGGATTTGCGTACGGCCACCACCGAGCAGGAGGCGGTCGATAAGATCATGGCGGCTGGTGGCCGCCATGGCATCACGCTGGAAGATCATGAAGTGCGTGATTTTCTGGCCTTCAGTGGCGAGCAGGTCCAGATGATGGCCACGGTGCACGAACTGATGCAGACAGATCCGATCCTGGCTGAAGCCCTGGAGCAAACGTCGGATCAGCAACAGGCCATGGCAGCCGTCATGGCGGCTGCCCAGCGCCAAGGGGTCGGCCTGGATGTCGCCGATTTGGCCATACCGCTGGAAACCATCCGTCAGCTCAACCGAACGGGCGAACTGGACGATGCGGCATTGGAAGATGTCACGGGCGGTTCCCTGCTTGTGATTGGCGCGGCCGCCTTGCTGATTGGCACTGGGGCAATCTCGATTGGGGCGGTCAGTGCGAGCGCGGCGGGCCTGATCACCGCCCTAGTCCTGAAAAATTACTGAGAGCGCACGGAGCATACTCATGAAAAGCAATCCCGAATTCATCGCCAAGCTGCAAGAACTGTCCAGGTTGGCGCCTGATCTGCTGCAGGATTTGCGTACGGTCACCACCGAGCAGGAGGCGGTCGATAAGATCATGGCGGCCGGTGGCCGCCATGGCATCCCGCTGGAGAACAGTGACATCCGTAATTTCCTGGCCTTCAGCGCCCAGCAGGCCCGGATCATCGCCACGGTGCGTGAACTGGTCCAGGCCGATCCCGCTCTGGCCGAAACGCTGAGGCATGGGTCAGACCGGCAAGAGGTCATGGCGGCCATCATGGCGGCAGCACAACGTCGGGGGGTCGCGCTCGACGCAGACCAGCTGGCCATACCGCTGGACGCCATTCGCAACATCAATCCGACGGGCGAACTGGACGATGCGGCACTGGAGGATGTGACTGGCGGCATCGCCTTGACGCTCACCATAGGCGCCTTGGTGATGAGCGCTCTCGGGGTCGCCGGTGTCACGGTATTGGGGGGGGTTTATCTATATATGGAGAATCAATCCTGATCCGGTTATCCGACGACCCTTTTGGTTGCAAACGTTCTATCCGCCCACACACGGAGCACGCTCATGAAAAACAATCCCGAATTCATCGCCAGGCTGCAAGAACTGTCCAGGCTGGCGCCTGATCTGCTGCCGGATTTGCGCTCGGCCACCACCGAGCAGGAAGCTGTCGACAAGATTATGGCGGCTGGCCATCGCCATGGGATCACGCTGGAAGATCATGAGGTGCGTGATTTTCTGGCGTTCAGTGGCCAGCAGGCTCGGATCATGGCCACGGTGCATGAATTGATGCAGGCAGATCCCGGTCTGGCCGAGACGCTGAGGCACGCGTCGGACCAGCAAGAGGCCGTGGCGGCGGTCATGGCGGTCGCACAGCGCCAAGGGGTCGCCCTGGATGCCGCCGATTTGGCCATACCGCTGGCAACCATCCGCCAGCTCAATCAAACGGGCGAACTGGACGATGCGGCATTGGAAAATGTCACGGGCGGTTCTCTCCTCGTGCTCGCCGCGGCCGGTTTGTTCATTGGCTCCGCTATTGTCAGTATTGGTGGGGTGGCCACAATCGGGGGCCTGCTCATCGATAAAGCCCTGAACGATCGCTGAGGCACGCAAGCGTAGGTGACTCAGGTGTTGTCCAGGCGGCGAGCAAGCAGGGCGGCGCGGCCCCGGGTCGTGACGTCGAGCCTTTCCAGGATGGCGCTGACATGGTGCCGTACCGTCCACTCCGATACCTGCAACTGGCGGGCGATTTCCTTGTTGCTCATGCCCTGGGCCAGGCTGTGCAGGACCTCGGCCTGGCGCTGGGTCAGGCCGAGCCGCATCAGGCTTTCGGTGTCGGACAGGTCATACCCGGCACCAGACGCCGTGGTGGCACGGCGCAGGTTGCTGATCAGCTCCCTGACGGCTTCGCGCTGATCCAGCACCGCCTGCAGGTGGGAGTCATCTTCCTGGGTTTCTGGGGGATCAATGGCGGCAAACCAATGGGCGGTGATGCCGCGCTCTTGCAGGGATACCACCATCAGGGGCGCGATGCCTGGGTCAGGCGCGGACGATTCGGCCGGCTGCACAGGGCTGGCCAAATCGGGTGGAATGGCTGAACCCGAGGGTGGATCGGCGAACGGGCCAATTTCGACGATGGTCAGGTCGGTGGCTTCGGACAGGCGTTTTTCTGCCAGGGGCAAGAGCTCGCGGGGGTCATCGGCGGTATACAGCGTGACGCTGTCGTGGAATTCGGCAAGCACGTGCTGCAGCGCCTCCCGCACGCGCGGATGATCGTCGACGAGAACCAGCAGTTTTTTTTTGGCTGTCACAACGATGAAAGTTGTTTCAAAATATAGAGTAGTGAATATAATGAATTCGTAAGCCGATAGGAAGCAAAACATGCTGCAGGACATTCCAGGATCCGGCACCGGGGCATTGCGCTGTTTTATCACATGCTTCCGCGATGATGCCGATTTTCGTACGTTGGCACGCAATGATATTCGGGCGGCGCTTGCCCAGGCCGGCATCTCTGTTCCTCATGGGGTCAGGGTCGAGTTCGCATCGAACGCCGCCCGTGCATTGAGTATGGCCCTGGATCATCCTGCAGACGCCAGCGGCCAGGATCGTGAGCTCGAAGACAACGAACTGCAGGCAGTTGCCGGTGGGACAGACCGTCAGGCCAGTATGGAAGAGGTCAGGAGCTTTCTGAGCATCTTCAAGCATTCGAAGGCATGAGCGGCCTGTTCCGGCAGGCGGCGCTCGACAAGATCTCCAGTCCTGACCAGCTGGACAAAATTGTCCGGGTGGTGCGCCCCGTTCATGGTGTGGGGGTGGCCACTGTCCTGGTGATCGTGCTGGCGGGCCTGACATGGAGCATCTTATCCACGGCGCCGGTGACGGTCAGGGGGCAGGGCATCCTGCTGTCTGCAGACGGGATATTCGTCGTCAGCTCACCCAGTGAAGGGCGCATCGAGCGCCTGCTCGTCGAACCGGGCGATGCGATTCATAAAGGGCAGACGGTCGCGCTGCTGACGCAACCCGTCGCCCTGGACACCATGATGGCAAAAAAAGCCGAACTCGACGGTGCGCGGGATTTTCTGCTGGCCAGGCAGGCCAGCCAAGGTCGTCACCAGGGCATGCAGGAAGAATTGCTCGAGACCAAGCGGCAGGCCTTGTCCGAGCAGCTCGAAAAGCTCAAAAGCCAGCATGTCGTGCTGCTCGAGCGACGCCGCAATCTGCAGGCCTTGCTGGCCAAGGGCTATACAACCGCCAGCCGCCTGAATGAAACGGCCACTCAGCTCGCAGATCTCGAGAACCGCATTGCCAGCGCGAACAATGAGCGTATCGAGCTGCAGGTCCGGCGTGAAGTGGAAGAAACCCAGGAGCGTCAGGAGATCCACGAGGCGGGCCTGCGGGTCCAGGCGCTCGAGCGCGAACTTGGCAACATGGAACGAGATTACGAGCGTCGTCGCAGCCTGCAGGCGCCGGTGGATGGCACCGTGGTTGAATTCGATGCCGATGTGGGCGATCAGTTGGGCACCGGGCAGATCGTCATGCGGCTGCTGCCGTCTCACGCCGGGGGCACCCAGCCCCTGAAAGCCTATACGTTCGTCTCCAACGAGGATGGCAAGAAAATCGAGCCAGGGATGCAGGCGCACATCATGCCATCGACCACCCGTTTGCAAAAAGATGGTTTCATCCAGGGCACTGTCTCGAGCGTCGCCAAGATCCCTTCCACCCGCGAGGGCATCATGCGCCGGCTCAAGAACACCGCCCAGGTCGATGCCCTGCTGAAATCGGGCGCGCCGTTCGAGGTCGAACTCGAGCTCGAGACCGATCCCGCGACGCCCAGCGGATTCAAATGGTCCTCGGGCGTCGGCCCCGATATCAGCATCGATGTCGGGACCATTGTCGCTGCCGATGTGGTCGTCGACCGGCACCGGGTCATCAGCCTGGTCCTGCCGGCCGTTGATTACGTCTTCCGCTGGTTGGGGATACGATGAATGCGGGCCCGGCCACCCTGTCCGCCAAGTCGGGCGGCAAGGCGGCTTTGCCGCGCACGCGCCGGGCCAAGACGCCGACCATCCTGCAGATGGAAGCGCTCGAATGCGGGGCGGCGGCGCTGGCCATGGTGCTGGCCTATCACGGGCGCTGGGAACCTCTGGAGACCTTGCGCGCCTTGTGTGGCGTCTCGCGCGACGGCAGCAAGGCCGTCAATATTCTCAAGGCGGCTCGCAGCCTTGGGATGAAAGCCAAGGGCATGCGGCTGGAACCCGCTGGCCTTGCGACCATCGCCCTGCCGGCCATCCTGTTCGTGGACATGAACCACTTTGTAGTGCTCGAGGGCATGCAGCCAGGCTGGGTGTACCTCAATGATCCGGCGGTGGGCCGTCGCAAGGTCAGCGCCGCCGATTTTGACGGCATGTTCAGCGGCATTGCGCTGGTGTTCGAGAAAGACGCCTCGTTTCAGTCGGGCGGCGCTCCGAGGCGCACCGTGCACGCCTTGTATGCGCTGGCCAAGGGGTCGCTGCCGGCCATGCTGCTGATTGCCGTGTTTGGCGTGCTGCTGGTGCTGGTGGCTTTGTTCACACCGGCCTTCAACCGGGTGTTCATCGATTATTTTCTCATCGAGAATCTCCAGGCCTGGCTGGCGCCGCTACTCATCGCCATGGGGGTGGCCATCGTGGCGTCCGGCCTGGCGACCTGGTTGCTGGCCAACCTGGTCACCCGCCTGAACATCAAGCTGTCGTTGCTGCTGGGCGGCAGGCTCTGTTGGCATTTATTGCGTCTGCCGCCCAGTTTTTTCACTCAGCGTCATGCCGGCATGATCAGTGCCCGTTTGCCGTTGGCCGGGCAGGTTGGCGAGCTTGCGTCACGACAGCTGGCCCGACTGATCAGCTGCGTGACCACGCTGGTGTTCTTCACCGCGCTGATGCTGCAGTACCACGTAGTGCTCACGCTGGTTTGCCTGGGGCTGGCGGCGGCCAACGCCCTGGTTTTCTTCTGGCTGCAGAAGCGGTTGGGGGAGGCCTCGGAAAACATCTACCTGCAGGCCGTCAAAATGAGCGGCAAGGTCATGCAGGGGCTGCAGATGATCGAGACCCTGAAGGCGACGGGCGCGGATGACGTATTTTTCTCCAAGTGGAGCGGGCTGCAGGTCTTGTTCATCAACGCCCAGCAGCGGGTGGTGCACATACAGACGCTGCTGGCATCGCTGCCGGCTTTGACGGCCGCGCTGACCAGTGCACTGGTGCTGGCCCTGGGCGGCTTGTTCGTCATCGATGACACGCTCACCGTCGGCATGCTGGTCGCCTTCATTTTCATCATGGGTTCCTTTACCACGCCCGTCGAAGAGCTCATGCAGATCGCCGGCCTGCTGCGCAGTGCCCAGGGGCCGCTCGCCCAGGTCGACGACACCTTGCGCCATCCGCTGGCCCGCGAATTCCAGGATGAACCGGCTGCCGACGGGCGCCTGCACGCTCAATTGACGGGCAGCGTTCTCCTGCGCGACGTGAGTGTCGGTTATTCACCGCTCGACCCGCCCCTGATCCGAAACCTGGATATCGACATGAAGCCGGGCAGTCGGATCGCGCTGGTGGGCGGTTCGGGCAGCGGGAAAAGCACCATTGGCCGCCTGATCACTGGCATGCTCGAGCCAAGCGCCGGAGAAATCCTGTTCGATGGCAAGCCGATTGCGCAATGGCCCAGACAACAGATTCGCGCTTCGCTGGCGGTGGTGGATCAGGAGATCGTGCTGTTCGAAGGCTCGATCCGTGAGAACCTGACGCTGTGGGATGACTCGATGCCGCTGGAGCGCGTGGTGCGGGCCGCTCAGGACGCCATGATCCACGATGAAATCATGGGGCGCCGCGGTGATTACGACGGCCGCATCGAGGAAGACGGGCGCAATTTCAGCGGCGGCCAGCGCCAGCGTCTGGAGATTGCCCGGGCGCTGGTCGGGAATCCGTCTGTCCTGGTGCTCGATGAAGCCACCAGCGCGCTGGATACCATCAGCGAACAGGCCATCATGTCCAATCTGCGCCGGCGGGGCTGCACCTGCATCATCATCGCCCACCGGCTCAGTACCATCCGCGACTGTGACGAGATCATCGTACTGGATCGCGGCAGGGTGGCCGAACGCGGCACGCATCAACAATTGGTGGAAAAGGGCGGCGTTTATCGTGATCTCATCGAAAACTGACGCGGCCCCGCCTTGTGGCCCGGTCTTGCGCAAGGTGCTCGAAGGCGCCGCCCTCCAGCAGGTGGCGGGCAACACCCCTTTTCTGCTCGACCAGCCCGACGTCTGCTGGTGGCTGGAGGCGGGCAGCATCGAACTGTTCGTGCTCGAAGCCCGCGAAGGGCAGGCGCATGGGATCCGCCAGCATTTCACGTCGATCGAACCGGGCACCTTGCTGTTCGGGATGCCGGAGGACGACGATGCCGGGCCCGATGCCGGCGCGACCCTGTTGGCCGTGCCCCACGTGAACACGTTGGTGCGTCGTCTCGATCTGAACAGCCTGCGTACCCTGGGGTCGGATGCGGCCAGTGATCTTGTGGGCCCGGTCAACCGCTGGATCATGGCGGTTTCGGCAGGCCTGGCCCAGTATGCCGCGCCCAGTCCGGTCATTCACCTGGCTGCCCAGGCGGGTTCGGCGTTGGCCGTACAGGCCAATCAGCGCGTCGCGGCGGCGCAGGGTGTGGTGTGGCTGGAATTTCCGCGGGACACGTCGCTGTTCCTGGACGCTCAGGACCTGCCGCCGGGCGCGGGAACCTGCCTGTTTCCGCTCAGCCCCGACAGCTGGATGCAGAACGGCACGGCGCTCGAGCTCACGGGGCTGGACACCGCGCACTTGCTGTGGGATGGCCGCTTGTGGGCCGGGCTGGAGGTCTTGCACGGCTTGCTGCTGCCCGCTGCAAGAATGAGCCTCATGCTGGCGCGCGTGGATGAATACAACCGTCTGCGCCAGCGCCTGGATTCCGCCGACCGCGACTGGCGAGGCGGCCTGGGCAGTCTGGGCGGGGTATTGGACGGCAAACGGGCGCCCATGTTTGCCGCGGATGACGGCGATCCGCCTCTGGTGCAGGCGTTGCGTGCGGTGGGCCGTGCCGAGGGCTTCGAGATACGGCTCCCGGCACGGCGTTCATTGGGGACGGCAGACCTTCAGGCCGATCTGGCCGCGATCCTGCAGGCCAGTGGTTTGCGCAGCCGCCCGGTGGTGCTGGAGCGGGGGTGGGAGCAGCACGATACACAAGCCATGCTGGGCTTTGCCAAAGAGAACGGCAGGCCGCTGGCCATTCTGCCCCGGGCGGGCGGGTCCGTGCAGGTCGCCGACCCCGGGGCCAGGCAGACGTTCGAGGGGCGACAGGCCGTGGACATGCTGGCAGACAACGCCTGTGTCATCACGGCGCCGCTGCCGTTCAGTGCGCTCGGCTGGAAGTCGTTGCCGGTTTTTACGCTGAGGCGCGGCTGGCGCGATCTGCTGGCCGTACTGCTGGCCGCCATGTGCGGGGGGCTGCTGGGCATGGCCGTGCCCATTGCCTCGTCCTATCTGATCGATACGGTGATTCCTGGCCACGACCGCAACCACCTGGTGCAGGTCGGTTTGATCCTCGTCGTTCTGGGCCTGGCCACCTTCGTCATGTCCTATGTCGGCGGGCTGGCTTTCAGCCGCTTCCAGGGGCGGGCCAGCCCGGCCCTGCAGGCCGCCCTCATCGACCGGCTGCTGCGCTTGCCGGTTGGTTTCTTCCGCGATTATTCCGCCGGCGATCTTGCCTTGCGGGCGAGCGCGGTCACCCAGATCGACCAGATGGTGTCCGGCCGGGCCACCCAGATGCTGCTGGGCGGCCTGTTCGCCATCTTCAGCTTTGCGCTCATGATGTACTACGACTGGCGGCTGGGGCTGTGGGCGGTTCTCTTGACGCTGCTGTATACGGTGTTGACGTTGATTTTTATCGGGTTGCAGCTGCGCCAGGAGCGCAATCTCGCCAGGCTCGACGGACAATTGCAAAGTCTGGTTCTGCAACTGGTGATGGGGATCGTGAAGATACGCCTGTCGGCATCCGAAGACCGTGCGTTCGCCCGCTGGGCCACGCCGTTCTCGCAGTTCAGCCAACTCGGCGTGATCGCGGCCCGCTATACGAATTTGCAAGCCTTGCTCAATGCCGTTTTCAGCCTGCTGCCGCTGGCCGTGTTTTTCCTGGTACTGGGGTATTTTCGGGATCCTCACGAAATCAATGTGTTCGCGGTCGGCGGGCTGGCCGCTTTTCTCACGGCTTTCAACAATTTCCGTGGCGGTGTCACCCAGATGACCGAGACGGTCGTGACCCTCCTGGCCGTGCGGCCGTTGTTGGAGCGTGCCATGCCCATACTGGCGGCGACGCCCGAATTCAGCGACGACAAGGACGACCCGGGTGTGCTGTCGGGTACAGTCGAATTCTCCGGGGTGTCCTTCCGTTATGCGGCAGACGGCCCGCAGGTGCTGAACGATGTTTCCCTGTCGGCGAGAGCCGGCGAGTTCGTCGCCATCGTAGGCGCCTCCGGCTGTGGGAAATCCACCCTGATGCGCATGCTGCTGGGATTCGAAACCCCGGAATCGGGCCGCATCCTGCTCGATGGGAAAGACATGGGCGAAATCGACGTGTTGGCCGTGCGCAGGCAGATGGGCGTGGTGTTGCAGAGCAGTCGCCCGATGGCGGGGTCGATCTACGAGAACATCGTCGGCGCCAGTCACCATGGGCTGGCCGACGCCTGGGACGCGGCCCGCAAGGCAGGGCTGGCCGAAGACATCGAGCGCATGCCCATGGGCATGCACACGGTCGTCACCGAAGGCGGTTCGCTGTCGTGCGGGCAGATGCAGCGCCTGATGATCGCGCGCACCATCGTGGGCAATCCCCGCATCCTGGTGCTGGACGAGGCGACCAGCGCGCTCGACAATCGCATCCAGGCCATGATCACCGAGAGCCTGGAGCGCTTGTCGATCACCCGCATCGTGGTGGCGCATCGGCTCAGCACGGTGGTCAAGGCCAACCGCATCTATGTCATGGACGCGGGCCGGATCGTAGAGCAAGGCAGCTTTGAACAATTGATGCGGATGAGCGGGGCCTTTTCGCGCCTGGCCGCCGCACAACTCGTATGACGGTGTCCATCGTGAAAAATCCAGATACGAACGTCAAGGACGCGCTGCACGGGACCGCGGGCCGCCTGCTTGCCGCAGTACGGGTTCGGCGCGGCTCCGATCGCCCCGGTTTGTGGGCCGGCCTGCTGCTGGTTGCGCTGGCGGCGGGCTTTGCCGCCCATGGGCCGGCCCAGGCCCAAACCCTGCAGGAAGCCATGGCAATGGCTTATCACAACCATCCGGCCCTGATGGCGCAGCGCGCGGCCTTGCGTGCACTAGAGGAAGACATCGGTCAGGCCCGTGCCGGATGGCAGCCGTCCTTGACGCTGCGCATGGGCGCAGGTCATTACGAAGACGGCTATCGTCTGGAGCAGGGGGGCAGCGTTCAGACCCGCCGCGATAGTTCGGATGTGCGCCTGACCGCCACCCAGCCTTTGCTGAATTGGTCCACCGGCCCCGCGGTGGAAGCGGCCACGGCGCGTGCCCGGCAGGGCCGTTCCGAGCTGCTGGTGACCGAGCAAAACGTCATGCTGGAGGTCGGCGATGCCTATCTGAACGTGCTGCAGTATCGCAAGCTGCTGGCATTGCATCAAGCCAATGAACGCAGTCTGGCCAGGCAGGTCGAGTATCTCGGCGAGCATTTTTCACGTCAATTGGGAACCCGGACCGAGTTGGCCCAGGCGCAGGCCCGCCATGCGGGCGCCGTGGCGCAGTTGGATCGGGTCAAGTCCGAGCTGGAGATCTACAGCAGCGCCTTCATGCGCCATGTCGGCGTGGCCCCGTCGGCACTCCATTTCCCCGATGCGTTGCCGCCGCTTCCGCCCGCGCTCGACACCATTCTGGCCGTGGCGACCGAGCACGCGCCTGCCGTACTCAGCGCCTATCAGGGTGCGCAGGCCGCACAGGCGGATGCTGAAGCGGCAGAAGGGCGGCTGATGCCGTCCGTGAGCCTGGATGTGGGCGGTGGCTGGATCAACCGCCCCGATCAGGGTGTACACAGCCGCCACGATGCCTCGGTGCAGCTGAACCTGAACATCCCCCTTTATCAAGGGGCTGACCGCGCACAAGTGCGCAGCGGAAAAGAACGGGCCATTCAGCAGCAATCGCAGTGGCGCAATGCGCGGCTGCAGGCCCGCCTGGATGCGTCGGATGCATGGCAAAAGTGGCAGTCGGCGCGCGCACAGATCGAGGCTTTCGACGCGGCGATTGCAGCCAACCGGGTGGCCTACGAAGGGGTGGACGCGGAATATGCCGCGCTGGGCGAACTGACGTTGATCGAAGTCCTGAACGCCCGGCAGGAACTGTTCCTGTCGGAGGTGTCGCTGGTGCCGGCCCGCACCGACGCCGCACTGGCCCACCTGCGCCTGCTGGCGGCGCAGGGGCGCTTGACCGCAGAAGGCCTGGGGCTTGCGGTGGCCGGGCCTTAGGGGTTGCCTGGAGCATCCGGAGTCAAGGCGGCCTCAGCGTCATGAGGGATGCGGTGCACCGTCGCTTGGCTGGCTGCGGGATACCGGTTCGCTATGATGTATTCGTAGGCGCTCTTGATGTCATCTTCCAGGGCGGCGCATGCGCTGTCTGAATCCTGCGCCTCCAGTGCATCGATCAAATAGGCATGGTACGTGAAGGCGGTGCGCCCGGACGGGTAGTCTGCGCCTGAATGCACCACGTAGTTCAAAATGGGCCCCACCCTCAGCCACAAAGACTCGATGAGCTTGACCAGCACGGGCATCCGGGCCGCTTCATACACGGTGTAATGCAGGGTCTTGTTGGCCAGGATCGCCTTGCTTTGGTGCGGGTCCCCCGCATCCATGAGGGTCGCGAATTGGTTGTTCAGCTTGCGTAGCTTGCGGATCAGGGCGGGCGTGACGTAGGGCACGGCGCAGCGCACCGCATAGCTTTCCACGTGCAGCCGTATGCGGGTGACTTCCAGATACTGCTGTGCCGACATGACAGGTACGCGCACGGATCGATTCGGTTCGACCTCGAGCGCCTGGTCCGCCACGAGTTGATGAACAGCCTCCCGAACCGGCATGATGCTGACCCCCAGGGCCTGGGCGGTGGAGCGCAGCGACAGCCTTTGCCCGGGCACGACCTGACCGGACAGGAGGAGCTCCTTGAGCAAGGACAGCGCGTCGGCGGCCAAGGTGCTGCGGGCGGGCAAAGGAGGCAGTAAAGGCTTCATGAAATCAGGGGCTAGGGTAATCACTAACTGCGATCTGTGATCACGGATGTTTAATATAAACAAAAATGGAATACAGGGGAAGTCGCATGCTCGACCAAGGTTTCAGACGCTGGTTCAAACCGTCCCAGGAACTCGTGGTCACCGGCCTTTTGGTCGCCCTTTTTCTTTTGTTCTCGATCTTGCTCCCAGGGTTTCTGGAAGCGAACAATCTGGTCAACCTGATCCAGAACGTGTCGATCATCGGCATTTTGGCGTTGGGTATGGGGTTCGTGGTCATCGGCAAGGGCATCGACCTGGCGATGGTCGCCACAATGGCCATCACTGCGGCCTGGACGGTCTTGCTGCTGGGCGACGGCGTGCCCTCGGTCGCCGCCGTGCTGCTCGGGCTCTTGCTGGCCGTGGGCATCGGCTTGCTCAGCGGATTTCTCATTGCCTACGTAGAGATTTCATCCTTGTTCACGACGCTGGCCATGATCTCGGTGATCTATGGTTTTGGCCAGCTGGCGCTGGTCCACTCAGACCTGACCTACGTGCCCGATGCGATCACCTGGATCCCGATGCTGAACCACAAGGTCTTCGGGATCCCGCTGTCGGTGATCTGGTTCGGCCTGATCGCCTTCCTGATGTCGATCGTGCTTCGGTACACGAAGATCGGCCGCTATATTTATTTCATCGGCGACAACTACCAGGCCGCGCGGGTAACGGGGCTGCCGGTGCGCCCGATCATCCTGATCCAGTATTGCGGCTCGGCTGTGATTGCCTACGTGACGGGCATCATCGGGGCCTCGGTGCTCAATACCGTCAATACACGGGTGGTGAATTCCACCTTGATCTATGACGTGATTCTGGTCGTGGTGCTGGGGGGGATCAGCCTCAGCGGCGGCAAGGGCCGGGTGATGAACATCATCGTCGCGACCTTGCTGATCGGCATATTGCTCAATGGCCTGACGATCATGAACGTACCGTTCACCGTGCAGAACTTGCTCGAAGGCGCTTTGTTGCTGGTTGCCTTGGTGATCGACAGCATTCTCAATCCGCGCGATGAGCAGACGGCCCAGCAGGGCGATATTTAACACCTATTCCATAAGAGGAAGACAATGAAGAAAGCATGTGCATTTGTACTGGCGGCCAGCATGGCGGCGTTTGCCGGCCATGCGCTGGCCCAGGGCAAGTTCGTGGATGAGCTGGCCGAGCAATATACGCAGGACGTCAAGGGCAAGCGGGTGGCGTTTCTGGCCCTGTCCACCTCCTTTGACCTGGCCCAGATGTGGTCCAGGGGCATGGAGAAATTCGCCGAGCGCAACGGCATCGACTACACCGTGCGCAATCCCAACTGGGACAGCCAGGCCGGCAGCCAGGCGCTGACGGACCTCATCCGCGACAAGTACGACCTGCTGGTCGTGCAGAATCCGGACGTACAAGTCTATCGCAAGCTGCTCAACCGGGCTCAGAAGGCAGGTATCCCCGTGGTCCAGATCAATCTGAAGTCATTGCAGTCCACCGACGCCTTCGTGGGGGCCGAGTGGGCCGAACTGGGCCGGATGCAGGCGCAGATCGCCTACGACTGGTGTGCCAAAGAAAAGGGCGGCAGCGGCGAAGTGGCCTTGATGCAAGGTACACCCACCAATCCCAACACATTGCTGATGGTCCAGGGGGTCAAGGACATCATCGAGCAGCACCCCGGTCAGCTGGAGATCGTCTCCAATCAAGTGGCCGACTTCGACGCCACGAAGGCGCATGGGATCGCCTCCACCGTCATCAAGCAGCATCCCAACCTCTGCGCCTATATCGGCACTTGGGATGGCATGGACCTGGGCGTGGCCAGCGCCGTGGAAGATGCCGGCAAGATCAAGGACATCAAGGTCATCACCAATGGGGGGGGCCGCCAGCCGCAGTGCGATCGGGTTCGCAAGGGCCTGTATGACGCGTATATCAGCTACAACGCCTTCCGGCAGGCGCAGGACCTGACGGTCACCATGGCCCAGCTGCTGCAAAATGGCCACAACCCGGACGTCAAACCCTATGCCATCTATACCCCGTTGACCGTCATTACCCAGGAAAACCTGAACGATGACTCATGCTGGGATTTTGACAAAGTCGAAAAAACGGAGTTCTAGGACAGTGTCCGGATGTGAGCCCATATGGAAAAGGTCATCAAGTTCCTGCGTTACGACGTGCTATCGACGAGATTCCTGGGAGAGCTGCTGAGCAAGAACTGGATCGATAATTTCATTCCCACGCTGTTCTTGCTCATCACCCTCCTGGTATTCATCCCGACCGGGGTGAGTCTGTTCACGGCAGGGGGGCTGGTCGACCTGATGCGTCAGGTGGGGGAAATCGGTTTCGTTACCTTGGGCATGAGCATCGTCATGCTGGGCGGCGGCATCGACTTGAGTGTGGGCTCCATCTTCGCCGTATCCAACTTTGTGGCGATCACCACCATTCAGTATCTGGACTGGCCGCTGTATTTTGCCATCCCCGCCACCTTGCTGGTGGGGGCGGCGTTTGGCGCGGTCAACGGCGTGCTGGTGGGGTTTTTCGGGGTGCGTGCGTTCCTGGCCACCCTCGCCACGCTCATTATTGGCCGTGCCATTTCCGATATCCTGGTCTTGAATTATTCGACTACGGTCGGGCTGGCCTTTGGCGGGTCCGATCTCTGGGAGTCGCTGGGCGAAGACGCCTTCCTGGGGGTGCCCCTGAGCATGACCGGGCTGATTGTGGCGCTGGTGCTGTTCCACCTGATATTGACCCGGACCCGTTTCGGCTGGAATATCTATGCCACTGGGGGGTCGCGGCGTTCGGCCTACAACATCGGCATTCCCATCAAGCGCCTGATTTTCACGACGTATGTCATGTCGGGTGCGCTGACGGCGCTTGGTGCGGTGTTTTATGCGGCACGGCTGGCCAGCGTCGGGCCCGAGACCGGGATTGGGCTGGAAATCACTGTGCTGACCGGGGCCATATTGGGGGGCGTCAGCCTGGGCGGAGGCAAGGGGTCCGTCTACAAGATCTTCATCGGCACCTTGATCGTCCTGATCATCACCAATGCCTTGATCAATCTTGGCGTGGGCAGTGGCGTCACGCCGCTGGTGTTCGGCATATTGTTGCTGGTGGCTGTGGCTATTGATGTACGCTGGCTCAAGAACCTGCGCAAGATCAAGAATCACCTGTATGTGGCGCCGGTCGCATTGTCCCTGCCCCCCGCACCCGACTGTCGCCCGGGTGCTGGCGCGCCCTGGGAAGTCAACGATCGGCTCAAGGGCGTAGGCGCCATCGGGCTGGGCGAGCTCGATGGCCCTGAAGACATGATCTTCGATAGCCAGGACAATCTCTACACGGGCCAGCGCCAGGGGCATATCGTGCGTTTCTTCGCGCCCGACTATACGCGCTCCGAGACGTTCGTCCACATTGGCGGTCAGCCATTGGGGCTGGCCATGGATGCAGAAGACAACATTCATGTCTGTGTGGGCGGCATGGGTCTGTACAAGGTCACCCCAGAGCGCGAGGTCATCTTGCTGACAGACGAAACCAACCGCAGCCTGACGTCCATCCTGGATGATTCGCGGCTGCGCATGCCCGACGATCTCGACATTGCGCCGGACGGCCGTATCTTCTTCAGTGATGCCACCGTGCGCTTCTCCAATACCGAATGGCCGGTGGATTCGATAGAGGCTCGAACGAACGGCCGGCTGATCCTGTATGACCCTCATACTAAAAAGACGCGCACCGTATTGCGCAACTTGCGCTTCTCCAACGGCGTATGTGTGACCCTGGACGGCGAATCGCTGCTGGTCGCTGAAACCTGGGGTTGCAGGGTGACCCGCTACTGGTTCGATGGTCCAAACAAGGGGCGCACAGAAGTCGTCCTCGACAATCTTCCGGGCTACCCAGACAATATCAATCGGGCGTCCGACGGCAACTACTGGTGTGCGATCGTCGGGATGCGCGGCCGGGCGTTCGACCACATGTTGCGCTTCCCAGGTGTGCGGGCGCGCATGACGCGTCGCCTGGGGAACGACGAGTGGCTGTTCCCCAACCTGAATGACGGCTGCGTCATCAAGTTCGACCTGCAGGGAACGGTCATGGAATCGCTGTGGGATCCCACCGGTATTTCGCATCCCTACATCACTTCGATGCGCGAGCACAAGGGCAAGCTGTATCTCGGCGGGATCTCCAATAACCGCATTGGGGTCCACGAACTGTCGGGCGTGGACATGGGTTGGACCAGCCAGTTCAGCTACTGGGGGAAGAAATGATCCGTACCTTGCGCGGCGTGCATGATTGGTTTTTTGGGCAGGGTGCTTATGGCGTGACGGTTCCGCCCATGGATGGTCCGTTCCGGCCCAATACGCTGCTCGACCTGGCCGAGGGCGCGAAACAAGAGGGCGAACCCGACAATCTCCTGCGCTGCGGCGATCATCTGTTTTTCAGCGTAGGTCACGTACTCTATGAGCGGACCGGCGCGCAGAGCCGCGCAGAGGTGGCCCGCTTTCCCAGCGGCGTGCTGGCGCTTGCGTGCGATGGACACGAGCGCGTCGCTGTGGCGTTGGCTGGCGAAGGGATACGCGTGGGTGCGCCGGACCGTTTGATGGATGTCTCGGCCGTGTCCGTGGGGCGAACCGATTGTGTGACGGCCTTGTCTTTCGGGCCGCAGGGAGACCTGCTTGTCGCGGTCGGTTCGGATGAGAACTCGTCGCTCGATTGGGCGCGCGACCTTCTCGAACGGGGCGCGAGCGGTTCGCTCTGGTCGGTGTCGTCCGATGGTGTCGCGCAGCCACTGCGCACAGGCCTGGCCTGGCCGGCTGGTGTGGTTATCGACACGCAAGGCCGCGTGGTCTACAGCGAGGCCTGGCGGCATCGTTTGGTGAGGTATACGCAAAACAGCGGCGATGCCGTCGTGCTGGATGCGTTGCCGGCCTACCCGGGGCGCCTGGTGCGCGAAGGTGCGTCGTTCTGGCTATGCTTGTTTGCGCCCAGGCGCCAACTGATCGAGTTTGTATTGCGCGAAGAGGCCTACCGCCTGAGCATGTTGCAAGACGTGGAGCCCGAATACTGGATCGCACCCAAGCTCAGGGCCCGCGGTGGCTATCTCGAGCCGCTGCAGTGGGGCGAGGTCAAGCAGCTGGGGATTGCCAAGCCCTGGGCGCCCAGCCTGTCTTATGGTTTGTTGGCGCGCCTGGATGAAGCGTTCGTCCCCCGGGGGTCGTATCATAGCCGCGCGGATGGTGTACGGCATGGCGTATGCAGTGTGGCCGTCGTGGGCAACCAGATCCACGCGACGTCCCGTGGCAGCATGGAACTTCTCACGCTGGATATCTAGATGATCATTGACGTCCCAACCCTGGAGCTGTGCCGTGAGTAAGGTGATATTCAGCCTGCAAGACGTATCCAAGGAATTCGGTGGCAACTACGCGATCAAGGGCATCGATCTGCAGCTGGTCGCCGGCGAGATCCATGCACTGGTAGGAGAAAATGGCGCCGGAAAATCCACGCTGTGCAAGATCATTGCGGGGGTCTATGCGCCATCCGAGGGTACCTTGCACATCGATGGCCAGCCGGTGCAGTTCCGCAACCCCACCGAAGCCCTGGACAGCGGCATTGCCATGGTCTATCAGGAAACCAGCCTGGTCTCGTCCATGACTGTGGCCCAGAATCTGTTCCTGGGCAGCGAAAAACGGTTCTACCGGCTGCGGGGCCTGTACATCAGCGCCCAGCAGCTGCTGGGCTCGCTCAGTTTCAATGTGGATCCCTGGGCGACGGTGGGCACCTTGGGCGCTGCACAGAAGCAAATGGTGGAAATCGCGCGCGCCGTGCGCCAGCATGCCAGGGTCATTATCTTCGATGAGCCCACTGCCACACTGACGCCCGAGGAGAAACACTATTTCTTCATGTTGCTGCAGCGGCTGTGCAAGGAAGGCATTGCGATTCTGTTCATCAGTCATGCCATCGAGGAAGCGCTGAGCTGGGCCACCCAGATCACGGTATTGCGGGATGGGCAGCTGATCCGCAACGACCTCGCCATCAACATGACCAAAGACTCCATCATCAAGGATATGGTCGGGCGCGAGTTGTCCGGCGAGGCGTATCAGCCGCAGCAGCGCGCCGACCAGAAACCGGTCAACACCACGCGCATCCTGAGTGTGGAAAATCTCTCCATGGGCGGGATCGTGCGCAATACCTCGTTTTCCATCTATACCGGCCAGATTACCGGCCTGTTTGGGCTGGTGGGCTCGGGTCGCTCGGAGACGGCCAAGGTGATTGCCGGGGTCATCAAGCGGAACCATTTTTACGGTGGCGTAGTCCGCTACCAAGACCGGGAGGTTCGCTATCGCACGCCAGGGCCGGCGGTCAACAGCGGTATCGTCTACATCACCGAAGATCGCAAAGCGGATGGCTTCTTCGAGAACATGACCATCCAGCAGAACATCGAAGCGGGTTTGCTGGTCAAGGGGTCCACCCAGCTTGGTTTCCTCGGGTCCGACTATGCCAAAGAGGAAACCGAAAAATGGAAAAAAATCTTCCAGATTCGGGCGATCAATCCGGCGGCCCGTATCGTCGAATTGTCGGGCGGCAACCAGCAAAAGGTGGTGGCCGCCAAATCATTGGCCCAAGCGCCCCGGCTGATATTTTTCGATGAGCCGACGCGCGGCGTGGACGTGGGGGCGATCAGCGAGATCCATAACGTGATTCGCGACTTGGCTGACAGCGGCTTGGCCGTCGTGGTGATTTCATCTTATCTGCCCGAGATTCTGAAGTTGTCAGACCGGGTTCTGGTCTACCGGTCCGGCCGGGTGGTCGAGGAGTTCGATGCCGACGAGGCCACAGAGGAAGGCATCATGTATGCGGCAGTCCACTGAGGGGCCGGCCGCCGGATAGCCCGTCCGCGCAGCCGGCCCATCCGCACGGGCGGCACGGGTCGGCTGGCGGGCCTGTATGGATCGAATGGATCAGAAGGCGACCTGATCGGCGCCTTTCAGGCAGAGGATTGCGCGGGCTTCATCGGGGGTGGCGACCTCGAGGTTCAGGGCCTCGAGAATGGTGCGGATGCGCGTCACCTGGTCGGCGTTGGATTTCGCCATTTCGCCTGGCCCCAGCCAGAGCGAGTCTTCGAGCCCGACACGCACGTTGGAGCCCATGGCGGCGCCGATGGTGGCCAGCGGAATCTGGTTGCGGCCCGCACCCAGGATAGACCATTGGTAGTCGTCGCCAAACAGCCGGTCGGCCGTGCGCCGCATGTGCATCAGGTCTTCGGGGTTGGGCCCGATGCCACCCAGGATGCCGAACACCGACTGGATGAAAGGGGGGCTTTGCACCAGCCCCCGATCCACGAAGTGGGCCAGGTTGTACAGGTGGCTGATGTCATAGCATTCGAATTCGAAGCGCGTGCCGTTTTCGGTGCCCTTGCGCAGGATGGTCTCGATGTCCTTGTAGGTGTTCTTGAAGATCAGGTCGCGGCTGTTTTCCAGGTGCTGGCGTTCCCAGTCGTGCTGAAAGGTCTTGAAGCGGTTGAGCATGGGGAACAGGCCGAAATTCATCGAGCCCATGTTCAGCGAGGCCAGTTCGGGCTTGAAGGTCATTGCCGGGCGCATGCGCTCTTCGACCGTCATGTGCGGGCTGCCGCCCGTGGTGATGTTGATCACCGCATCCGTGGCCTGCTTGATTTTCTCCAGAAATGGTCGGAAGTATTCCGGATCCTGGGTGGGCCTGCCATCTTTCGGATCGCGGGCGTGCAGGTGCAGGACGGCGGCGCCGGCGCGCGCGGCTGCAATGGCATCGTCTGCAATGTGCTCTGCGGTGACCGGCAAATACGGCGACATGCTGGGTGTATGGATCGCGCCGGTGACCGCGCAGCTGATGATGGCTTTTTTCTTGCTTGCCATGATGGTGCTCCTTGAAAAATTCGATATCGATGCGAGTGCCCGCAGGCCGGCTTGGCGGGGCGGGATCAGCGTTCGCCCGCCTTGTGCCTGAGCAGTGCCATCAGATGTTCATCGCGCCAGACGCGCCGGTCCTTGAGCTGCTCCCGTGGCAGGATTTTCCGCCGCTCGGCGTCCAGCGCCTCGATCAGGGCCTGCGGCCAGGGGGTGGTGTCCGCTTGTTCGAGCGCCAGCTCGTTGTAGATGGTGCCGTACCGTTCGCAGTAATCGCGCAAGCCGTCGGGCGCATTCAGGTCGATGGTCTCGAATGGCCCCATGAACGACCACCGCAGGCCCAGCCCGTTCTTGAGGGTCAGGTCGAGATCCTCGACGGTCACGCAGTCGTTCTGGACCAGGCGGAAGGCTTCCCGCAGCAAGGCGCCCTGCAGCCGGTTCAGGATGAAACCCTTGATTTCCTTCTTGACGACGATGGGGGTTTGCCGCACGCGTGTCAGCAGGTCGTGCGCTTTCGCGACCACGGCCGGATCCGTCCATGGGGCGCCGCACAGCTCGACCACGGGGACCAGGTAAGGGGGGTTCACGGGGTGCGCCACCAGGCACCGGGCACGGCCGGGCAGGTGTTCCGTGAACCGGGAGGCCGCGATGCTGGATGTGGAGCTGGCGAGTACGGCATCGTGTTTTGCCGCCACATCCATGCGGGCAAAAATCTCTTTTTTGACCTCTACGGATTCGGGCAGGCATTCCTGCACGTAGTCTGCATCGGCCAGCGCCTCTTCGAGGGTCGCAACGCGCCGGATCCTGGCCAGCGCATCCTGGCTGGACGGCACCAGCCCGGCATCTTGCAGCTTTTCGGTCAGTGCGGCGATCATCTCGCCGGCGCGGGCGAGTGCTTCGGGGTCGCCATCCCAGAGCGTGACCTCGAGCCCGCCGCGGGCAAATACGATGGACCAGGCCTGGCCGATGAGGCCTGCCCCTATGACGGCTGTTTTCATGGGTTCGTCATCCTGATAGTGTAAAAAGACGTTGGCAGGGTCAGCCTGCGAAGCGCTGTTCGGGGACTCCACGGATCCCCAGCCCGGTGATCATGAAGACGCTGCCCCCCAGCACTGAATCAGACGGGAATCGGGGCAGCGGGGGGCGCGACATGGAGGTGACGAACAGGATATCGAGGTGCTCGCCGCCAAACATCACGCTGGTGACGTTCTTGACGGGCATTTCGATGATGCGCTCGACCTGGCCGTCCGGGGTATAGCGCACCAACTGGCCTTCATAGACCTGGGCATTCCACAGGCAGCCCTCGGCATCCACGGTGGACCCATCCGGAGAGCGGAAGTTCGTACCCTGGATTTTGGTAAAAGTACGCCGGTTGGCGATCGCCCCGGTATCGAGATCGTAGTCGTAGGCCCAGATTTCTTCTGCCCAGGTATCGGCAAAATAGAATGTCTTGCCATCCGGACTCCAACAGGGGCCGTTCGACACGACGATCCCGTCCTGCAGGCGATGGACGGACAGGTCGGGATCCAGGCGGTACAGCGCGCCGTTGGGCCCTTCTTCCATGGTGTCCATACTGCCGAACAGGAAACGCCCTTTGGGGTCGACCTTGCCGTCGTTGAGCCGGTTGTTGGGCAGGCCGGGCTCCGGGTCGTGCAGCAATTCGACGGCGCCCGTTTTGAAGTCGACGGTGTGCAGGCCGTTGGCCAGCGATGCAATCGCCCCTCCGGAGCGTCGCAGGGCCATCGAGCCGATTTTTGTGGGCACCTGCCAGGCCCGGATTTCCCGGCCGTCGGCGGTTGCACGGAAGATCCGGCCGTCGGCGCTGTCTATCCAGTAGAGGCGTTGCTCGTCAATGTCCCACAAGGGGCCCTCGCCCAGCGTCGTTTTCACGTCGACAAACACTTCAATCTTCATTTTGCGCTCCTAAGAAAACCGCTCTTTGAGGCTGGCCACCGCCAGCAGCAGAACGGAACCAAAGATGATGGGCCGCACGGCGTAGGGCAGGCCACTGCCCGACAGCAACATCTGCAGGGCCGTGAGCAGCAGCACGCCGGCCAGCATGCCCAGGTAGTGTCCGCGCCCTCCGGTGATCAGCCCGCCGCCGACGACGATGACGGCGATCGAAGGCAGCAGGAAATCATCCCCCATGCCCAAGCTGGCCTGGCCCGAGAATCCGGTCAGCAGCACACCCACCAGGGCGGCGCACAGGCTGGACAATACGAACACCAGGATGAGGGTGCGGTTGGTCGGGACCCCCGACAGCAGTGCCGCCCGCTGGTTGCTGCCGGTGGCGTACACATGCCGGCCAAAAGGCGTGCACGTGAGCAGGAACACGGCAAAGGCGACGAAGGCCAGTATCAGGTAGGCGATGGGCGTGACGCCGAAGAGCTTGGCCGTCATCAGCCACGAGATGGCAGGCGCCGGAAAGCCGCTGGGGGTGCCTTGGGAATAGAGCAGGGCCAGGCCCTGCAGGATCCCGTTGGTTGCCAGCGTGGCCACGATGGATGAAAATCCGAGCACGGCCACCATGATGCCGTTGAGCAGCCCGATGGCCAGCCCGGTCAGTGTAACGACGAGGATGGCCTGGAGCAGGTGCTCGTTGGAGCCTTGTGTGATGCCGGTGAAGATGAAGGCGCATAGGGCGATGGTCCACGGCAGCGAGAGGTCGAGGCCGCCCGTGAGGATGACGGCGCCCTGGCCCAGGGCCAGGATGATCAGGAAGGTGGACAGGACGATCAGCGAGTTCCAGTACGACCACCTGAATATGTTGAGGTCCAGGATCACTGCGGTTGCCAGCACGATCGCGATCAGGGCGACCAGGGCGGGCACGGACAGCAGGATGTCTTTCCTGTATCGCTTCAGCAGCCCGACGTGGGGTGGTGGGGTGCCGGATGAGTGTGCGATGTCGATGCCCGCCAGGTCATGCGGCGGGCGCCGCCGGGCGCGGCCTTGCTGTCTGTGAAAGCGGATGCGTGCCAGCATGCGCGCGACGGATGCGCGCAGCGGCGAGCCGGCCCCGAGCGAATTCAGCAAGACGGCGATGATCAGCACCACCCCCTGGGCGATCGTGGAATAGTATGCCGATACACTGAAGATCAGCAGGAGGTTCACGATCACCATGAGAATGTAGGCGCCCAGTGCGGAGCCCAGGGGGCCGCCGCGGCCACCGCCCAGGCGCGTGCCGCCGATGACGATGGCCGCGAAGACCGGCAGCAGCAAAGAATTGCCGACCAACGGGTCTCCGGAGCCTGTCTGCGCCGTCAGGAACAGGCCGGCCAGGCCGTACAGTGCGCCTGCGGCACAGTATTTCAACAGTAGGATGCGCTGGACCCGCACGCCGACGGCGCCGGCCGATGCCATGTTGCCCCCCACCGCATACAGGTGCAGGCCCCAGGGGGTGCGCTTGAGCCATGCCCAAAGCGCCAGGCACACAAGGATCATGAACCCCGCGGTCGGCATGAAATCGGGTATCAAGTCACCCATGAGGGTCGCGCTGATGACTTCGGGGACTTCGCCGCCCGGCGAGTCCATGATCAGCAGCGTGATGCCCTGGAGAATGAACATGGTGGCCAGGGTCACCACGATGGACTGCAATCGGAGATAGGCGACCAGCAGTCCGTTGACCAGCCCGCATGCGGTGCCGATTCCGATGGCCAGCAGCAGTGTCGCCACGAAGGTGCCCGGCCCGTCGCCTTCGACGATCTGGCTGGCCAGCACCACGTTCACCAGTGAAATCACGGCCCCCACAGACAGGTCGAAGCCGCCCCCCAGAATCACCAGGGTGCCGCCGATGGCCGCGATGGCGAGCGTGGTCCCCCCCTGGACCAGAAGCATGAAGTCGAAATAGTCGAAGCCGGCGCCACTCTTGAGAGAGACCATGGCTACCAGCAGGAACAAGACGACTGCGGCGGCAATCACGCTGCCGAATTGATCCAGCATGCGGCCATACGAGTGATTAGGCATGCATCGATTCCGTTTCTGTGTGCGGTTGGCCCAGCATGGCGGACACGACGGCGTGCTCGGTGATCTCCGGCGCCTCGAAGGTGCGGGTGATGTGCCCGCGATAAATGACGTGGATCTTGTGGCTCAGATGAATCACTTCGGCGATTTCCGTCGAGTAGAACAACACGGCGCCGCCGAGCCGGGTGTAGTCGAGCATCAGCTTGTAGATTTCGTGCTTCGTACCGACGTCGATGCCGCGCGTTGGATCGAACAGCAGCAGGATCCGGCTTTGGGCCAGCAACCACCGTGCAAGGACGATTTTTTGCTGGTTGCCGCCGGAAAACGATCCTGCGTCCATCCACAGCGCCCTTTGGTCCAGATTGATGCGCTCGAAGACCCGTGCGGCACCGGCAAGCTCGGTTGCCTGGCGGATCGCGCCACCGCGCGTCAGCCGCCCAAGTATGGGCAAGGACGCGTTTTTCAGCCCGCTTTGGTTCAGCAGCAGGCCTTCCGTCTTGCGGTCTTCGGGCACGAAACCGATTCCGGCGTGCTGGATCGCGCCGATCGGGCCGGTGTGCAGCCTCGCCTGGCCATCGATCAGGATCTGGCCCGAGGCCGGCAGGCGCAGGCCGAAGCAGGCCTCGAAGAGGTCGAGCTGCCCCATGCCTTGAAGGGCTGCGATGCCGAGGATTTCCCCTTGGTGCAGTTGCAGGCTGGCATCCCGGATCGCGCCCGAGGAAAGGCTGTGCAGCTCGAGTACGCGGGTGCCTTCGCTGCGGGTTTCGCGCGCCGGAAAGACGTTGTGCACCGAGCGGCCGGCAATGAGCTCGACCACTTCATCGTCGGTGTAGTCGTCGACGAGACCGGAGGAAATCAGCTGGCCGTTGCGCAGGATCGATAGATCATCGCAGAACGCGCGCACTTCTTTCATGCGGTGAGAGATGAATATGGTGGTCAGGCCGTCGGCTTTGAGCCGGGCCATGATGTCGCCCAGCCACTGTACGTCGACCGATGACAACGTGGACGTGGGTTCATCGAGCAGAAGGATTCTGGGCTTTCTGAAGATGGCGCGCGTGATTTCGATCTTTTGCTGTACCGTCAGGCTGAGGTTCCGGATCGGTTCGTCGAGATCCACTTCGAAGTCCAGCGCCGCCATGTGTGCCAGGATGCGCTTGCGCAGCTGCGTGCGGCGTATCATGCCGCTGGCGTGCATGGCCGCCCGCGGCAAGAGCATGTTGTCCAGAACCGACAGCTCCGGAAGCATGGTCATTTCCTGGAAGGCTGTTTGTATGCCCAGCGCCTGGGCCTTCAGCGGCGTATCCAGGCTGACCTGCTCGCCAAAGACCTCGATGTGCCCCGTGGTGGGGGGCATGAGCCCCGACAGCAGCTTGACGGTCGTGGACTTGCCAGCCCCGTTCTCGCCCAGCAAGGCATGGATGCGCCCTGGCTTGATATCCAGCGACACATCGGAGAGCGCGATGACCGGTCCGAACCTTCTGGACAGATGGTGCAGGCGCAATGCGCTGTCGGGTTGTGGCATGTCGGGGCCTTGCTGGGCTTGGGTGGACAATGGGGTGCCTCCGGGTGTGCCGGGCTCTGGTTATTCCTGGTCCGGCTCCCCGTTCAGCGCCGCTTCCAGGCCCAGGTTCCGGGTCTCGGGTGAATAGATGGAGGCAAACCAGCCCGGGTTTTTCACGATGGCTGGCATGAACACGTTGCAACCGTCATCCATTTCTTTCCAGGTGCCATTCTGGCAGAGCTTGACCGTCTCGTTGGTGATCCTGGGCAGTGGCAGAATCACTTCCTGGGGTACGGCCTTGCCGTCCAGGGCTTCGACCGCAAGCTTCAGGGCCAGTGCGCCCGAGTACGGAACGGACGCATAGGAGAAGCGCGGCGCACCCAGCGGCGCATAGGCGCCGCTGGCGCCTTCCAGCTGTGTGTCGGGCGGCAGCATCTGGATGCGTCCGCCGTTGGAGCCTTCGCCTGCGCAGGGCAGGAGGTCTTCGGGTTTGCGGTCTGCTTCGAGCTGCATGGCGTTGGCCGTGTAGCAACCGACCTGCATCCACAGGCCGTCGATGTCGTCCCAGTCTCGCACCGCCATGATTTTTGTCAGCTCGGTGCGGGCGACGGCCTGGCTCCACATGCCCGGGCTTTCGTTGACCACCTTGATCTCGGGATGTTGTGCGAATACGGACTTGGCGCCCTCGGTGCGCAGCTTGTCCACCGAAGTTCCGGGCACCCCGGTGATCATGACGATGTTCCCTTTGCCACCCATCTGGTCCACCAGCCATTCGGCCGTGGCGACGCCGGCCTCTTTCTGGTCGATGTGGATGTTGTGCGCACAGGGCTCGGTCACTTCGCCATCATAGGCGAACACCTGGATGTCTTTCGAACAGGCCCGCTTGATGACCTGGTTGAGGGCCGTGGGCGAGATCGGGTAGACGACGATGGCGTTGGCACCGGCCTGGATCATCGCGTTGATCTGCTGGATCTGCTTTTGAGCGTCGGCGCCGGCGACCTGGATTTCCAGGTCCACCTTGTCGCGCAGTTCGGGCGTCTTGGCCATGGCCTTGATCATGTTGGTGGCCTCGGCCTGCCAGTCATTGCCGATGTAGCTCATGCTGAGGAATATCTTGTATTTATCTGACTGCGCATGCGAGGCGGGCGCCAGCATCATGGCCGATGCCGCCAATAGGGAGGTCGCCAGTATTTTCATGCCCTTGGTACCGTTCATTTCAGTCTCCTGGTGAAGGAAAGCCGGGGCTTTGCCCCGTCTCATCGAATGGCCGTGCCGCGGTGACGGTGCGACACCGTGTGGCCGTGGATTCAGATCAGCGCCTGCGTGTGGCCATCGACCGCCAGCGCCTGGCCGCTGACGCACGCGGCGGCGCCACTGGATGCGAACAGCACGGTGTTGGCCACATCCCGCGCCGTCACCATGCGCCCCAGCGAGGCCTGTTGTTCGTACTGTGCGGCGACGTCTTCCACGGGCTGGCCCAGGGTCTTGGCCTTGGCGGCGATGACCGCACGAATGCGGGGGCCATCGACGGCCCCGGGCAGGATGGCGTTGACCCGGATGCCGTATTTGCCCAGCTCGATGGCCAGGGTCTTGGTGAAGCCAACGACAGCCCACTTGGACGCGGAATAGGGCGCGCGCCCCGCAAAACCCAGGTGCCCCGCCGCGGACGACAGATTGATCATGACCCCCGAAGCGGACTGCTTGAGCAGCGGGATGGCCAACCGCGCGCACAGGAACTGGCTGGTAATATTGACCGACAGCGTGCGGTTCCAGTCTTCCAGGGTCAGCGTTTCGACGTAGCCTGTCGGGCCCGCGACGCCCGCATTGTTGACCATGACATCCAGGCCATTCAGTTTTTGGGCCACCTGATCGAACAAGGCCTGCACGCTGGCTTCATCCGATACGTCCGCGGGCCAGGTGATCAGTTGCGGATCCGTTTTTCGCGCTTCAGCCAGCCGGTCTTCATCGATGTCGCACACCATGACCTTCGACCCGGCTTCCAGGAATGCGCGTGCCATTTCCAGGCCCAGGCCGCTGCCGCCGGCTGTGATCAGAACTTTTTTGTCTTTCATGCTGATGTGCTCGAACATGGTGTGCTCCGTAGGATATCCGTGTGAATGTCTGGTCTATTGGGGCGTTTGGGTGTCAAATGGTCGCGTCATTCAAGATGGCGGTTGCATGGATCCGGCCCGCTGTTACTGTTATATTAATTCTGTGTGATCACAGATCACAGTAAGTGTTTTCCCTAATCATGGAAGGACATCATGACCAAACTCCTGAACCCGTTACCTCCTCGCGGCACCTTGGGCACGGATGTCCTGAACCGCATCAAGGAACTGCTGCTCACGGGCCGGGTCATGCCGGGCGATCGCCTGTCGCTGCGGTCCATGGCGGAAGCGCTGGGCGTGAGCATGATGCCGGTCCGCGAAGCCGTCTACCAGTTGATTTCGGATCAAGCGCTCGAGGTGGCCCCGAACCGCTCGATCCGGGTTCCGGTCATGACGGCCGAACAGTTCGCGGAAATCACCCGGATCCGGCTGCTCATCGAAGGCTATGCCGTACGCGAGGCAACCGCGCACGTCACACCCGACCTGATCCAGTCGCTGCGCGCGCTGAACCAGCAGCTGGCCGTGCGCATGGGTGAAGGGGGGGCCAGCCTGGGACAGGCGGTTCTGCTCAACAAGGCGCTGCACTTTTCGTTGTATGAAACGGCGCACATGCCCATGCTGATGAAGATCATAGAATCTTCATGGCTGCGGATTGGGCCGGTCCTCAATTATGATTTGCGCTCGGGGTCGGAGCGCACGGAAAACCGTACGGCCGTCGGGCACCACGAGCGGATGATCGATGCCCTGGGCGCGGCGGATGCAGATGCCGCGTGCGCCGCGCTTCAGGATGACATCAAGAGTGCGTACCGCTACATTGTCGAGAAACAGTGGCCGAAGAAGAGTCGGGAAGCGGTGGCCGCAGGTGGCCCGGCTCTTTAGACAAAAATCATCTTCAAGGCGGCCTGCAGCACGGGCAGGTAGGTGCGCCTGACATCGCCCGGGTCAGTGCGCAGCACGTGGGTACTGATGTTGATTGCGCCGGCGACCCCCGCGTCATGCGCCATGACGGGGACCGCGATGGCGCATAGCCCGGTTTCGAGCTCTTGGTTGACGATGGAATAGCCGTTGGCCTGATCTGCAGCCAGGATCTTGAGCAGTGCATCGACGTCGACGACGGTGTGTTCGGTATGCCGCAGCCGGTTGGATGCCTGCAGGATCGCTGCCTGCCGATGGCGCGGCAGTTGCGCCAGGATGGCACGGCCCATCGAGGTGCAATAGGCCGGCAGCGTGCTGCCCACGTGCAGGCTGTTGCTCATGATGCGCATTTTCTCTTCTGCCGATCGGGCCACGTAGATGATCTCTGTGCCATCGAGCACCGCGAAGGATGATGATTCGCCGGTTTGGGCCGTGATGTCTTCCAGTATGGGCTGAAGCGCGGCAGGGAAGCCCGACGACGCCAGGTAGCCCTGGGCGAGCGTCAGGATCTTGGGCGTGAGGCGGTATTTCCGGTCGATTTCCAATACGTAGCCCAGGTTTCTCAACGTGATCAGGATACGCCGGATCGTGGCCCTTGGCAGGCGGGTTCGGCGTGCGATGTCCGCCATCGACAGCGGGGCATGGTGGCGTGAAAAGACTTCCATGACAGCGATCCCGCGGGCGAACGACAGCAGCCCGTCGTCTGCGGCCGCCGGGGCGAAGGGCGATTCGGGCGCGACGATGCGTGTCTGGCTGCGGGTGGGATGGGAATCGGGCGACATGTGGGTGGCCATGACCCTTTGAGTGTTGGATTCAGAGATGTACAATGTTCGCATAGAGAACATAAGTTCGGCAAACGACCCTACCAGAGAGACCCCTGTTGAACAAACGCTATCCTGATGTCGCACACGCCCTGCAGGGTATCCACGATGGCGACACCATCATGATCGGCGGGTTCGGGTTGGCAGGCCAACCCGCCGCCCTGATCGACGGCCTGGCCGACCTGAATGTCAAGGGGCTTACGGTCATCAGCAACAATGCCGGCAATGGCGATACCGGGCTGGCGGCCCTTCTGGCGCGCGGGCAGGTGCAGAAAATCATCTGTTCGTTTCCGCGGCAGCATGATTCACACGTGTTCGATGGCCTGTACAGAGCGGGGAAGATCGAGCTCGAACTGGTCCCGCAGGGCAATCTGGTGGCTCGCATCGAGGCGGCGGGGGCCGGCCTGGGGGCCATTTTCACGCCGGTGGGTTACGGCACGGATTTGGCCAAGGGCAAAGAAGTCCGGGAGATCAATGGCCGGCATTACGTGCTCGAATACCCGCTGCATGCCCAGGTGGCCCTGGTAAAGGCCCATATGGCTGACGTATATGGCAATCTGGTGTACCGCAAAACAGCCCGCAATTTCGGGCCCATCATGGCCGCTGCCGCAAAAATGGCCGTGGTGCAGGTGGCGCATGTCGTGGCTGCGGGCCAGCTCGATCCCGAAACCATCGTGACGCCGGGCATCTTCGTGCAGCGCGTCGTGCAGATCCCGCCCCAGGAGTAATCATGTCTTACACGCGCATGAACAAGGAAGCCATGGCGCGGCGCGTCGCGGCCGATATATTCCCGGGGGCGTACGTCAACCTGGGTATCGGCCTGCCCACGCTGGTGGCCAATTATCTCGATCCGGCCAGGCACGTGATGCTGCACAGCGAAAATGGCCTGCTGGGCATGGGGCCGGCCCCCGCCCCGGGCGAAGAAGACCCAGACCTGATCAATGCCGGCAAGCAGCCAGTCACCATGATTCCCGGCGCCGCTTTGTTCCATCATGGGGATTCGTTCGTCATGATGCGCGGCGGCCACCTCGACATCTGCGTGCTGGGGGCCTATCAGGTGGCGCAAAATGGCGATCTGGCCAACTGGCATACGGGCGATCCCGATGCCATCCCGGCCGTGGGCGGGGCGATGGATCTTGCCGTGGGCGCGCGCAATGTCTGGGTGATGACCACCCACACCACGCGCGATGGTCAGCCGAAGCTCATGAAAACCTGCCGCTACCCGCTGACCGGCCTGGGGTGCGTGAAGCGGGTGTATACCGACCTGTGCGTCATCGAGATTCGCGATGGCGCCATGCATGTATGCGAAATGGTCGAAGGCCTGTCATTCGACGCGCTGCAGGCCTTGACCGATGCACCTCTTCAAAGGCCGACGTTGTCGGCCTCCAGCACCCGCTCGGCGCGGTAGCTCGAGCGCACCAGGGCGCCAGCCACCACTTCGCGAAAACCCATCGACAGGCCGAGCCGGCGAAATTCTCGAAACTGCTCTGGTGTAACGAAACGCTGTACCGGCAGATGGTTTTTGGTCGGCCGCATGTACTGGCCCAACGTCAGAATGTCCACGTCGTGAGCGCGCGCGTCTTCCATGGTCTGGATGACTTCGTCGTCGGCCTCGCCCAGGCCCAGCATGACGCTGGTTTTGGTCAGCGTGTGTGGCGCATGCGCCTTCGCGAATTTCAGTACGTCCAGGGTTTGCTGATAGCCGGCGCGCACGTCGCGTACCACGTGCGTGAGGCGGCGCACGGTCTCGATGTTTTGCGCAAATGTGGTGAGGCCGGCATCGAGCACCGTCGCCACGTCTTTTTGCCTGCCCTGGAAGTCGGGGGTCAGCGCCTCGACCGCGGTGTCTGCCGAGCGCCGATGAATGGCCCGGATGCAATCGGCGTAATGCCCCGCACCACCGTCGATGAGGTCGTCGCGGTCCACCGAGGTCAGTACGACGTATTTCAGCTGCATCAGGACCACGGCTTCGGCAACGCTCTCGGGCTCGTTGTGGTCGAGCCAGCCGTGCGGATTGCCGGTGCTGACCGCGCAAAATTTGCAGGCCCGGGTGCAGACCGAGCCCATCAGCATCAGCGTGGCGGTGCCGCGGCCCCAGCACTCGGCAATGTTCGGGCATTTGGATTCTGCACAGACGGTGTTGAGCTGGTGGTCGCGCACGATGTCGCGCACTTTCTCGTACTGGCTGCCGGCCGGAATGCGCACCCGCAGCCAGGCGGGCTTGGGCCCGACATCCGCTTGCCCGGCCAGGGCGCTGGGCCGCATGCCGTCTTTGACGGCCCGGGTGCCCTGAGGGCTGACGAATTTGGCACCTGGGCGCACGCGGGCACGAATGGTTGGGATTTCTGTGGTCATGTCGAAGGTTCAATGGCGGTCAAGAGGTGTCGGGTGGCTCGGGGCGGGCTGAAGTCGGTCGCGGATTCCCAGGCGGCTGAAAAGATCCGGGCCAGCGCATTGCCCGCGTCGACCACACTGCAGTGTACGCCGCATGCGGCCAGGTCGACCGTTTGCAGACCTGCCTGGCCGCAAGGGTTGATGCCCAGGAAGGGGGTCAGATCCATGTCGACGTTCAGGGCGACGCCATGGTAGGCACACCCCTTGTGGACCTTGACGCCCAGGGCGGCAATTTTTGCCAGCTGCGTACCCTGCGGGTGGTTTAGCGCGGATTGTGGTACGTACACGCCGGGTGCGCCAAGCTTGCGGCAGGCTTGCGAGAGCCCGCACTGCAGAAGCAGGTCCAGCACGGTTTGCTCGAGCAGGTGCACGAGTGCGTGTGCGGAGACCCGTCTGCGACGCAAGTCTACCAGGGTGTACAGAATGACCTGGCCGGGCCCATGATAGGTGACCTGGCCGCCCCGATTGCTGCGTACGACGGGGATGTGGCGCGGGTTCAGGACGTGCTCTGGCCGGCCTGCCTGGCCCAGGGTATAGACGGGCGCATGCTCGACCAGCCAAAGTTCGTCCGCCGTGTCCGGCTGCCGTTTTTGGGTGAAGTCCTGCATGGCCTGCCATACCGGCAGGTAAGGGGCAGGGCGGTCCAGCCAGCGGTGTTGCATTCGTATCGTCCAGGCAAGGTGCGAGTACGCTATTGTGGCATGATGCACGCTTCGGAGGTATCCGACAGTGCGCAAAGCCGGAGGTCAACAGTGAAGATTTTCAGGGCAACAAATCATGCCGGGCATTGAGACGCTGGCCGGGTTTTTTGGCGCGGCCCTGCTGCTTGCGCTCAGCCCCGGGCCGGACAATCTCTTCGTGCTGGTGGTGTCGGCCCAGAAAGGCTGGCAGGCGGGTCTTGCGGTGGTGGTCGGCCTGTGCCTGGGGCTGGTCGCGCAGACTGCGGCCGTCGCCCTGGGCCTGGCGGCGCTGTTCCTGGCGTCGGCGGCGGCCTTCATGGGGCTCAAGGTTGCCGGGGCCGTCTATCTGGCGTATCTGGCCTGGGGGGCGTTTCGCGCAGCCGCGCGCGCGGGCGACGTTGCCCTCTCGGCAGGTCATTCGGATGCGGCACCCGGCAACGGGTTCCATCCAGCGCGCATGGTGGGGCGCGGCATCGTCATGAACATCACCAATCCCAAGGTATTGGTGTTCTTTCTGGCCTTTTTGCCGCAGTTCGTGGATCCTTCACGCGGAGAAGTCGCCCTGCAGATCGTCCTGTTCGGTAGCGTGTTCATTGTGGCGACCCTGCTGGTATTCGGGGGTATTGCGTGCTTCAGTGGCAAGGTGGGCGACACGATACGGCGCTCTGCGGGGGTGCAGCGCTGGCTGAACCGCATCGCGGGGGCGGTGTTCCTTGGGCTCGCCCTGAACCTGCTGTTCATGCGCCGCTGACGAAATGCGCGCGCAGCAGGGCATCGAATAGCATCATGGCGCGGCTGCCCGGCTTGTCCTTGTGCTGGATACGGTACAGCGATCGCTCCAGCTGGGGCAGGGGGGACCGCAGCTCGACCAGGCGGCCCTGCTCGAGCCATTCCGCGATCACGTGGCGCGACAGGCAGCTGATGCCCATTCCGGCTGCAACGAGCTGCTTGATGGCTTCCGACTGGCCCAGTTCCATCACCGCTTCCAGGCGGCCCAGATGAGGCAGCAGCAGCCGTTCGACTTCTTCGCGGGTACCGGAGCCCGGCTCGCGCAGGACCCAGGGCGCCCGGGCGAGTTCGGGCAGGGACACCGGGCCGCGGGCCAGCGCATGATCGGCGGCGGCAAAGACGCACATGCGGTCCGCTTGCCACGGGGTCATGAGCAGTTCAGGGTGGTGGCTGGGGCCTTCGACAAAACCCGCGTCGATGCGCAACTGGGTGACGGCCTCGACCACGTCGGCGGTGTTGCCCACCATCAACTGGATCGAGGCGCGCGGGTGCGCCTGCCGGAAGCGAGCGAGTAAGGCGGGCAGCAAATGATTGCCGATGGTGGTGCTGGCCCCCAGGCGCAGGAAGATGCCGGCATCGTCCGTGAACAGGCGTTGAAGCTCCTGTGCCTGGTCCACCAGCGTGCGAGCCCTGGGCAGAAACACATGCCCTTGTGCGTTCAGCAGCAGCTTGCGCCCGATCCGGTCGAACAGCGGCGTGGACAGGCCCTTTTCAAGGGACAGCAGCGCCTGGCTGGCGGCTGACTGCGTCATGCCGGCGCGATCCGCCGCCGCCGTGACGGTGCCCTCATCGACAATGCCAAGAAACACTTCCAGTTCACGCAAGCTGATATACCAGGACATGGCTGAATCAATAAGTAAAATCGATTGAATAAATAAAAAGTATTTGTTTTATTTCTTTAATGATAGCGCGTATTCTGGTCATGCGCGCTGGCAAGGGGCCGGCGCTTTTTTTGGGACCCTGCATGACCACCCTGACGCGCCGCATCCATTTCACGGGCCCTATGCAGCCTCTGCCAGGCCTGTTGCTGACCCTGGCTATTGCACTGGCTGCGATGGGCTTGTCAGGGCTGTCCTTTTTATCCGATGCGGGGATGTCGGCGCTGACGCTGGCCATTGTGGCGGGCATGGTGCTGGGCAACACACTGTATTCGCGCGTGGCTTTTCAGTGCGGTGCCGGGGTGGCGTTTTCCAAAGCCAAGCTGCTGCGTCTCGGGATCATCCTTTACGGCTTCCGGTTGACGTTCCAGGATATTTTTTCGGTCGGCCTCGAGGGGCTGCTGATCGACGTTCTGGTCATCATGTCCACATTCACTCTCGCCTGGTGGGCCGGGCACCGGAAAATGGGGCTCGATGAGCAAAGTGCCATACTGATTGGCGTCGGCAGTTCGATCTGTGGTGCCGCCGCTGTGCTGGCGGCCGAGCCGGTTGTGCGGGCGCGCGCCGACAAGGTGGCCGTGGCGGTCGCCACCGTGGTGGTGTTCGGCACCCTGGGCATGTTTCTCTATCCCTTCTTGTACGCGCTTGCCCAGCCCTGGGGGCTGAGCGAGTCCGCTTATGGGATCTTTACCGGCTCTACGGTGCATGAAGTCGCCCAAGTCGTCGCTGCGGGGCGCGCGGTGGGCGAACTGGCCGCCACGAATGCGGTCATCATCAAAATGCTGCGGGTCATGCTGCTGGCCCCTTTTCTGATCGTGCTGGCCGCCTGGATCGCGCGCCGCTCTACTGGATCGGGGCATGCTGGTCAGGGCGCGTTCTGGCGGACCATTCCTTGGTTTGCGGTGGCTTTCATCGCCGTGGCCGGGTTCAATTCGCTGCACTGGCTGCCCGCACAGGCGGTTCAGGCCTTGTTGGTGCTGGACAATCTGGTGCTCACCATGGCGATGGCGGCGCTGGGGCTGACCACGCATGTCTCGGCCATACGCCAGGCGGGTACGCGGCCGCTGATGCTGGCGGCCTTGCTGTTTGCCTGGCTATTGCTGGGCGGGGCGCTGATCAACGGCCTGGTAATGTGGCTGTTTTGAATCAGCCGGCGCCAGGGCCCAGGGTGTGGCTTGGGTACGCCATGCAGGCACCCAGGATACGGATATAGCCCTGGGCATGCAGGGCCGGGGCCAGCAGCGATGCCATGCGCAGGTCCAGGCACAGCGATGCCAGCGACAGGCTGACCAGGGTGTGGTCCCCCCGGAATGAGCGCCTGTCCACCTGTGCCGGGGTGCCCGGTGGGGCGTCTTGCCATTGCAGTTGCTCGGGACGCACCATGATCATGGCCTCGCCGCGCGTTTCGCCTTGCCCCGGGTGCAGCGGCACGGTGCCCAGGGCACATTGGGCCGCGTGGGTATCCGCCTCGCCCGACAGGAACAGGGCGGTGCCCGTCAACCGGGCCACCGCCGGGCTGGCAGGCTGCCAGTACACGGTTTCCGGGCGCGCACATTGCATGATGCGCCCGTCCTGCATGACGGCCAGCTGGTCGGACACTGCAAAAGCCTCGCCTGGATCGTGCGTGACCAGCACCGTGGTGGTGCCCGTCTGGCGCAGGACCTGGATGACGTCTTCACACATGTTGCGCCGCAGGTCCAGGTCGAGCGCGTTGAAAGGCTCGTCCAGCAGCACCAGATCCGGCCCTGGCGCCAGTGCGCGCGCCAGCGCCACCCGCTGCTGCTGGCCACCCGAGAGTTCATGCGGGTAACGCTTGCCCAGGCCGTCCAGCCCCGTCAGGGCAAGGACCTCTTCGATGCGGCGTTGCGGGTCGTCGCCCCGTACCAGGCCGAAGCGCACATTGCCTTCCACCGTGAGGTGGGGAAACAAGGTGCCCTCTTGCGGCACGTAGCCGATACCGCGCCGCTCGGGCGGCACGAAGGCGCGCTCGGAGGCCATGACCCGGCCATCGAAGGCGATGCGTCCGCGCTCGAGCGGCTCGAACCCGGCGATCAGCCGCAGCAGGGTTGTCTTGCCGCAGCCTGAAGGGCCCAGCAGGGCCAGCACCGAGCCTTGCGGGATGTCGAGCTCGATGCCCCGCAGGACCGAGGTCTGGCCATATTGTTTGTGGACGTCGGTAATCGTGATGTGGCTCATGGGGCCTGATACAGCATGCGGCGGGTAAAGATCCAGACGGGCACGATGGAGACCAGCACCAGCAGCGCGGCAAAGGGCGCCGCTGCCGCGTATTCGGCATCGACCGTGTACATCCAGACTTCCGTCGCCAGTGTAACAGTGCCGGTTGGGGCCAGCATCAGGGTGGCGGTGAGCTCGCGCACGATCTCCAGCATCATCAAGGCCAGGGCCGCACCGATGCCGGGCGCGATATTGGGCAGGATCACAGTGAGAAACACCATGAAGGGGCGGCGCCCCAGGCTGCGGGCGACGGGCTCGAGTTGCGGGGGCACGAGCTCGACCGAGGCGCGCAGCGACGATTGCGCCAACGGCAGGTACAGAATAGCGTATGCCGCCAGCAGGACGGCCACGCCCTGGTACAGGGCGGGCGCCAGCCGGATCGATAGATAGACCAGCGCGAGCGCTACCACGACGCCGGGCAGCCCGTGAACGATGTAGGGCAGGCGCTCGGCAAATTGGGCCAGGGGGCCGCGGTGTCGCACCGACAGCAGGACCAGGGGAATGGCCAATGCGCTGGTGAGCAGCGCACCCGAGGTCGCCAGCGACAGCGTGCCGCGCACGGCGGGCCACAGTTGGGCCATGCCGGTGCCCGCCGAGCTGCCGTGCGCCAGCCACCAGGCCAGCGTGATCAACGGTACGCCCAGCGACAGAAAACCCAGTGCGCCAAAGGCGCCCAATACCGGCCAGGTGGCGCGCCGCAGGCGCAGCGGCTGGGCGATCCGGGCACTGCCCCGGCCGCTGCGCGACACCCGCCGGCGGCCTCGCAGGCGCATCTCTGCCCAGGCCGCCGGAATGCACAGCAGCATCAGGACGACCGACTGCAGGGCCGCCGAGGCGCTGTCGAATTGCAGTTCGTAGGACTCGAAGATGGCCGTGGTGAATGTTTGCACACGCAGCAGCGCCAGCGCGCCGAATTCAGCGAACATGTGGGTGAGCACGAGCAGGGCGCCGCCGCCCAGGGCGGGCAGCAGCTGAGGCAGCAAGGCATGCGTGAAACTGCGCCATGGGCCGTGCCCCAGGGAGCGCGCCACGTCTTCGCAGCCCGGATCCGTGCTGCGCAGAGCGGCAGCGACGGGCAGATACACTAGCGGATAGCTGGACAGGGCCAGAATGAAAATAGCGCCGGCCAGATTCTGAAAGGCCACATCGATGGACGCCCAGGCATAACTGGACACGAAGGCCGGCACGGCCAGCGGCAGGCCGGCCAGCACACGCCAGGCCCGGCGCCCGGGCAGGTCGGTGCGCTCCACGCACCAGGCCACCGACAGGCCGATCAGGGCCGACAGCACCATCACGCCCGTGGCCAGCGTGATGGTATTGACCAATAGCTCTGCTGTGCGGCCGCGGAACAATTCGGCCACCGAGCCAGCCAGACCCGTCTGCAGCGTCCGAACTGTGACGTAGATCAGCGGCAGGGCGACCAGCCCCATGGGCAACAGAGCGGCCACCGCCAGCCAGTTGGGGCGGATGCGCCTGAACCGGCGCTGGCTCAGGCTCAGGCTGGTCACGCCAGGCCGGCCTCGCGCCGCAGCACCAGGGCGTCGGCCGCATCACCGAGATCGGCTGGGCTGATGGCCGGAGGATTGAGGCTGTCGAACGGCTTGAGATCGAACGGTGACTGTACACCCGGACGCAGCGGATATTCTGCGACGGTGTCGACCATGGCCTGCTGGCCTGCCTGACTGACCATGAAGGCAACGAGTTTCTGGGCGGCCTGCGGGTTGGCGGCCGTTTTCAGTATCCCGGTTGCCGAGACCGTGATCAGGCCGCCGGGGTCGCCTGGCCCGGCGTAGTGTATGGCCGACTGCATGTTCTCGGCACCGACTTCTCGGGCGACGATGAACCAATAGTAGTTGTTCACCAGCGCCGTGGGAATTTCGCCGCGTTCCACCGCGCGCATGGCGGCCATGTTGCCGTTATAGATGCGGCCGTATTTCTTCAGGCCCTTGAGCCAGTCCAGCGCTGCCTCGCGCCCCTTGAGCAGCTTGATGGCGATGATCTGCTGCTGGAAGGCGCCGCTGGTGGGCACGAAGCCGACCCGGTCTTTCCAGGCCTCTGTGGCCATGTCCAGAATCGAGGCTGGCAGTTCTGACTCTTGCACCAGATTGCGGTTGTATACGGTGACCCGGCTGCGGGCGGTGACGCCCGTCCAGGTGCCATCACGCGACCCGTAGCCCGGTATGATCTGGCTCAGGGTGTCCTGCGGCAGGGGCGCCAGCAGGTGATGATCGTCCAGCGCGGCGACGGGTGGGCTTTCTTCGGCAAAGAACAGGTCTGCCGGCGAGCGGCTGCCTTCTTCGATGATCTGGTTCGCCAGCTGGGTGCTGCTGCCCTTGCGGATCTGCACCTCGATACCCGTAGCCTGCTGGAAGGCATCGATCAGCGCCTGCGTGGTTCGGCTGTGTTGGCCGTTGTAGAGCACCAAGGTTTTGGCGTCGGCGGCCCGGGCTGGCCGCATCCATGACGCAGCAATCAGCGCCCCGCTGCCCAGTACCAGAGTGTTGCGTAAGAAGTGGCGTCGTGTGAGATGCGTCATGGTCGAAACTCTCGATAAATGTCAATCTGCATTGTATGTCAAATAAGAATCATTATCTTTGCGGTTTGGGAAAATTTTTGACGTGTGCTGCGGGTTCGGTCGCCCGCCGGCGCTGCGTCCCCCGATATCCGCGTCCCTTGATATTTCAGCGGCTGTCCCCAGCTATTCAGCCAGCGGCTGTGCACAGGCGGTGCGCGGCTGATCTGTTCAACCTCGATACACACACCACGCACACATCACTATGAGCCAAACAGACACACAAGCGGCCGATACCCTGGGGTTTCAGGCTGAGGTCAAGCAACTGCTGCAGCTGATGATCCATTCGTTGTACAGCAACAAGGAAATCTTTCTGCGCGAGTTGGTCTCCAACGCGTCCGATGCCTGCGACAAGCTGCGCTTCGAGGCGATGGACAAGCCCGAATGGATGGAAGGGGGCGGCGAGTTGCGCATCCAGGTCGAGTACGACAAGGATGCCCGTACCCTGACGGTGGATGACAACGGCATCGGGCTGTCGCGCGAAGAGGCCATCGCCAACCTGGGCACTATTGCGCGCTCGGGCACGCGCGAGTTCTTCAGCCGCCTGACCGGCGACGAACAAAAGGACGCCCAGCTGATCGGCCAGTTTGGCGTCGGTTTCTACTCTTCTTTCATCGTTGCCGAAAAAGTGTCGGTCCATAGCCGGCGGGCGGGCCTGCCGGCCGCCGAGGCCGTGCTCTGGGAATCCGACGGCCAAGGGGAATTCACCATCGGTGCCCTCGAAAAGCCCGAGCGCGGCACCCGCGTGACGCTGACCTTGCGCGCCGATGAGGATGAGCTCCTGTCGGGCTGGAAGTTGCGCGACATCCTGCGGCGCTATTCCGACCACATCTCGCTGCCCATCCAGATGCGCAAGGAAGAGTGGGACGCCGAGAAATCCGAGCAGGTGGTAAAGGACGAGTGGGAAACCGTCAACCAGGCCAGTGCGCTCTGGACCCGCAACAAGGCCGACATCACCGACGAGCAGTACAAGGAATTCTACAAACACGTCAGCCATGACTTCGAAGATCCGCTGGCCTGGACGCACAACCGGGTCGAGGGCCGCAGCGAATACACCCAGCTGCTCTACATCCCCAAACGCGCGCCCTTCGACCTCTGGGATCGGGATGCGCGCCACGGGGTCAAGCTGTACGTGCGTCGGGTCTTCATCATGGATGACGCCGAGCAGCTGCTGCCCGCCTATCTGCGTTTCATACGCGGCGTGGTCGATTCGTCCGATCTGCCGCTGAATGTCTCGCGCGAGATCCTGCAGGAAAGCCGCGATGTGCGCGCCATCCGTGATGGCTCGGCCAAGCGCATCCTGGGCCTGCTGGACGAAATGGCCCAGGAGAAGCCCGAGCAGTATGCGGAATTCTGGGAACAGTTCGGCCAGGTCCTGAAGGAGGGCGTGGGCGAGGATACTGCCAACCGCGAACGCATTGCCGCGCTGCTGCGCTTTGCGTCCACCCAGTCCGACAGCCCGGTTCAGAGCGTGTCATTGGCCGACTATGTGGCGCGCATGAAAGAAGGCCAGACCAAAATCTATTACCTCAGCGCCGATTCGTATGCCGCGGCGGCCCACAGCCCGCACCTGGAAGTCTTCCGCCGCAAGGGGATCGAAGTCCTGTTGCTGTCCGATCGGGTCGACGAGTGGATGCTGTCGTACCTGCGCGAGTTCGACGGCAAGTCCCTGGCTTCCGTGGCCAAGGGGGATCTGTCGCTCGATGCGTTCGAGGACGAAGCCGAAAAGAAGCAGCAGGCCGAAGCCGCCGAGGCTTTCAAGCCGACGCTCGAGCGCCTGAGCAAGGCCCTGGGTGAGCGTGTCAAGGAAGTTCGCGCGACGGCCCGGCTGGTCGATTCGCCCGCGTGCGTGGTGGTCGACGAAAACGAACTCAGCCCGCATCTGTTGCGCATGCTGAAGGCCGCGGGTCAGGAAGCCCCCGAGCTGCGTCCCATCCTGGAAGTCAATCCACAGCATGCGCTCGTCAAGCGCCTCGAAGCCCAGGATGACACCCAGTTCGCTGAATGGGCTGAACTGCTGCTCGATCAGGCCCTGCTGGCCGAAGGCGCGGCCTTGAAGGATCCAGCCGCGTTTGTGAAGCGCATGAATGCGCTGTTGCTGGGGTGAGTTGGCAGTCGCGTTCCGACAACGATATCCTAGAGCCAGCCATGGCCACGCTGCCACGCAGGGGGATTTAAAACGCCCGCTGCGTGGCAGCCTATACTTTCACAAGACAGTGTCCAACTACATAAATGGTTAGATAAGCTTATGAAAGGACTGGATATCCCATCTTTGGAGGTGTTCGTTGCCGCGGTCGAAGAAAAAAGCCTTTCGCGAGCTGCCGATCGAGAGAATCTGGTTACGTCGGCGGTAAGCAAGCGGATCGCCGAGTTAGAGAAAAAGCTAGAGCGTACGCTTTTGCTTCGCCATGGCAGGGGTGTGGAACCTACGCCAGCAGGCACATTGCTGTATCAACGGGCAAAAAACATCTTGCGCAGCGTGCAATTGGCCGAGATGGCGGTCAGCAAATATTCTATCGACGGGATGGCCAAAATCAGATTGGCCGCCAACCCCTCCACGCTGCTTCAGTTTTTGCCTGGCAAGATGGCTGCATTCTTTAAGGGTCGTACCAATGTCAGCATCGACTTGGTCGAGGCGCATAGTTTCGATATCCCTCGCATGGTGGCGGAAGGTAGCGTGGATATAGGTATATACCATGCCAAGTACCCGGCAGCCGGTGTCACGTCATTTCCCTTTGTGAATGATCGGGTCGGGTTGGTCGTGCCGCTGGGCCATCCTCTCGCGGATCGTCAGGAACTTTATCTAGAGGATGCGCTTGACTATGACCTGCTGGGATATTTCCCTTTACATTCGCTCGACAAATTCCTGGCATATGTCGGGCCAAGTCTGAGCCGTCCGCCCACCGTGAAGCTGCAGGTGTCCAACTTCGAAACGCGCTGTAGCATGATCAGGGAAGGGCTGGGGATAGGGATTGTGCCCGAGAGGATCGCAAGTCATTATTTGGGCAGCATGGGATTGACCTTGCTGCGTCTGAAAGACGACTGGGCCGTGAGAAATTTCTTTGTTTGTGTACTGAGTGAAGCCGATAGCAGCTCGATCGTCATGGAGTTGCTATGCAATTTGAGCGAAGACGTGGCGCATAATGTTTGAGCGCAAGGCCCCTGTTTGTGAGAATCCAGGGCATGCCCAAAGCTGTACGTTGTAGAGCGTTTAATCGTATAGCAGCTCGTGCGGGTCTCAATGGATGGCTGGAATGTGCTTGTGCCAGTTGGTATGGCTCTGGAATAGATGTCCTATGGACAATAGAAGGTTTTCCTGATGTGCTGCAGAAATAATTTGAACTCCAATTGGCAAGCCTTCGTTGGAAAATCCTGCTGGAAGCGATATAGCACAAGTGTTCAGATAGTTCACGGCGCGGGTGAATGAGCCTATTGCAATATGGTCGGTGATAGTCGACTCAATAGGGCAGGCGGGGAATGGTGTAGTAGGTGTTAAAAGAAAATCATATGATTTCATCCACTCTTTGAAAATATCGATGCAGGCTTGGCGGCGCTCCAACGCAGAAAGAAATGTTCGGGCAGGAATGTTCTTGCCGGTTAATATACGGTTTCTTACGTAGGGATTCATAGGCGATTCGGGGTTTTCCACATACTCCCTGTAGATATGATACGCTTCGGTCATCGCTATCAATCCATTTGCATCTTTCATTTCCGAAAAATCAAGAGGGAAAGATCCATCTACTACATCGATGCCAAAAGACTTGAATGTCCGCACTGTATCGTTCATTACCTGCCTGACGTCATCATCAATTTCGCACGGATATGCTTCCTCTTGCAGTACGGCGATCTTCAAATTGGACACTATTTGTTTTGCAGGCAGTAACGACTCTGCCATCATTGCCAGCGATGAATCATCGAGACCATAGAAGCGGGAATCATGCAAGACACCAAGTATCAATGCTGAATCTAATGCAGAACGACTTAAGATGCCGATCGAATCGAGGCTGGGTGACAGGGGAACATTCCCGCGCATACTGATTCTACCGAATGTGGTCTTCAGCCCTGTCAGGTTATTAAGCGCGGATGGAATACGCACCGATCCACCCGTATCAGATCCAATCGCAACCGGCGCCAGCCCGGCCGCAACGGCAACAGCAGAACCACTGCTTGAGCCACCTGGAATACGGTGATGGTTCCAATCCCATGGGTTTCTCGGGGTACCCATCAGCGGATTGGTGCCGACGCCTCCTGCAGAAAATTCGACCATGTGTGTCTTTCCGATCACTATCATGCCAGCCGATGCAAGCTGCTTATAAATCTCGCTTGTCTGATTGCTTATACGGTTTATCCAAGCCGGTGATCCTGCCGATGTGGCATGTCCTTCTATCTCGCAAATATCCTTAAGCGCGATAGGAAGCCCCAACAGCATACTGGATGGCATGCCACGCTTTAGCATGAGATCGGCTGCTCGAGCGTGCAGCAATGCCTCGTCTGCGTATACCGAAACATAGGCGGACGTCTTGCCGTCCAATTCTAGAATTCTATTTATGAAGGTGCTGGTGACGTCTGCACACGTATAGCGTCCATTTCTTATACCGGAGATAAGCTCCATCAAGCTGGAGTGCGCGATTTCATCCATGATGTCTGGCCATTATTTTGGTATAACCTGTCGGAAGCCCTACAAAAGTCATAAGTGATTTGCCTTGGCGAGCGAATTGGCGTTAACGAAGAATACGACCGCGATCTGCATCCGAGCTAATCCGAGAGATTTCGTCAGTTACTTCTTCTTCAATGAGTTCCAGTAGATTGATCGACATATTTCTGGAAATATGTTTTCCGATAATCACCATGCGAGTTGTATGGTCTTCTGAAGGCCAATTTTCGAGCCATGTAATGGGGTACAGAACGTGCTGCATTCCTTGCACTACGGCTGGCTTCCCCGGCTCTTCCTTGATATTAATGAGCCCTTTTATCCGTAATAGATGCTCCCCATAATTGCTAACGAGCGCTTCGAGAAATAGGGACAATGTAATCGCATGCAGCGGGCTTTCGCGCACCAAAGAGAATGATGTTATTTCATCATCGTGTCTATGCACGTGATGGTTCACACTCGAACCGTCATCAGTCATGAGCCATTCGAGAAAATACTCGGCGCCAGTTGCATTTGCGTAACTTCCCTTAAACAAATCCGTAGGAGCCATAATGCCTAAAGTAGCGCGGTGTATAACAGCTCTCGGATTTATGGAAGTAATGGAAGCCAGCATGTCTGGAGGCTCTTCATCTAACAGATCATTCTTGGTTATTATAATGTGATCAGCGCATGCTATCTGACGGGCAGGTTGCTCGTAGGAATGCAGTGTATCGATTCCGCTTAAGGCATCAAATGTTGTGACTACACTCTGTAGCTTGAAGTCTGATAATATCTTGTCGTCTGTGAGTATTGCTTGGATGATTGGGATGGGATCTGCCAGGCCTGATGTTTCTATGATGACCTGGTCGAACGGTACAATATCGTCCTTTGTTCGCCGAAGGACGAGATCGTAAAGTGTAACCAAGAGATCGCTGCGTATCTTGCAGCATATGCAGCCTGTCGTGAGCTGGATATAATCCTCGTTGCTGGCTTCAACCAAGTCGTGATCCAGCCCGATTTCGCCAAATTCATTGATGATGACCGCAGTACGGTTCAACTGGGTAGAATGCAGTAGGTTTCTCAATATGGTTGTTTTCCCACTGCCAAGAAAGCCAGTCAGCACCATAATAGGAATTTTCATGACAAATCATCCAATTTGCTGATTACACGCAGTGCCGTACTACTCTTTATACCAAACTGATCCCGCAGGTTTCCCAGCAAACCAATTATTGACAAACAAGGCAATTCCTGCTTGTCTTCGCCACTTCTTGTCTGGATCCACCAGCGAACAGGGTGATCGGTTCGAGATGCTCGATTTATGGATATGAATATGTTCTTTTTTTCATGATGAATTGTTATCCCCTTGTTCTGTTGCCGGATAAAATAATCATCTATGCCCCACGACTTCAGACTTTCTGCGATTACGATGAAAATTTTTTCCATTAGAGGATGCGTTTGAATATATAAATGATTGTCCCCATGTCATAAAATTCCTGCGTGTATGTTGTCGGGAATCCTCCTGAATAGATATTTGCCGTCATTCAGATCTCCAAAGAATTTCCCGTCTTCGACCATGATCTTCCCCCTTAATATAGTCATGGACGGCCAGGCATCGACTTCATGTCCCTCCCATGGCGAATGATCCGACTCATGAAGCATCTCGTTGGTGATTACAGTTTTCAGTGCTGGATCCAGAATGGTGATATCGGCGTCGCTCTTCGCTACGATCGCTCCCTTGATTGGATACAGACCCATTATCTTGGCAGCATTGGTCGAAGTGAGATTAACGAATTCGTTAAGCGAAAATCCACGCCTTCCAACCATTTCTGTATACATGACGGCCAGTCTAGGCTCTACCCCGGCGTTTCCTCCTGTGGTATTGTCTATTCTGTTGCCTTGTAATTTTACTGAAAGCGAACAACATATTTCATCTGTCGCAATTGTATGAATTATGTTATTTTTCAATCCGTTCCAGAGTGCATCGTGGTCTTCCTCATATTTAAGGGAAGGATAGGTATGATAGATTTGTCCATTGGGACGGGTGTAATCCTCTGCTGTGAACATTACGTATTGGTGTAGCGTTTCCCCGTAAATCGGAAGGCCCTTGCTCCTTGCCTCGTGGATCGCCGAAACGCCTGATTCGGCACTAACGTGCATAAAGTAAACGGTAGTTCCTGGTACCTTGCTTGCCAAGTGTATGACCCGCCGAAAAGAAAGATCTTCAGACAATGCATTGTGTACTTCGGCAAGATGTTTGAATTCGACTCTACCTTCATGGAAAAGCTTGTCGTACATATGCATTACAATGTCATTATCCTCTCCATGGATAACGCACATGCCGCCATGGCGTGATGTAACCTTGAAAGTCTCCCAAATATCTCCGAAACTTAGCATTCTCCCGCTTCGACTGGGTGTAATGTCTGTCGTAAATATTTTCATCGTGGGGTAGCCGTCTATGATCGCATCCCCTATCTGATCGAATATTTCGTATGGAAGCTTTCCCTGAAGCATAATGTGATAAGAATAATCACAATAGCAATTTCTGTGCCAATCACCATCTCGGTTTCTTATGGCTTCTTGTATGGTATTCCCATGTTCCCAGCGTGCAAAATCCAATAATGTTGTCGTACCTCCGAATAGGGCCGCTCGGCTGACTACCTCTGGACCGGCCGTATACCACCACGTCCCATCGAGCCCAGGTTGGGGCCAGGCACAATGAACATGCGGATCGATGCCGCCCGGCATGACGATTTTCCCAGTAGCATCAATGAATCTACGTGCATTCTCCCGTTTTAGAAGGCCTGGTACGGAAGTCGAGGCGATTTTTCCGTCTTTAATGGCGACATCCAGTTCCTCAACGCCATATGGCGTTACCACTCTATCACTTCGTATAATAAGATCGAACATGTTTCACCTATAAATAAGTGCTTATATCGTGATCCACATCGGGATCCGAAGTTCCAATATATCCCCAACAAACGAAGACTTTATTTTATGAATATATAGGAGTCACGTGAATCCCGTCCGAATTGGTTGTACGGTGATTCCGATGGTTTTATTGATGGGCGGATGCATGTTTATTGGTAGATCAAAAACCTAAAATAACCGCCAAAGATCGTCATCGTCAAGCAACTCCGTGTTGGTTCCATCAAATATTTTCCTACCGGATTTTATGACGATTGCGCGATCCACATACTGCAGTGCGGTCTGTATGTTTTGCTCCACTATGACTAAGGTTGCGCCAGTCGCTTTATTGACCTTGGAAATATTTTCGAAAACATCACGGACGATGATGGGAGCTAAGCCCGTAGTGGGTTCATCAAGCAAAAGGACCTTGGGATGCGTCATAAGCGCCATTCCCAGCGCCAGCATCTGCTGCTGCCCGCCACTTAAAGAGTCAGCTTGTTGCCGGTGTCGCTCTTTTAATATTGGAAATAGTTCAAAAATCTCTTCCTTCAGGTCAGATTCGTGCCTTAGACCAGATATTTGCAGATTTTTTTCTACGGTGAGGCTTTTGAATACGTTGTTTCCCTGAGGAACAAATCCAATCCCCCGTCGGACATTCCGGTCTATTTTACCGGGCAATATTCTCTCATCCTCTACGGTAATGCTGCCCTCTATATGGTCAATATCTCCAATACAGGATTTTAATATTGTTGTTTTGCCAGCGCCATTGTGGCCGAAGATGCCGACTTTTTCTCCTTCACGAATTTGAATCGTAATGTCATGCAGTACCTTGAGTTTGTTATAATATGCGCAAACATTATTAAGATCGAGCATTTTTGTCTCTTATGTAACGCGTGTCAGCTTGATACGCTAAGTACCAAAATATAATTCGGTCAGTGTTTTGCTTGCCAACAGATCATCAATTTTCCCTCGTTCAAGGATCTTTCCATTAGACATGAAAATCGCGTTGTTGCAAAGGTCCTTTATGAACGAGATATTATGCTCTACTATGCAGATCGCCTTTCCTGAAGCGGCTTCCTCATGAATAATATTTTGCATTGTCTCGTAAGCCTGCCCTTCGACACCTGCCATAGGTTCATCCAGCAGCAAGCAATCACCGTCGTTCATCAGAGCTCGGGCAAGACCGATCAGCTTTTGTTGGCCAAATGATATGTCAGTAATTCTCTGATGCGCAAGATCCTTCAAGTTCATACGCTCTAATATAGACATTGCCTGCGAGAAAAGAAGCTTATCATTGTTTTTGACCTTAATTGGCCTGAGTAGGATATTGAGTAGACTTTCTCCAGGGTATATGCGTGGCGCGATGAGCATATTATCGATGACGTCCATCGATTCGAATAGCCGCATATGTTGCCACGTTCTTGAAATTCCCAGGCGTGCACGTCGTGATAACGGGAAGCCGTTGATTTGTGTTCCCGAAATCTTGATGAGACCAGCGTCTGATTGAATCACTCCGGAAATGAGATTGAACAGGGATGTTTTTCCTGCGCCGTTTGGTCCGATTAGCCCAAGTATTTCGCCGCGACGTAACTCGAGTGAAATATTATCTGCGACTAAGATGCCGCCAAAACTCTTGCAGAGATCTGTAATTGACAGAACGACTTCAGAATCATTTCTTTTCATGAGCTCTATCCATTTCCGAAGTGATCAATCCTTTGGGTTTCAGGAAGAGAAATAATATTATAAGCAAAGAGAAAATAAGTCCTTGCAGATTTGCCATTATGTTTTGTGGCAAATGTAAAAAACTTATGGCTTGTGGAAGAAGTACTAGTAGAATGGCGCCTACCACTGGCCCCCACACGGATCCCATACCACCTACCACTACCATGGTCAGTATCGTAGTTGACTGTAAGAGTTCAAATTGGTCCAGACTTATATATTGATAAAAATAGGCAAAAATGCTACCGGCTATCCCGGCCATCCCTGATCCTATTGCAAATATGGACAGCTTCAGGTGAATGGCATCGCGGCCTAATGTGACGAATGCGAGCTCGTCATCCCGCATGGCCCTAATGGCGCGCCCGTATGGTCCACCGATAAGCCAGTGCACAAAAAACACGGAACAGGCTGCAAGACACAGTGTAAGTGTCGCGAAATAAATGTTCCTGTTGCTACCTTCTATGATGTTTGGAATGTTCCCCAACCCACTCGCGCCACCAAGAAAGTCTATATTTTTTATGATCTCCAAGAGCCCCAGCTGAAATCCGATGCTTGTTATTAGAAAATAGTCCCCCGAAATCCTAAGAGAAGGTATGGAGAGAAATGTCGACATTATAAGTGCGACTGCTCCACTGGCGATTATGATGACTATGGGGCTGTAGGTGTAGTGAACAGATAATATAGCCGTCGTGTAGGCTCCAATCGCGAAAAAGATTGGATGGGCTATACTCATGAGGCCCGCGTAGCCAATGATCAAATTAAAGCTGACGCTCAGTATAACGTATATACTGATGATGACGAGAAGGGATATTATGTATTCCATGGTCTTGGCGTTGAATATAAATTGAATGTAAATTCACCTGGCCATTATTTCTTTTGCCTTCTGAAATTGACCCCACGCGGAAAGAACAGAATTGTTATAAATAGAAATAGATAGAGCATCGATCCCTGCCACTGTGACGGAATTACGAATATGCTCAATCCCTGAGTTATGGATAGCACCAGTGCGGCTATTGCTGCTCCGAATATATTTCCCATTCCACCCAATAGGGTTGCGATGACTGCGAACAGCATCATTTGTATCGGCGTTTCAGGAATTATGAGCGCTCTCATGCCCAATAGATACATGCCTGCGGTGATCAACATCGCGGTCAGTACGAACGTGATCAGCCATGTTCGCTGTGTATTGATGCCGTGAATTTTGGCAAGGTCGGCGTTATCGGCGACTGCTTCGATATATTTCCCCTGACGGGTGTGGTTGATGAACAAATATAAGAAGACTAATATAAGAATCGTGGTGGGTATCGCCATGAGTTCCCAATGAGTAACTACGATGCCCTGGACAATTATTACCGAAGACAGGATACTGGGCCTCAATGAAACCGGTTCCGTGCCGAAAATCATTGCCAGCAGGTAAAACAGGAAATAAGAAACTATCAGTGTGAGTATAAAATATGTCAATCCTGGGGATTTTCTGGCTCGTAAGGTTTCGAACCCATATTTCTCTAGGATGATGCATCCCGCTGCAGTAAAAACAAAACCTATGGCGATGTTTAACCACATCGGGAGATGCAGGAAGTTATAGCCGGCATACATGACATAGAAAGACAAGCTCATGAGACCGGCCTGCGCGAAATTCCATATTTTTACTACTTTGAGTACGAGTGCGAAAGCTACCGAAAATAATATGAGATAGGTGGAGGCGCCAAGCCCTGTCCATAGTGTCTGTAGAATAGCCATCGGATCTACCATTCGTTAGTCCCTCTTTGATCTACCCGCACATGGGTAGAGCTTGACGCCCATGCATTAATTTATAGTAGCTAATGGTTCGAATTTTCCATTTTCCACAGTCAGCAAATAGACTGGCTTCAATACCCTGTGGTCATCACTGAAGGTGACATAACCGGTTAGCGGAAGCTCGAAACTCTTTATGTCCAGCAATGCCTTTCTCATGTTTTCGCCGGTGATGGGCAGATTGTTCTTGAGCACCCACCGGTACAACTCCGCAATTATATATGGAGTATCATAATTATATTGAGTGTATGGCATCCCATTTGGGACCCTATTATAATTTTTCATCCAGCGTTCAATATATGCGGGCATGTTTTCATTGTCGTTAACACCGGGAGACAGTGAAGTAACAATCAGGCCTTCTGCAGCATCGCCAAGCTGTTCAATCACTTTTGGATTGAAGCCAATAGAGTATGTGGATATTCTTTGCGTGAGTCCAAGCTGTCTAATTTGAGCTACCAGCTGTGGAAGATCGCCAACGAGTCCATGGATATGGATGATATCCGGATTTGCTGCCTTGACTTGAAGGACCAAGCTGGTGAAGTCGGTTGTTTTTGGATCGTACGCTTCGTAAGAAACTACTTTCCCCCCAGCTTCCTCGAATATTTTTCTGTATATCCTTGCACCAGGAATTCCACTGTCATTGTTTATGTACAGAATGGCAGCTTTCTCTTTTTTGAGTACGTCGTGCGTATATTTTGCCAAGGCCGTTACATCTACATCAGCCAAGGGAAACACAGTGTACACGTAATCTCCAAGCTCAGCGATGTCAGGGGAATTCGCACCTACACTGAATTCGATCACTTTTTCGCGATTTGCAATCGGCGCCACCGCCTTGACCACTGAACTCCAGGATGTTACCAGCGCGGGGACCTTGTCTACGTTGATCAGGCGGTTTACCGCATTTATACCGAGTTGCGGGTTTGCCTGGGTATCCAGGGCGATCATTTCAAGAGGATGCCCGTCGACCCCGCCGCTTGCATTGATGTCGTCGACTGCCCATTGCTGCGCCGTAACCTGATCCGCACCAAATAGCGCTTCAGGGCCACTCATGGGTAGGGCTACTCCAAATTTCAATGGCGGTTTTGTTTCTGCGACCGCGTTGGTGATGGGCAGGATCGCCATACCCGATAGCATGGCAGCCATAAACACCATAGTTAAGCGATTTGCTTTTTTCATGTTCATAATCCTATTGTCGAATGTCTCACTGAGATTTTCAGAATGGTTTGCTTCTTAATTCATATGCCTGCCTTTCTGAGGTTCTTGCGCGCGTCGTTCGTCTTGGTTGCGATGGGTTCGTCAACTGGCTATTGTCATAAAATTATTTCTCCTTTGACCTCATGTTATGCGGTATATGGTCTCTGCTTGAGCGAGATTTCTTGTGTTTTTCAAAACGGGATAGCTGCTACAGTCGACGGTCATGTCCCCGTTCGCGTTCTATGGCTGCTTTTTCCCCCGTTCTTACCGCATCTTAGCAGCATAATATGTTTTTGCTTTTCCGCTTTGGAACAGTTTCATTCATATTCCTATGGTTTTTGAGAACACAGTCTTCACAAATTTTCATGTCTGGCCCCCGTTGGGTTCGGTATCGTCATGGGTGTATCTGGTGTGTCCAAACTAAGGAATATAGCGCCGAATATGATAAATCGAAATGCAGTTCTTGCCGATTTGGTGGCACGCGCAACTGGTCTATGCGAGGCAGGGTTCAGCACAGAGGTAATGCATGCAGCCAAGCGGGTCTTTCTGGATTGGTTGGCCGCCTTGTATCCAGGGACGCAGATCGCTCCAGCGACATTGCTGCGGCAGGCTTGGCATGACGAGATCGGCTATGGTCGGAGTCGTTTGCCAGGGGTACAGAACACGGCCTTCGCCGCCACAGCGGCTTGGATCAACGGTTCCGCATCGCACGCCGTGGAGCTGGACGACATTTTCAAGGACGGTTTGTATCATCCAGGCTGCCCGGTGATCGCAGCTGCATTGGCCGCAGGTGATCAAGTTCAGTCGTCCGGCGTGAATTTTCTGCATGGAATTATTCTTGGTTATGAGGTTTCTACGCGTATTGCGGCCGCCATTCAACCTGCCCACTATCGTTACTTTCATACGACGGGTACCGTTGGCTGCATAGGGGCAGCCAGTGCAGCAGCAGCTGTCCTGGCGCCAGGAAACGCGCAAGTGGCACTGCATGCGGCGGCTACGGCGACCAGTTTTGCGAGTGGCTTGCAACAGGCTTTTCGTTCCGATGCAATGACCAAGGCGTTGCACGCGGGCCATGCGGCTGCAGTGGGGGTACGGGCAGCTCAGGCGGCTGCGCAAGGGGTCACTGGCGTGGCGGACATATTGGATGGTCCAGTAGGGTTCGGGGCCGCACTCGCAGAAAGTCCTGATTGGTCTGGCATAGCGGAGGACCTTGGGGAAAAGTTCAATATTACTCATATGACTCACAAAGTGCATGCCTGCTGTGGCCATACTTTTGCGGCCATCGATGCCGTGTTGCAGTTGCGCGGTACTCATGGTTTGCGGGCAGAGGAAATCAGCCGTATTGAGGTATATACGTATGGTGTGGCCTTGGAAGTGGTTGGCAATGCAGAGCCGGTATCAGATTTTGAAGCCAAGTTCAGCCTTCCGTATGTCGTATGTCACGCGCTGATTGAAGGGGGGGTAGATCCTACGTCATTCACACCAGAAAAATTGGCAGACCCGGAAGTCCGGGCGCTGATGGCGCGGGTCGTGTTGCATGAGGATCATGATTTAAGCGCAGGCTTTCCACAGCGGCGCGCTGCTCGTGTTCATATCACAAGGCATGATGGAACAGTGCTTGAACATTTTTCTCCGCATAGAAAGGGCGATCCGGAGGATCCGTTGTCGGACGCAGATCTAGATCAAAAATTTCTGCGCTTGACCAGCGCTGTTATGGGCGACAAAGCGGCACAGGCTTTACGGGATCAAGTATGGGATTTGGACAAACTTGATCTGGGCGACTTGATCCTATGAATACATTGGTCAATCAAGATGATTTCATTCGGGCATTGATGGATCCGCGTCGCGTGGCGCTGGTTGGCGTATCAAGCAATGCAAAGAAAAATACGGCGCGACCCCTGCTTTTTATGCGCAAACATGGATTTTCAGGTCGAATTTATCCTGTCAATCCACAGCACGATGAGGTTCTTGGCGTCCAAGCCTATGCTGCGCTTTCCGAACTACCGGAGCCCGTTGACCACGTATTCATTATGGTCGCCCATGATTTGGTGGAAGACCTATTGGAAGAATGCGCGACAGCTGGTGCCAAGGTGGTTACGGTTTATTCTGATGGATTTGGTGAGTCAGGACCAGATGGGGTACAACGCCAGGCGAAGCTGGTTCAGCGTGCTCGGGCCCTGGGCCTGCGGTTGTTAGGGCCAAATTCAATTGGCCTGGCCAATATCGCGTCGGGCTGCATTATTTCCGTTAATGCCGCGTTTGCTGCCGATGACTTGGTGCCGGGTCATGTGAGTATGGTTTCCCAAAGCGGGTCTATGATGGGATCGCTCTTGTCGCGTGCTGCGGCTCGTGGCTTTGGTTTTGCCAAGTCGATTTCAGTAGGGAACGAAGCAGATATTTCGGTGGGTGAAATTCTGAACGCCCTCGTTGACGACGAGAATACGCATTCAATTCTGCTTTTTCTGGAAACTATACGCGAAGCGCCCATTTTGGCAGCGGCGCTGCGCAGGGCGTATGACGCGGGCAAGCCCGTCATCGTATATAAACTAGGGCGTTCCGAGTTGGGCGAGGTTCTGTCCAGATCGCATACGGGAGCCATTGCCGGCGATGACGCTGCCATGGGCGCGTTCTTGCGGGCACATGGGGCGATACGCGTGCGTACGTTGGAGGCCTTGTTCGAGACTCTGCCTATGGCCGAGGCGTATGCAAAAGATGCAGTACCCATCCATGATCGGAAACCTCGCGTCGCGATCATGACAACCACTGGAGGCGGTGCTGCAACGGTAGTGGATGCCATGGGATTGATGGGTTTGGAGGCGGTGTCTCCGCCGGTAGAGTTTGTAGAGCGGATGGCACAACGTGGGCTTCGTTTACGCCCATCTCCGGTGATTGATTTAACCATGGCCGCTAGCGGTGTGCAGTATCAGGATTTACTCGAACAATTACTGCAAGCGCCCTGGTGTGACGGCGTATTGAGTGTAGTAGGTTCTTCTGCGCAGTTTCATCCAGAATATGCGGTACGTCCTCTGATTGGGGCGCATCGGCCAGCCGACAAGCCTTTGGCTGTATTTTTAGCACCGGAAGCTGGGACGTCTTTGCGTCTTTTATATGAACAAGGCATTGCCGCCTTTCGTACTCCTGAGTCATGTGCTGATGCCTTGTCGGCATTTTTGTACCGGAATGCCCCTGAACCAACAGACGTAGGAGGCGGCGTCCCAATTTGGCCTGCAGACGTGCCCAAGCAAGGTCCGCTCAATGAATTCGAGGCTATTCAGGTGTTCGATGCGTTAGGTATATGTACTGCGTCGGCGCAATTGCTGCAGGGGTGCCAGCAACAGCATGACCTTCCATACCCAGTGGTGGCCAAGATATGTTCACGCGATATCCCCCATAAGACTGAGGTCAATGGGGTGCGTACGGACATCATGACGGCCGATGCATTGCAGGAGCAAACACAGGATCTGCTGGCCGATGTGGCCCGCCGGCGCCCTCAGGCCCGCCTGGATGGCGTTCTGGTGCAATCCATGGAGCGTGGGCTGATCGAACTCATCTTGGGTTACCGGCGTGATCCGCTGGTGGGACCTACCGTAATCCTTGGTGCCGGAGGTATTGCGGCGGAGCTCAATCAGGATTATTCCATCCGCCTTGCCCCGGTCGGCCTATCTACGGCGCGGCAGATGATTACCGAGGTGCGTCTGACGCGGCTCGTGCGCGGCTACCGGAATCTTCCGCAGGGGGACATCGATGCGCTGGCCGACGCCATCGTGCGATTCTCGCACCTGGCCGATTTGGACAGTCCGGTTGTGGAAGAGGCCGAAGTCAATCCGCTATTCGTGCAGGAAAATGGGGTCGTAGCCATCGATGCCCTGGTCCGTGTGGCGTGAATCTACCGCGCTCTGCAAACCGATCCATGATTTCAACCAGGAGTCGATGATGTACGCATTTTCCCTGACACCCGAGCAAAGGGATTTCCAGACGGCCGTGCGCCGGTTTGCCGAAAAAAACCTGCGTGATGGCGCTGTGGCAAGAGCCCATTCTCGTGAATACCCGTGGGATGTCGCGAGGGCCATGGCGGGACAGGGCTTGCTCGGGTTGATTATTTCCGAACAGGATGGTGGCGTGGGTGGGACCTTGATGGACGCGGTCATCGCCATAGAAACAGTGGCTTCTGTGTGTCCACGTAGCGCCGACGTGGTCCAGGCAGGAAATTTTGGAGCAATTCGCGTACTGGCCGAGTACGGTAGCGGCTTCCAGAAAGAAAAATACCTGCAGCCGTTGTTGCAAGGCACAGCGCTGATTTCGGTAGGCATGACCGAGCCCGATGCCGGCTCGGCCGTCACCGAGCTCAAGACCACGGCGACTCGCGACGGCGCGGGATGGCGTATCCGGGGTTCGAAGATTTTTACCACGCATGGGCCTCATGCGGACTTCATCCTCGCTTACGTGCGCTTTGGTCCGGGCACGCGCGGCATTGGTTCGGTCATGATCGAGACGCGTGCCGAGGGTGTGCGCCTGGGTAAGCGCTCGGCGTTCATGTCTGACGAAGAGTGGGTCGAGATATTCTTCGATGATGTGTACATTCCAGACGAGCAGGTTGTGCTGGGTGAGGGGGGGTTCAAGAAGCAGATAGCCGGCTTCAACGTCGAGCGCATCGGCAATACGGCCCGTTCATTGGCCCTGGGCCGCTACGCGTTCGAGGAAGCGCGCCAATGGGCGCTGCAACGCCAGCAGTTCGGGCGTCTGCTGTGCGAGTTCCAGGGGCTGCAATGGAAGTTTGCCGATATGCAGATCAAGCTGGATGCCGCGCAACTGCTGCTGTATCGTGCAGCCTGCAATGCTGACACCGGTTTTCCGTCCGCTGCGGAAACTGCGATTGCCAAAGCCTATTGCAACCAGGCAGGGTTCGAGATTGCGAACGAGGCGCTGCAGGTCATGGGCGGCATGGGGTACAGCCGTGAATCCTTGGTTGAATACTGCGTAAGACGCTGTCGGGGCTGGATGATTGCCGGTGGCTCGATCGAGATCCTGAAGAACAGGATCGCCGAACATGTATTCGACCGCCGATTTTCACAGCGTGCCGGTGGCGCGCACTGAGCTGGAAGGCAGGGCTGGGTTTGCAAGCCCGGTTCAGCGAGCCCGATTCAGCAAGCCCCCGCACTGCCATCATCGGCGGCTGGCAGTGCGGCATCCGGCCACCCTGCCTCCACCCCATAACGCGGCCAGTCGAAGGCGGGTCCTGGATCGGTCTTGCGCCCTGGAGCGATGTGTTCGTGACCCCGGACGTCGGCCAAGGGGTGGCGCGCGCGCAGGGCTGTGGTCAGTGCCGCCAGCCGTGTGTATTGGGCCGGCGTATAGGGTATGTGGTCGGTGCCCTCGAGCTCGATGCCGATCGAAAAATCGTTGCAGTGGGTGCGGCGCCTGAATGAAGAGACACCAGCGTGCCAGGCGCGGTCGGTGGTGGCCGCAAACTGAACGATCATGCCATCGCGGCGGATCAGGAAATGCGCGCAGACCTTCAGGTCGCGGATGTTTTCGAACCACGGATGGCGGCTGACATCCAGCGTATTGCAGAAAAAATCAATGATCGCATCGCCACCGAAATGACCTGGCGGCAGGCTGATGTTGTGCAACACAAGTAGCGTCGGGTCTTCCTGGCCAGGGCGCTGATCGTGGTTGGGGGAGGGCCGGCGCAGGATGTCTCTGGCGGGCGCCAGCCAGCCGTCGCCTTCGAGCACCAGGGTGTACATATCGCGCGGCAGCGCAGCACCTGGCAGGGCGCTCGATGCGGTGCGTGCCTTTGCGCGCGGGCTCACCTCTTGAGCCCCATGCGGGCGTGTTCGGCGCTGCACCAGGTGCGCCCCTGGCTGAGGAATGCCTCGGAACGGGGCAGGTAGACTTGGCAGTGCGCGCAGCGCACCATGGTTTCGGCCGCCTGCTGCCCGATCTCGGCCTGGCGCCGTTCGGCGAGGTGCCGGGCGCGGGCCTTTTGTTGGGCGAGGATGCGTGAGACAAGGAGGACCGCCAGGATGACGACGGCCCACAGCAGAAACTTAGCCAAGCGGAGCCCTTTGCAGTATGACTTCAAGAACGAAGCGGCTGCCGGTATACGACAGCAGCAGGAAGACAAAACCGGCCAGTGTCCAGCGCAGCGCCGTGCGCCCGCGCCAGCCCCGCAGGCGCCGGCCCGTCAGCAGCACACCGAAGGTGAGCCAGGATAGCAGCGTGAAGACGGATTTGTGGTCCAGTGGCAGGATGAGGTCGCTAAACTGCAGCGATACGATGATGCCTGTCAGGATCGAGAGGGTGAGTACAATGAAGCCGATGCCGATCAGGCGGAACAACAGCTGCTCGAGGGTAAGCAACGGGGGCAGCAGGCCCATGGCCTTGTGCATGGGCCCTGCATCGTCCTGCGTCAGGATGGGGCGGTGCAGGTGGCGGTCGAGCGTGGCCATGAGCAGGGCATGCAGCGCCGAGACCGTCATTAGGCCGTAGGCGACCATGGAAATCAGCAGGTGCAGGCGAAGCCAGTCGCTGCTGGCATGGGGTACCAGATAGCCTTCGGGGAACAGGGCAGCCAATATGCAGGCCAGCGCAGCGGCTGGCAGCAACAGCAGTTGCAGGCTATCGAGGCGCAGCAGGAAATTTTCGATCCAGAATACGATCATGCCCAGCCAGAAGGCGACCGACAAAGCCAGGGCCCAGCCCAGGTACAGCCCCTGAGGCACCAGAATCGCCGTGCCCAACCCGGCACCATGGAGGATAATGGCACCCAGCAGGCACACCCGGCCCAGGCGTGGCGAGATGGGTGCAGAAGCAGCCCAACTGGCCAGATCGGGTTCGGCGGCGGGGCGGATCGAAGGGCGCAACAGCGGGCGCCAGACCGCCAAGCCCAGCAAGGCGTAGGCCAGTGCAGCAAGCAAGTGAAATACAATGCTGACGGACATGGTTTCGTTGGCGTTTGGCGGCTTGCACAACGCAAGCAGTAATCTTTCATTTTAAGCCCTGCCTGCTGCATCAACCAGTTTTTGGATTTTTCTATGCTAGACAATCTCACCTCCCGCCTTTCGCGCATCGTCAAGACCATGCGGGGCGAGGCCCGGCTGACCGAGTCCAATACACAGGACATGCTGCGCGAAGTGCGCATGGCGCTGCTCGAGGCCGATGTGGCCCTGCCGGTCGTGCGCGAATTCGTGGCACGCGTCAAAGAACAGGCGTTGGGCCAAGAGGTCGTTGGCAGCCTGAATCCGGGCCAGGCGCTGGTCGGGGTGGTGCACAAGCAACTCACCGCTCTCATGGGTGGCGACCTGGGCGATGGGGCTGCCGAATTGTCGTTGGCCGTGCAGCCGCCTGCCGTCATCCTCATGGCGGGTTTGCAGGGGGCGGGCAAGACCACCACCACCGGCAAGCTGGCCAAGTGGCTGTCCGAGGGCGGGCATGTCCAGCAGGGGCGCAAAACGGGCAAGAAGAAGGTTCTGGTGGTCAGCGCAGACGTCTACCGCCCGGCCGCCATCGAACAGTTGCGGACGGTGGCGGGCCAGGTGGGGGTGGACTTCCTGCCAACGGACACCCAACAGAAGCCGTCCGATATCGCCAGGCAGGCCTTGGATCATGCGCGGCGGCATCACCACGACGTGCTCATCGTCGATACGGCCGGGCGCTTGGGCATCGATCAGGCCATGATGGATGAAATCGCCGAACTGCATGCGGTGCTCGAACCCGTTGAAACCCTGTTCGTGGTCGATGCCATGCAGGGTCAGGATGCCGTCAATGTCGCTCAGGCGTTCGCCCAGGCGTTGCCGTTGACCGGGGTGGTGCTCACCAAGCTGGATGGCGACGCGCGGGGTGGCGCAGCCCTGTCGGTGCGCCAGATCACGGGCAAGCCCCTGAAGTTCGTGGGGGTCTCTGAAAAGCTCGATGGCCTCGAACCCTTCCATCCCGAGCGCATGGCCCAGCGTATCCTGGGCATGGGCGACATCGTGTCGCTGGTCGAGCAGGCACAAAAGAACATCGACATCGCCGAAGCGCAGAAGCTGGCCTCGCGGCTGAAGTCCGGTGCGCGTTTCGACCTGAACGATTTTCGCGAGCAACTGCAACAGGTCAAGAAAATGGGCGATATGGGATCCCTGCTAGAGAAGCTTCCAGCCCAGTTCGCCCAGGCAGCGGCGCAGGTGCAGGGCGGCCAGGCCGAAAAACAGTTGGCACGCACCGAAGGCATACTCAATTCGATGACGCCGCTCGAGCGCAGTAAGCCCGAGCTCATCAAGGCTTCCCGCAAGCGCCGCATCGCAGCCGGGGCCGGCGTGCCGGTGCAAGAGGTCAACCGCCTGCTCAAGCAGTTCGATCAGATGCAGGGCATGATGAAGCAGATGAAAAAGGGCGGCATGGCCAAGATGATGCGAGCCATGGGTAATATGCGTGGTCTGCCCGGCATGAGCGGGCGCCGTTAAGCAACGCCGTGGCGCCTGCTTGCCATGACCCGCTTGTTATGCTTGGCCCACAAGCCTAACCGCCACCCACGGCCGTGATGATCTCTATTTGATCGCCCTCGGCCAGCAGGGTATTGGCGTGGCTGCTCTTGGGCACGATCTCGCCGTTGCGTTCGACGGCGATGCGCTTGTCTTCGAGGCCCAGTTGGGCGAGCAGATCGCGTATGGTGCGGGCATTTTCCAGGGTGGTGCGTTGCCCATTCAGATGCAGGGTCAGGCTCATGGCAGGGTCTCGTCAGGCTTGGGCAAAGTGGTCGGTGGCGGCCAGCAGCTGTTTCAGGATGCCGGGCTCATCATAGGCATGGCCGGCATCCGGAACCAGGTGGAACTCGGCGCGCGGCCAGGCCTGGTGTAGATCCCAGGCTGAGCGGGCCGGGGTGCAGGCATCATAGCGCCCTTGGATGATGACCCCCGGGATGTCCGCCAGCTGGCTGGCCTGGGCCAGCAACTGGCCCTCCTCGATGAAGCCGTGATGGTGGAAATAATGGTTTTCGATGCGGGCGAACGCCAGGGCCGCCGCGTCCGTGGCATGCGAGTGCAGGTGTTCCGGATTGGGCAGCAGGCTGATGGTGCGGCTTTCCCATTGTGTCCAGGCGTGGGCGGCCTGCAAGCGCAGCGTATCGTCCGCGCCAGTCAGGCGCCGATGATAGGCGGTGATCAGGTCATGCCGTTCGGCCTCGGGGATGGGGGCCAGGTAGTCCTGCCAGTAGTCGGGGAACAGCCACGAGGCGCCTTCCTGATAAAACCAGCGAAGCTCGGCCTGGCGCAGCAGGAAGATGCCACGCAGGATCAGAGCGGCGACCCGCCGTGGGTGGGTCTGAGCATAGGCCAGCGCCAGAGTCGAGCCCCAGGAGCCGCCGAACACCACCATGGTGTCCGCTTGCAGGACGGTGGTTCGCAGTTCTTCGATGTCGGCGATCAAGTCTTGCGTGGTGTTGTGTTCGAGGCATGCCGATGGGGTAGACCGGCCGCAGCCGCGCTGGTCGAACAACAGGATGCGGTAGCGTTGCGGATCGAACAGGCGGCGATGGTGGACGGCACAACCCGCCCCCGGCCCGCCGTGCAGAAAAATGACCGGACGGCCTTCGGGGTTGCCGCAGAGCTCCCAGTACACCAGGTGCCCTTGCCCCGCATCGAGATGGCCTTGCGCATAGGGCGTGATTTCAGGATACATCGTGGCTCGACCTTGGTTTGGCAAAGATGAGATCATGGCTGGCATGGCCCAGACGCAGGCCCCGCCGTTCGAATTTGGTTTGCGGCCGCCAGGCGGGCCGTGGCGCGAAGCCGTCATGAAGATTCTGCAGCCCCGGATGGTCGGACAGGACCGCCAGCATATGTTCGGCGTAGGGCGCCCAGTCGGTGGCGCAATGCAGATAGGCACCCGGAGCCATGCGGCTGACCAGCAGTTCGATGAACGGGGCCTGGATCAGGCGCCGCTTGTGATGCCGCTTCTTGGGCCAGGGATCGGGGAAATAAATGTGCACGCCGGCGAGGCTCGCAGGCGGGATCATGGTTTGCAGGACTTCGACCGCATCGTGCTGGATGATGCGGATGTTGCCCAGGCCGTGCTCATGGATCTGCCGTAGCAGTGCTCCTACGCCGGCCTGGAAGACCTCGATGGCCAGAAAGTCTTCATCTGGCCGGGCCTGCGCGATCTGGCGCGTGGTTTCCCCCATACCGAAGCCGATCTCCAGCACGACCGGGGCCTGCCGCCCGAACACCTGCACAAAGTCCAGCGGCGTGTCTTGCCAGGGTACGGACCATTGCGGCAGCCAGCGTGCCAATGCGTCTTCCTGGGCGGCGGTGATGTGGGCCCGACGATGCACGAAACTATGGATGTGCGTGCGCCCCGAAGGGCCCAGCGACGTGGGTGTGGGCAGAGGGGATTTGGAAGGATTCAAAATACTGATAAAATGCAAAGCTTCGGGGTTTGTGGCAGCGCTTCATTTTAGCAAGATCTGCCATCGTGGCCCCCCGGCGGGTGTAGTTCAATGGTAGAACGGCGGCTTCCCAAGCCTCAAGCGTGGGTTCGATTCCCATCACCCGCTCCATATCGACTTTCCACGGACTTCCACAGAACGCCAAGAAAGGTCGTAAACTCTTGTCAGGATTGAGATTTTTAGCAAACCTTGATCCACTGGGCTCTACCCCATAAACGGGGGATGGGCATTCACTAGACACGGTTGATGACACCGTTCCAACCGCATTGAGCCAAGACTCTCATGCGGTAATTCTCAAAGTTTCTGAAGCCATAGGCCCTG